>CAZIMM010000096.1:0-8088 GCA_964540415.1 uncultured Eubacteriales bacterium
GAGGGTGACCCCGGCGCATTCATGGACAGAGCTGTCATCGAGGGTGACCCGCACAGTCTGATTGAGGGTATGCTCATCGGAGCTTACGCAATCGGCGCAACAGAGGCAATTGTTTATGTCCGCGCCGAGTATCCCCTTGCAATTGCAAGGCTTGAAAAGGCAATTGCTCAGGCAAAGGAATGGGGATATATCGGCAAAAACATTTTCGGCAGCAGCTTTTCATGCGATTTCAGAATCAAGGCCGGTGCCGGAGCATTTGTCTGCGGCGAAGAAACCGCACTGATTGAATCTCTTGAAGGCAGCCGCGGTATGCCGCGCCTGAAGCCGCCGTTTCCGGCACAGTCCGGATACTGGCACAAGCCTTCCAACATCAACAACGTTGAAACCTATGCAAACGTCGCATGGATAATTAACAACGGCGGCGAAGCATTTTCATCATTGGGCACACCGGACAGTAAGGGCACAAAGGTTTTTGCGCTCACAGGCAAAATCAAGCGCGGCGGTCTTGTTGAAATTCCCATGGGCAAAACCCTGCGTGACGTTATATTTGACATCGGCGGCGGTATGCGCGGTGAATATAAATTTAAAGGTGTCCAGATGGGAGGCCCGTCGGGCGGCTGTATTCCCGCCTCGCTTGTTGACACTGTTATCGACTACAAAAAGCTTTCCGCAACCGGCGCAATAATGGGCTCGGGCGGAATGGTTGTTATGGATGAAACGACCTGCATGGTCGGCATGGCAAAATTTTTCCTCGATTTCACGGCAAAAGAATCCTGCGGCAAGTGCACACACTGCAGAATCGGAACAACACGCCTGCTTGAAATACTCACAAGAATTTGTGCAGGTGACGGCAGACCGGGCGACATTGAATTGCTCGAGGACACATGCGCGCGAATCAAGGAAGGCTCGATTTGCGGACTCGGCCAGACGGCTCCGAATCCTGTTCTCACAACATTGAAGTATTTCCGTGACGAATACGAGGCGCACATCAACGAAAAGCGTTGCCCTGCGTGTGAATGTATTGACCTCATTTCGTATACAATCGACAAGGAAAAATGTGTCGGTTGCTCTCTGTGCGCAAAGCGCTGCCCTGTTGATGCAATCAGCGGAGTTGTGAAGAAGACTTACACCATCGACCATGACAAGTGCATCAAGTGCGGAAGATGCTTTGATGCCTGCCGCTTCGGTGCGGTTGTGAAGAAATAAGAGGTGAGTGATATGTTGAATATAAAAATCAACGGTGTTGACTGTCAGGTCGAGCCAGACACAACTATTCTTGAAGCGGCACGTGCCAATTCATTTGAGATACCGACACTTTGCATGGATGAACGCGTTGAGACTTACGGTGCGTGCGGACTGTGCCTTGTTGAGGTTGAAGGTCTGCCGAAGCTTTTGCGCGCATGCGCGTCAAAGGTCAGCGACGGAATGTCAATCTATACAATGTCGCCCAAGGTCATCCGCGCAAGACGTTTTGCGCTTGATATGCTGCTGTCGGACCATGTCGGTGACTGTGTTGCTCCTTGCTCACACGCCTGTCCCGCCAACACAGACTGCCAGGCTTATGTCGGGCTTATTGCAAACGGCGAATATAAGGAATCGCTCAAGGTTATCAAGAAGAAGATACCGCTGCCTGCGTGCATCGGCAGAATATGCCCGCATCCGTGCGAACAGAATTGCCGCAGAGGGCTTGTTGATGCGCCGATAAGCATTGCCGCGCTCAAAAGCTTTGCTGCAGATTACGATTTGCGTTCGAGCAACACATATAAGCCTGATCTCCTGCCCCCGACGGGCAAAAAGGTCGCGGTTGTCGGCGGAGGCCCCGGCGGACTCTCGGCTGCATATTATCTGACAATCGGCGGCCACAGTGTAACAGTGTTTGACCAGATGCCCAAAATGGGCGGCATGCTGCGGTACGGAATTCCTCAATACCGTTTGGCGGACGAAGTTATCGACCGTGAAATTGCCCTCATTGAGGATTTAGGCGTAAAGCTTATTAACAATTCAAAGCTCGGCGAGGACATTACACTCAAGGGTTTGCGCGCCGATTTTGATGCGGTTGTGCTTGCTGTCGGCGCATGGACAAGCGGCAAAATGCGCGTCAAGGGAGAGGATATGCCGGGTGTTCTCGGCGGAATTGATTTTCTGCGAGACACGGCGCTCGGGAATGCTCCGGAAATCGGTCAGCGGGTTGCAATCTGCGGCGGCGGCAACACGGCTATGGACGCTTGCAGAACAGCCGTCAGATTGGGTGCGAAGGAAGTCTATGTTGTATACCGCCGTACACGCGATGAAATGCCTGCAGAGAAGCTTGAAATCTGCGAAGCCGAGGAAGAAGGAGTTGTTTTCAAATTCCTCAACAATCCGGATGAGATTCTCGGAGAAAACGGCAGAGTTTCCGGCATGCGGCTTCAGGTTATGCAGCTCGGCGAGCCTGACGAAAGCGGCAGGCGCTCCCCTGTTCCGGTTGAAGGAAAATTTGAAGAGCTCAAGCTTGACACTGTTATCATGGCAATCGGACAGAAGCTGAACTCAGTGGGTCTCGACGGTGTTGAGCTCAACAAACGCGGCAACATTTCGGCAGACGAAAGCACCTACCTCACGAATCTTGACGGAGTTTTCGCAATCGGTGATTCAACAAACAAGGGTGCCTCAATTGCGATTGCCGCAATCGGCGAAGCGCAGCGCGCTTCGAACGTAATCTGCAGTTACCTTGACGGAGAAATCAAGGGCTATGAGAAGAGATACTATGTTGAAAAGACAGTCACTGCTGAGGATCTGAAGGACAAGGAAAAGCTTCCTCGCCATGACGTGCATCTTGTTTCTCCCGAAATCAGACGCACAAACTTTGAGCCTGTTGCCGATGTTCTCAGTGAAGAGGATGCGGTTGCCGAGGGCAGACGCTGCCTTGAATGCGGCTGCCTTGATTATCACAACTGCAAGCTCATAAAATACGCCCGTGAATACTCGGCAGACCCCTCTGTCTACTCCGGCAATAAGATTATTCACGGCAAGGATTACAGCCACAAGTTCATCATCCGTGATATGGACAAGTGCGTGCTGTGCGGCCTTTGCGTGCGCATATGCGCCGAGAGAATGGGTATCGGAGCCATCGGGCTTGTCGGCAGAGGCTTCGGCACGGTTGTTTCGCCTGAATTCCGCATAGGGCTTGATGAATCCCGCTGTACCTCCTGCGGTCAGTGCGTTACAGTTTGCCCGACAGGTGCTCTCATGGAGCGTGTGCCGTTCAAAAAAGATATCCCGCTTGAGGAAAACCACGTTGACACAGTCTGCAACGGCTGCGCCGTCGGCTGTGCGCTGAGAATGTATTATATCGGCTCAACTCCGACAAGGGCAATGCCTCTCGGCAGTGACGAGATTGTCTGCCCGTACGGTCGCTTCGGCTTCGGCAGCGCAAACAGCCCCGAACGTGTGACCTCGGCTGCCATTAAAGGTAATCAGGTTTCAGAGCAGGATGCTTATACCGCAATTGATGATGCACTGAAAAACGCGGGTGCAGACAAATCGGCGTTTGTTCTTTCGCAAAGCATGACAAATGAGCAGTTTGAAACTGCTCTCGAATTTGCAAGGAAATACAACTGCGATATTTTCGGTGTGCATGACAGCCTTGAAATTGTTGATGACCGTGACAAGTTCAACGTCCTTTTCGGTGACAACTATTCACTCGGTGCAAATGCTTTTTCATTCAAAAAGAACAGCATACCCGATTTGACAGCGGATTCCCTCAAAGATAAATCAGCCGTTGTCTGCTTTGGCGGCTGCAATCCGGAAGTTGAACCGGGCACATTCAAGGCGGTTGAAAGTGTGCTGCCCGTTGAATGTGACGTGCTTTTGCCATTGACTCCGTCAGCTTTCGTTAACGGCACGCTCACAGCGCCCGACGGTTCAAAGCGAATGATGAAATCCATCTTGCAGTAAAATTAATATAAAAACGGGGAAGTATCGAACACAAAATGTGTTAAAGATACTTCCCCGTTTTTGCTGCATTGATATTTATTGTTCAATAATAAGTAATGAAACTTTTGTCAAATCAGAACGTCTTGACAAGCTCCTTGAGGTAGTTTTTGAAGTCCTCACCGATTTCCTTGTGAGCAAGCGCAACCTCACAGTTTGCCTTCATTATACCGAGCTTGTTGCCCATGTCATAACGGATGCCTTCAAAGTCAACCGCCGTAAGCTTGCCTTCGCCGGCAAGATGGTTCATGGCATCGGTGAGATAAAGCTCCGCACCCTCAGGGGTCTTTTCAAGGTAGTATTCAAGCAGACCAAAGGTTTCGGGCGGCAGAATAACCCTGCCGAGAATCGAGAAGCAGGACATAATCTGCTCCTCTTTCGGCTTTTCGATAATTGCGTGGCAACGCATAACCCTGTCCTCACCCTCAATCGGTGTAACATCCAAAGAGCAATATTTCATAACGTCCTTGCGGGGAACTTCCTTCACACCGACAGTACCGCAGCCGTACTTTTCGTATGCACGGCAGAGCTGGGACGTGACCGGGTTTTCGTAATTGATGATTACGTCGTCACCGTAAAGCACGGCAAAAGGCTCATTGCCGACAAAGGATTTTGCACACAGAACGGCATGTCCGAGACCCTTTGTGACCTTCTGACGCAGGAAATAGATGTTTGCAAGGTTTGCAACAGCTTTGACTTCCTCGTAAATATCCTTCTTGTCGGGGTTGTCCTTGAGTTTTGCCTCAAGCTCAAAGGCGTGGTCAAAATGGTCCTCAATAACACCCTTGCCGCGGTTGGTGATGACAAGGATGTCCTCAATTCCGGCGGCGACAGCTTCCTCAACAATGTATTGAATCGCCGGTTTGTCCACTATGTTCAGCATTTCCTTCGGAACTGCTTTGGATGCGGGCAGAACTCGTGTGCCGAGACCGGCTGCCGGAATAATTGCTTTTTTGATTTTCATGTTGTTTCCTCCGATATATTGATTTTATTGTCAAACAATGTAATTTGCAAGCATCATGATAATTCTGTTGCCAATCAGTGCGCCGAGAGCCGCCAGCAGCGACACTCCGCCGGTTGCGATAATTAAAATCTTCTGCTTCTGTCTGTCCTCGTTCGAGATTTGTTTTATTTCTTTAATTTTGCTGATGCATTTCTTTTTGTAGAATATATTAGCCGTCAATCCGGCAATAATCTGAAGCACAAGCGGCACGGCAAGATATAAAGCCACCGTTGAAAAATCCGGCGCAACGCTTGCAACGAAGGTGTCCATTGCACTTTCGATTACGGCGTCATCCGTCACACCGGAGACGGAGGCGTTGAATATTTCAACTGCCGAGGTATACCTGTCCAGCACACCGGAAATCGGAACGCTGAACAGCAGTGAGGCAACAAGATAAACAGTTATCGCCACAGCCGCAACTTTGTATATTTTTCGGTAGAATAACCAATAAGGAGAAAAGAAAAATGCCGCCCAGTTCCAAGTAATCTTTTTGCCGTTGTTCATTTTGCGGAATTTCGGGATATATCTGTCAGCATTCACACCGATGTGAGCGGCCATTTCGGGAGCAGTCACTCCGTCGAACTCCGGCTCGGCATCATCGGCATTGAAAAACTTTTCAAAATCTGCGGCGGCAACCGGCGGCACAGCATGAGAAAAGACAAAATTTGCACCGCAATTCGGACAGCTTCTGCTGCCGAGCTGAAGCTCATTTCCGCAATCAGGGCAGGTAAACGTCGGAAAGCTCTGCAGGTTCTTTTCGCTTTCCTTTTCTGTTTGTGCATTCCCGTCATCGGTTTCAGCGGGATGCCACAGATATTTCTGCCCGTGGAGAGCAGCGTTTGCACAGCAGCCGGTCTGAGCCCAGCAAGTTCTGTGATGCGGTGAACCGCATTCGGGGCAAACAACAACATCGTCGCCGCTGCTGAATTCCTTGCGGCAGGCAACACATTGCTGATTTTCGTAATTCATAAACTGCCTCCTATCTGCTAACATATAATATATACATTTTCTGCATAAAATTCAATACCATTGGCCAAAAAACAAAACATATTTTTTATTTTATGTTCTTTACTTTACGCATAAAACAGTATATAATTATTAAGATATTTTAAATAAAGAGAAAACGGAGATTTTTATGCTACAATTTGAAGAATTACGTCTTGAGGTACTTGAAAACGAAAAGCCTCTCAACGAGCTGTCGGACGCTTTGGGTCTCAGCGGCATGAAAAGTGAAATTGCAAAGCTCGAGGAGCAGACAGCTCAGGCGGACTTCTGGAACGATCTGCAAAACGCACAGAAGGTCAACCAAAGAATCAGTATGCTCAAAAACCGTATTGCCTCCTATGAAAAGCTGCGCACGGATTATGACGATGCACTCATGATGATTGAGCTTTACGATGAGGAGGGCGACCTCGGCGCTTTCCCGGAATGCAGGCAGAGCGTTGACACCTTCAAGCGCGAGCTTGAAAAGCAGACACTGAGCACTCTGCTCAGCGGTGAATACGACGCAAAAAATGCCATTCTGACCTTCCACGCGGGTGCGGGCGGAACAGAAGCACAGGACTGGGCAGAAATGCTGGTGAGAATGTATACCCACTGGGGCGAGCAGCATGACTTCAAGGTCACTATGCTCGATTTTCTTGACGGCGACGAGGCCGGTCTCAAGTCCGCTGTTCTGCTCATTGAGGGTGAGAACGCATACGGATACATGAAAAGCGAGAGCGGCGTGCACAGGCTTGTGCGCGTGTCTCCCTTTGATGCTTCCGGCAGACGCCACACCTCCTTTGCGTCGCTTGAGGTTATGCCTGAAATTGACGACACTGTCGAAATTGAAATCAACCCCGAGGACATCAAAATGGACGTTTACCGTTCAAGCGGCGCGGGCGGACAGAAGGTCAACAAAACTTCCTCTGCTGTTCGTCTGACACATATTCCGACGGGCATTGTAACAAGCTGTCAGGTTGAGCGCAGTCAGCACCAGAACCGTGAGGTTGCATTGCGTATGCTCAAGTCGAGACTGCTTGAAATCAAAGAGCGTGAGCATCTTGACAAAATTGAAGACATCAAAGGTGACCAGATGCAAATAGGCTGGGGAAGCCAGATACGCTCCTATGTTTTCATGCCGTACACAATGGTGAAGGATCACCGCACAAGCTATGAGATGGGCAACATCAACGCTGTCATGGACGGTGATATTGACGGCTTTATCAATGCGTATCTGAAAATGCAGTCGCTTGAAAAGCTGGCGGACACAAACTCATGAAAAAATCACGAGTATTTTTCAAAATAATGCTCGCCGCCGTTTGTGTGCTGGCTGCGGGTATTCTTGCAACGGCAGCTGTCAATCTGGCGGTTGTTTTGTATGCGAAAAAATACATTGTAACGCCCGCCGAGGCATCCCGGCTCAACGCCGACTGCATTCTCGTGCCGGGCGCTGCTGTTCTTCCGAACGGTAATCCCAGTTACATGCTTGAGGACAGAATTCTCGGTGCAATCGAGCTTTATGAAAACGGCACGAGCGACAAAATTCTTATGAGCGGCGACCACGGCACCGAGTTTTATAATGAAGTCGGCTGCATGAAGGAATATTCAGTTGATAAGGGTGTTCCGGCTGACAATATCATTCTTGACCATGCCGGTTTTTCCACATACGAAACGATGTACCGCGCAAGGGAAATTTTTTGTGTTAATAAGGCTGTCGCGGTGACGCAGAAATATCATCTCTCCCGTGCTGTTTTTACTGCCCGCAGGCTCGGCATTGAAATGTACGGCGTGTGCTCAGACCCCCGCAGTTACGGAGACATGAGCCATGATTACATCCGCGAGTACTTTGCCCGCGTCAAGGCATTTATCTGGTGCATTTTCAAACCCGAGCCGACTTATCTGGGAGAAACTTTCCCGATTCTGTCTGTTGACGGTTCCGACACCGATGATGTCAACAAACAAATAATCCCGGTCAAAGAAAGCACAACCGCCGCTTATGCCGAGGTTACACACAGAACCACCGTGACCGAAATCGCTCAGGCTGCTGGGAAAAACAGCTCAACCGCCTTTTCGTCAACAACCTCAAAAACAAATTTGCCTGTTGATTCAAGCACAACACGGACAACATC
>CAZIMM010000097.1:0-8010 GCA_964540415.1 uncultured Eubacteriales bacterium
TAAAGATGTCCAGGCGCTGCGCGAAAAAACAGGCGTTGGCATGATGGACTGCAAAAAGGCACTTGCCGCAACAGACGGCGATATGGAAAAGGCAATTGACTTTCTTCGCGAAAAAGGTCTTGCCGCTGCAACTAAAAAGGCAAGCAGAATTGCTGCTGAGGGAGTTGTCACTGCATATTATGACGAAGCTCTCAAGGTCGGCGTTGTTGTTGAAGTGAACTCCGAGACGGACTTCGTTGCAAAAAACGAGAAATTCAAGAGCTTTGTTCTCAACGTTGCCAAGACTATAGTTTCCGGCAATCCCGCAGATGTTGATGCTCTGCTCGCATTGAAGCTTTCCGGAAGCGACAGAACCGTTCAGGAAAATCTTCAGGACAACATTCTTTCCATCGGCGAGAACATGAAGGTTCGCCGTTTTGAAAGAGTTGAGGGTGTTGTTGCAACTTATATCCACGGCGGCGGCTCCGTCGGCGTTTTGGTTTCGTTTGACACCGACGCTGACAATTCCGAAGCTTTCAAGGAAATGGGCAAGAACGTTGCAATGCAGGTTGCCGCAATGTCTCCGCAGTATCTTGACGAGGCGAGCGTTCCCGCTGATGTCGTAGCTCATGAAAAGGATATTCTTGCCATTCAGCTCAAGGAAGATGACAAGATGAAGAATAAGCCCGAAAAGGTTATTGAAGGCATCATTAAGGGAAGAATCTCCAAGTTCTTCAAAGAAACCTGCCTTGTTGACCAGCAGTATGTTAAGGACGGAGAAATGACTGTTCAGCAGTATATTGATTCCGTTGCCAAGGAGCTGGGCACATCAATCAAGGCCACCGGCTTTGTCCGCTTTGCAAAGGGCGAGGGTCTCCAGAAAAGAGAAGACAATTTCGCTGACGAAGTTGCGGGCATGATGAAATAATTCAAGCAATAAATCAGGACGCCGTGAAAACTCACGGCGTCCTTTTTTTATCTTGCGGATGAGTTATAATTGCAGGCTGAGCAAAACGGTCAAATCAAGCAAAAAATGAAATCAATTTGAAAAAGAGATTAATAAAGTAGTAAGATGCGGTGCTTGTGCCGCTTGCCTGCGGTATACCGGAGCCGTCTTTGAGGGCAAGCTGTGAGGCGGTGACAATCTCGGTGTCATATGTGCTCAGGTCTTTTTCATTGAGAGTTATCACGCGTGCACCTCTGACAAGGTCTCTGCCGTATGAATGATAGGTTGCACCGGGAGACTGAATGAAGTCAACACCCTTATAGCTGCAAATGAAGCTGTTGATATGGTCGTGACCGGTCACACAGCCGAGCATGTCGCCGCGTACGGCAAATGCATCCCACTGGCCATAGTTATATGTTGAGGGGCAGGGCGGCTCAAGAATGATTCCGTTGATTCTTGTCATATACGGCAGTAGCGTATAATTTGTGCCGTCCTTAAAATTCCTGGTTGCTTCTCCGAGCGGGAAGGGGATGGGCATAAAAGCCGCTTTGTAGATTTCCTGCGGGATAATGTGTTGGAAAGAGAGTGCCGGCACAACCTTGCCGTTATTCAAAGCCTGCAGAGCTTTACCGGTGTTTTTATACCACTCAATCTGATCCTCATGCACACAGTCATAGCCGTCACGGTTGCCGTTTTCATCAACGACATAATCACCTGAGTCAAACATATACAGTGCGAAGGCAACGCTCTGACCCGATGAGCTGAGTATCGGAAGATAGTGCGTTCCGCAGCCGTGGAGTGAAGGCTGTGCATCATAAGCAAGGCAGCCGGGATAGCTCATGTATTTCAAAAGCTGCTGTTCCTTGTTGAGTGATGAAGATTCATCGTCATGGTTGCCGAAAACAAGGGTGAAATTGAGATTTCTTGAGGTGAACAGCGGCATGAGCTGGTCATAAATATCATAGCCGTCGCAGACGATGTTGTCGCCGCCGAGAACGACCAGGTCCGGCTTGACATAATCAAGAACCTCACCGATGAATTTGACTTCAGCCTCTTCCATCGGATACACATCCTGAATATCGGTCAAATGCAGGATCTTGAATTCTCCGTTTTTATCAAACTTCAAAACAGAGTCTCCGTAGGCGAAGCAGGGGAGTGCCAGGCTGAAAACCAGAACAGCCGTCATAAGAATTGCAATAATTTTTTTCATAATGCTTTCTTCTTTCGTTAAATTATATATACTGAGCTTTTTATATGTGCAGCTTTTCAATAACCTTTCTCAAGGGTTTGCGGAAGACATCCATAAGTGGGCCGAAAAGCAAAAGCGCGATTGCCGTTCCCTCCCTAACACGGTATCCGGATTTGAAAAAGAAGGACAGAGCAAGAGAAACGACAATAAAAAACACATCAAAGTATTGCATGACTCTGCCGAGAGATTTATTAATGTGCTTGCCGATAAGCTCGGAGACGCTCTCAAGCGGTGTCTGCATAAGCTTTGACTCAAAAATAATCATGACACCCAATGAACGAATCGCGTTTGAAACGGCGGAAACTGCCAGCCTGACGATATACGGTGAATTCTCCATCCAGCCGACAAGCAATACCTCAACATAAAGATCAAGGACAAATCCGACGAGCAGCATATACGGAAATTGCAGCAGCTCCCTCGGCGGAAACTTTTTGCCGAGCATGAAAATCTGTGTCATAATCAGCGCAAAGTTTGCAAGTATTGCAATCTTTCCGGATGACAAACCGACAACATCCGCAATTGTAACCACAAACGCGTCAAACGTGCCGATACCGACATCCGCCTTGATTGCAAGGCCTGCACCGAAGAACAAAACCATAACGCCGAACGCCATGCAGAATGTTTTTTTTATGTAGCTGACGGCAATGTCCGCTTTTTTGATAAAATCACAGCCTTACCGTGTTGCTTTAAAACACGATTTTTATTTCATTGTAGCCCTTGCCTGTGTGAACCTTCAGTATACCGGACTTGCCGCCGAACGATTCAAAAGAGTGCTCACCGCTGCAAATAATTTCCTTAAAATCACCGGGAACAAAAATCTCTGTGGGAGCGTCAAAATCCTTTTCCTGATTGTATTTCAAGGTGAACACGTTGCTTTTTCTGTCCAGCCCGTAGGAGATGATTTCTCCCGTGACTGCTCTCGGATAGACACGGCAGAGCACGTCCATGAGAGGCAGGTCGAGCAGTCCTTTGAAATACGCCCAGTAGGTGTTGCTCCACTTGTTTTTGTCAAAGGTGTCAAGCAGAAACTCAATGTGCGGGAACCACTCGGTGCCCTCTGAAAATCCGCCCCATTCACCGACAACAACCGGAACATCCAACCTGTCCTGAGTGCGTTTATGCTCACCGAAAATAACGCTCACTCGCTCATTGCTCGCGTATTTGTAGGCGGGAGTGTCAACCATCAGGTCGTAGCCGTGAGGTCCGAAGCACTGCTGCTTTTCGCGCTCGCCGTTTACAGTAATTGCCGGAACCGAACAGGGAATACCGAGGTTTGAATAATAGCAGTTTTCAATGAAAACAATGCCGTTGCCGGTTACTTCACGAATGGCTGCGGTTGTTTTATTGAGGAAAGGTGAATATCTTTCAATGTCGAACTTCTTGATGATGGAATCTGCTGAGCTTGTGACCTTGCGGAACATTTCTGCACCGT
The DNA here is from genome assembly GCA_964540415.1 of uncultured Eubacteriales bacterium. GTDB lineage: Bacteria > Bacillota > Clostridia > Oscillospirales > Acutalibacteraceae > CAZIMM01. The sequence continues at coordinate 3,607 of CAZIMM010000097.1, forward strand.
ACTGGTCGAGCACTTTCATTCGTCTTTCAACATGAAGCGCGTCGGCAATGAGCTTGCAGCGTTCAATCTGCTTGTCAAAAAGAGTAACCTTGACGAGGCTTGCGATAAGCTTACGGAAAACTTTTCCGCCGTCTTTGCCCGGAAACGGTTCATTGAGCAGGTCAAAGCCGAAAAGCGCAGGTTTATCCTTGAGCCTGTCTGCAACATGTGCCCACATGGCAGCGTAATAATCGAGCAGACCTTTACCGTTATAAGCTTTGTTGCCCCAGAAATTGTCGAAAGCTCTGTGACACGCTCTGCCGATAAAATAGTTTTCTGCCCAGACAAATTTGGTTTTCCAGGGCTTCAGACCGTCTGAAAGAGTGGCCCAGGGCGGTGCACCGTCTCCCCAGCAGCAGAAATCGGAATAAAGGTCCTGATGCATATCTATGTAGGCATAAATGCCTTTTTCCTCGCACAGGTCAAGGATTCTTGCAATGTCATCGATAAACGCGTCATTGTATTCACAGGGCTTCGGCTCGATGACTGCCCAGGTGAAGCCAAGCCTGATGAGGTTTGTGCCGCGACGGATAAGCTCATCGAGAAATGCACTGTCAATGTTCTCACAGTGAGCAACCTTGTCCTCACTCCACGGACTTTTGTCGCACAGATTGATTCCGTTGAAAATGCACTCACGACCAAGGTCATCAATAAAAACTTTCCCGTGTGTTGTGATTTTCCCCATAATTTTTCGCCTCCTTTTATAAATTTTATAGTAAATATAGCATGAATTAAATAATAATACAATATCTTCAAGATACCAAGGCTAAAAAATATATTAAATCGGCTTGACATTTCAGACAGGTATAGTAAAATTAAATAATATATAATTGTCGGAGGAACAAAAATGGGATTTATTGAGCAGTTTTTTATCGGTGTCAGTCTTTCGATGGACGCCTTTGCGGCGGCACTTTGCAAGGGGCTGAATATGCCGAAGCTCAACAAAAAGTTTGCACTCATCATCGCAACATTTTTCGGCGTTTTTCAGGCACTTATGCCGCTTATCGGTTGGATTCTCGGAAAGCAGTTTGAAAAGTACATCACCGGTGTTGACCATTGGATTGCCTTCGGTCTCCTTGCAATAATCGGAGGCAAAATGATAATTGATGTTATTAAGGACGATGAAAGGGACTCGTGCAGCTGCAGCGCCAAGCTTAACATCAAGGAGATTTTTTTCCTTGCAATTGCAACAAGTATAGATGCGCTCGCAATCGGTATAACATTCGCGTTCCTTAAGGTCAACATTTTATATGCAATTTTGCTTATCGGTGTGACAACGTTCTCACTTTCGCTCGTAGGAGTGTTCATCGGACACAGGTTCGGTGCAAAATTCAAATCAAAGGCGGAAATTGCCGGCGGAGCGGTATTGATTCTTATTGGTTTAAAAATACTTCTGGAGCATCTCGGATTCATTGATTTTTAAAAAACGTAGTTAAAAATCACATAATAGTGTACCGCGCTTCCGATAAGTACAAACACATGAAAAACAGGGTGCAGCCACGGGCGCTTTCTGCCGAGACTGCACAGCAATCCGCCAAGAAGGTAGGCGGCGCATCCGACGATAAGCAGCATGAACGCGTGACGGTTCAGGCTGTCAATCACCGGGACGGCACTGCAGAGCATGACGGCACCGCTGATAATGTAAACCGCAATGCAGGTTGCCTTAAACTTTCCGAACATGAAAATTTTCAGTATCGCGCCAAATAAAAAGCACAGCCAGGCAAGAATAAAGACCAGCAGACAGCGCGCAAGACTGATGTTGTAAAGTGTTATCAGCGCGCAGGGAGTGGCTGTTCCTGCAATCAGAAGCGGAACCGTTGAATGGTCAACCAGTCTCGCAGTACGTTTTGCTTCACCCTGCGGCAGAACATGATAGACAGCCGAAACCGTGTAAACCGCAAGAAGTGATAAGCCGTATATCACGGCTGAAACAGCGCCTCTTGCGCCTGAAGAACCATATGACTTGATTATGCCCGGAACAAACACAATAAGTGACAGAAGCGCGCCGAAAGCATGGGTTATAAAATTCCATATTTCGACGCGCTTTGAATAAACAATTAATTCAACATTTTTTGTAATCAATTTTCATCTCACCGATGTGTATTATAACAGAAATGCAGATAATAGTAAAGCGGAATCGGGGCCTATATTTTGAAATCGAATCAGATAAATTTTGCGCATCCGTTTGAGCCGGTATTTGATAAAAACTCTCGAATACTCATTCTCGGAAGCTTCCCTTCGGTCAAATCGCGTGAGGAGGGCTTTTATTACGGCAACACAAAAAACAGATTTTGGCGTGTAATTGCGGCTGTGTACGGGGCGCGTGTGCCGACAAGCATTCCGGAAAAGAAGGAGCTTTTGCTTGCAAACAATTTGGCATTGTGGGACTGTGCCGGGAATTGTTCGGTTGTCGGCTCAAGTGACAGCAGCATCAAAAACGTAATTCCGAACGATATCGGCTATATTCTCTCTCACTGTCCGATTAAGGCTGTGTTCACAAACGGGAAAACTGCCGAAAAGCTATACAATAAATATATTGCATCTAATGTCGGAATCGGCTGCACAGTGCTCGCATCCACAAGCCCTGCAAACGCAGCATTTTCATTTGAAAAACTTGTTGAAATCTGGAAAGCTGCGTTGAAAAGTATATGATTACAGGTTGATATTTCAAATAATCTTTCAAAAATTGGCTTTAATATCCCATTGATTAATTGCGATAATAATAGTGCAAACGCAAAAGAAATTTTTGTGTAAGGGGTGTAAAAGAATGGCTAGTAACGGTAGCTCAAAGGGCATGGTTCCCGAGGCACGCGAAGCGCTCGACCGTTTTAAGATGGAAGCTGCGAGCGAAGTCGGTGTTAACCTTAAGCAGGGCTATAACGGTGACCTCACTTCTCGCGAAGCAGGCTCCGTCGGCGGACAGATGGTCAAAAAGATGATCGAGTCCTACGAAAAGAATATGAAATAACGTAAGCAAATAAACTCCGGGCTGTTTTGATAACCGCCCGAAACCCGCAGGGACAAGTGCAAAATGTTGCGCTTGCCTCTGCTTTTTTATGCAGCTTTTTTCGTTCTCTATAACTCAGCTGTTTGACAAAATAAGTATTTGTCACCGAATAATTTTTTGTTGCCAATTTCATATAATTATGATATAATTCAAATTACAAAACAAACCTCTCAAACTTTTATTGGAGGGAATAATTTATATGACACAGCGTGAACGTTTTATCAAATCATTGAGACGCGAAAAGATAACCGGTCATGTCCCGACATTTGAACTGGATTTCTTCCTGACTCTTGAAGCAGTCGGCAAAGTTCACCCCGAGCACAGAATTTTCAGACAATGGGATCAAATGAGCCGGCGCGAGCAAAAGCTTCAGATTAATGATATGGCCGATAGCTACATACTCATTGCCGAAAAGTATCACCACAGTGCAATTTTTGTTCATCCGAATCCGAATAATGCGGAAGGCACATTGCAAACTCTTGAGGCAATTCGCAAAAAAAGCGGTGATGAGTATTTCCTTATGCTGCACGGTGATCCGACGCTTTCGATGCCCGACGGCGGCAACATGATGAAATTCACCGAACAGCTTTATGAGGACATCGACAGCGTTAAAGCTGAGGCGGAACGCAGGCTTGTATCATGTGTGAAAAACGCCGAAATGCTTGCTTCCCACAGTGGCCTTGTGGACGGCTTTGCTCTTTGTTCCGATTATTGCTTTAATGTCAACCCGTTTTATTCGCCTGCAATGTTTTCCGAGGTTGTTGCACCATATCTTTCACGCGTGATCGAAGAATACCGCGCAATGGGTTTCTATACAATTAAGCATACGGACGGCAATATTATGCCGATAATAGATCAGATGGTTGATTGTAAGCCCGATGCTCTTCATTCGCTTGACCCTCAGGGCGGAGTTGACCTTGCCGAGGTAAAGCGCCTTTACGGAGACAGGGTTGCGCTTTGCGGAAATGTAAATTGCGGCTTGCTTCAAACCGGAACAGACGAAGAGGTTATTGCCGATGTTCGCCGTTCATTGCGTGAAGGCATGGGCGAAGATTCAACCGGCTATATTTTTTGCACATCCAACTGCGTATACACCGGTTTGCCTCTCGAACGTTATGAGCTGATGAACCGCATTTGGTGGAAGGAGGGCATTGTTTCACCTGACGGTACGGCAAAGCCTTAAAATAATATTCTGTAAAGGCTTCTTCGGCTTATTACGGTAAAAAACAAATAAATGACAAAATCCCCGAAAATCCTTAAACGGACTTTCGGGGATTTTTGGAGCTGCTAACCAGATTCGAACTGGTGACCTCATCCTTACCAAGGATGTGCTCTGCCACCTGAGCCATAGCAGCAAA
>CAZIMM010000098.1:0-1831 GCA_964540415.1 uncultured Eubacteriales bacterium
GCAAAAACTTCTTCTCTCTCGGTGTGTGCATCCTGAGCCTTGCTGCCGGAGTTGCGGTTTCGGGCATCAAACCGTCGCTTCTGCTCAAAAGTCTGCGCTCGATTATGCTCATCATCATTTTCACTGCTGTGCTCAATCTTTTTTATATCAGTGACGGCAGGGTGATTTTTGAGTTTTGGAAGATCAGCATAACAGACAAGGGCGTTTACACCGCAATTTTCATGGTGACGCGCATCATCTGCCTGATTGTCAGCAGCTCTCTGCTGACCTTCACCACAACTCCTACGATGCTCACAGACGCTATCGAACGCCTGCTTTCTCCTCTCAAAGTTTTTCACTTGCAGGTTCACACATTTGCGATGATGATGACGCTCGCTCTGCGTTTTATACCGACTCTTATCGAAGAAATAGACAAAATTATGAATGCGCAGAAGGCAAGGGGAGCAGATCTTGAAAGCGGCAACATTGTCAGGCGCGCAAAGGCTCTTGTTCCGATTCTCGTGCCGCTGTTTGTTTCCGCATTCAGGCGGGCATATGAGCTGGCGTTTGCAATGGAGTGCCGCTGCTATACCGGCGGAGACGGCAGAACGAGAATGAAGCAAATGAAGCTCAAAACGATGGATTATCTTTTCGTGCTCGGCACACTGCTCATGCTCGGCGGAATAATTTTTCTGAATATCCGTTTTGCGAAGGTGATTTGAGTGAAAAGACTTTTTTTGACCCTGCGCTTTGACGGCACGGCATATCACGGCTGGCAGGTTCAGGAAAATGCCGTTACGGTTCAGCAGGTTGTGCAGGACGCAATCGAAGCCGTGACGGGCGACAGGTCGGCATTGACAGGCTGCTCCCGCACCGATTCGGGTGTTCATGCAAATATGTTTTGCTGTGCATTCACAACTGCAAGCAGTCTCGGCGGGCGAACGCTTGTCGGCGCACTCAACGCAAACCTTCCCGAAAACATTGCGGTGACAGCTTGCCGCGAGGTTCCTCTGAGTTTTCACCCTCGTTATGACTGTATGGGAAAAGAGTATATTTATCGCATCTATAATTCGGCTGTGAGAGACCCATTCCTTGTCGGACGTGCGCTTCTTTTCAAGCCCCCGCTTGATGCCGAAATGCTCAATGAGCAGGCACAGTCATTTGTCGGGACGCACGATTTCTCCGCTTTTCGTGCCTCCGGCAGCAGTGTTGCCGACAGTGTCCGCACGGTGCGATACGCCGAGGTTGAAAGAAACGCCGATGAAGTTGTTTTCAGAGTGTCGGCGGACGGATTTTTGTATAACATGGTCAGAATTATGGTGGGTACGCTTCTCGACATTTCACGGGAAAAAATAGATCGGGACACCTTGCCGCAAATCATTTCCTCGCATAACAGGAAATGTGCCGGGATTACTGCACCGGCGCACGGGCTTTATCTGAATAAGGTATTCTATCCCGCGGAAAAGCTCATGTGTGACTGCGATGGTGAAAGGATGGATGAGAAAAATTGAAAACCGACGAACAAAAAACTGATGTTATAGATTTCACCGGCGAAAATGATAATCCGACTTCCGCGGACAATGAACGCAGAAAAGAAAATGCGCGCCGTCATGAGGAAAAGCTCCGTCAGGAAAAAGAGCGTGAGGAAAGACTTGTTCGTACCGGCAGACGGGCTCTGGCAGTTTTCAAGGTTGTTCTGACGCTTTGCGTTGTTCTATCACTCCTTTTCATTTCCGCAAAGTCCTTCGGTAACGTTACATACACGAGAGTGGTTGATTCTCTGACCGAGGCGTTTTCAAACCTGCGTCCCGGAGAAGGCTATCCCATAGAAACCCGCGCGGGTGATGTTGTC
>CAZIMM010000098.1:1876-7790 GCA_964540415.1 uncultured Eubacteriales bacterium
GAAGCATCGCCGTGCTGAAAAGGACCGGTGTTTTTGTCTACAACTCAACCGCGAAGCTGATAGGCAGCGCAGAGCACATATTTTCATCTCCCGGCATTGAAGTCTCAAAGGACAGAATGCTTGTTTTCGACAGAACGTCCGGTGAATACTTCCTGCACAACCGCACGGAAAAGCTCTTTGACGGCAGTCTCGGCAGGCAGATTTTTGCCGGTGCAATGGGAGCAAAGGGCGGTTATGCGCTCGCATCCACGGCGGATGACGCCTGCAGCCGTCTGCTGGTCTATTCGGCAAAAAACGAAAAGCGCCTTGAATTCTTCTGCTCCAAGGAATATATTGTTGCGGTTGCTCTCTCTAAGGATGAAAAAAACGTCTGCATTGCCGTTGTCGGCTCTGATGCCGCAGAAATATATTCGTCGGTTTATGTCCTTTCCGTCGACTCCGGAAAGGAGCTTTTCAAGAAAAGTTACACTGGAACGACAATGATGAAGGTGCGTTATCTTGAACGCAATGCCATTGCGGCTGTGGGCGACAATAAGTGCGTCATTTTTGACCAGAGCGGTCAGGTTGTCGCGGAAAACACCTTCCCTTACTGCACACTCGAAAATCTGTCGTTTTCCGCCGATGGTAAAGTGGCACTGCTGCTTTCAAGGTTCGGAAGTGTCAATGATTATTTCCTTCGTGTCATCGGAAGCGACGGCAATGTGATGTATGAAAAGAACTACGGCGAACGCCGCCTGTGGGTTTCTTCCGATTCTTCTGAAGTTGCCGTTGTGTCTCAGGACGGCGAAGTGGAATTATATAACAATAAGGGTGAAGTTACTGCAAAAGCAACCTGCGGAAATCCGCTGCGGATTGTCTGCGGTGCAAGAAACTGCTATGCTCTGGAGTACGGCTGTATATCGGAAATTAAGGTAGAGAGAATAAAGAATTAAGGAGTATATCTGCATGAAAGTCATAAAAAGAACGCATTTTGGTATTCAGCGAAAGATTGTTGCCAACATGACAACACAGTCTTGGGAGGAAATCCCGCATGCCTGTGTTGTTTATGATGCCGATGTCACCCAGCTCATGGCTGAGTTCTCGGCGGCACGTAAGGATGGAGTTTACAAAAACAGCGTCGGGGTTAATACCCTGTATCTGCGAATGATTGTTGAGGGTATCAAAGCGGCGCCTTTGCTCAATTCACATTTGTATTTCAGCCGTAAGCTTGTCAGAGGCGAGCTTGTAACCTTTGAGGACATCAATATTTCAATGCCGTATATTCTGCCGAACGGCGAAATGATGACGATAAATCTTCACAACTTTGAAAACAAGTCGCTTGATGAAATGTCCGAATATATTTCCGATGTTGCGCGCAGACTCAAAAAGACCGACCTCAATGAAGCTATGTTTGAGGTGTCGATGGACAACACAATTACCGCGCTGAAGAAGGGAAGATTTGTCCAGACCTTCGGCAGACTCATCGGAGCAAAAACCGGAAAGCATAAGGTCAAAACTCTTTCCGGAAAGGCGAAGAAGGAATATCAGAGCATCCCGAAGGAAGACCGCATCACAAAGCATGATATCGAACAGGGCACGATCACAGTGTCCAATCTCGGTGCGGGCTTCAGAGAATTCAACGGCTGCTGCACTCTCCTTGAAATAATTCCTCCACAGATTTTTGTGGTGGCGCTTACTGCGATTCAGGACAGGGCGGTTGTCAGAAAAAATGAAAAAGGCGAGAAGGAAATTGTCATCCGTCAGATTATGCCCATTACAATCGCTTTTGACCACAGAGCATGCGAATACGGTGAAATCATACCGTTTATGAAGCGGCTTGAAGAAATCACTCACAATCCCGCTCAAATCAGAGAGTGGTAAATCCAGAATTTGCGGCTGAAATGAGAGGAAAAATATGCCACGTTTCAGTGTTATTGTCCCGGTCTCAACAAAAACCGAATTCACGGAGCACAGCTTTGACTGTTTGCTTTCGCAAAGCTTTGTTGACTTTGAATTGCTGCTCTCCTGCAGCCCGGAGGCATTGAGTTCAAAAGAAATCTCAAAGATAAAAGAGCTTGATAGCAGAGTAAAAATAATTGCTGCGGAGGGCGACAGTGTGCCCGAAGCCCGACATGCCGGAATTGACGGCGCTGCAGGGGAGTACGTTCTTTTCTTCACACCGGGTGACTCCTGGTATAAAAACCTGCTGGAAAAGCTGGACTCATATGTTACCGCCTGCGGTGCTGACATCATTATGTTCGGTAACAGGCAAAACGGAGTTTCGGCAGCGTTCAATCCGGAGCACACGTTCAGGGACGGAGAGTTTTTTATTGCCGACTCACAGGAAAGACTGTTTGATTGCTTTGTTGATTCATCTCAGCTTAACCCGCTCGGCAACAAGGCATACAAAAGGGAGCTGTTTGACGATGCCGAAATTGAATTTGAACAGCATAAATTTCCTTTCACCGATGAATTGCTCCTCAATCTGCCTCTGTTTTTTTCGGCAAAAAGCGTTGCGTTTTATTCACAGGCGCTTTGCAGCTTTCAGGAGCAGGAAAACGCGGGAGTGTACACTGCCGAATATTTCTCGGAATATACTATGTCCCGTGAACGTGTTTGGGATTATATAAAGCTTGTCGGTGCCGACACACATGACAGGCTGTGCAGGCTTTACCGCGATTATGTCGACCGCATTACGGAATTCATCGGCGGTGTTTGCGATTCCGCGCTGTCGTATGCGCAAAAATGTGCAATTTTTGATGTAATTGCTCACAACAGCTTTTTTTGTGAGGCTGAGGTTTTCACCGACCCAGAGCAGCTTGAGCCGGATAAAGCACGTCTTTTGAAGAATTTTCTTTCCGGCAACTATTTTGTGCTGATCGGCAGAAGAAAGCTTGTGTCATTTGTCAAAAAAGGTGAGAAAAACACATAAAAAATCGTAAAGCCCGCCTCATTTTCGGCGTTGTGGATATTTACAATATCTATGAAACAATATAGAATAAAGCTATAAAAAATAAGGAGTGTAAAATTATGCCTCTCGTTACCTCAACCAAAATGTTCAGGGATGCCTATGACGGCGGTTATGCAGTCGGTGCTTTCAATGTCAACAACATGGAAATAATTCAGGGCATTGTTGCTGCCGGCAAGGCACTCAACGCGCCGCTCATTCTTCAGGTCTCCGCAGGCGCCCGCAAGTATGCAAATCCGATTTATCTCAAAAAGCTTGTTGAAGCTGCTGTTGAGGAATCGGGTCTCCCGATTGTTCTTCATCTTGACCACGGCCCCGATTTTGAAACCTGCAAGAGCTGCATTGACGGCGGCTTTACATCTGTTATGATTGACGGCTCGCATCACAGCTTTGAGGACAATATTGCGCTGACAAAGCAGGTTGTTGAATATGCTCACAGCAAGGGTGTTGTTGTTGAGGGTGAACTCGGTCAGCTCGCAGGCATTGAGGATGATGTGAACGTCTCTGCAGAAAACGCTTCCTTCACCCGCCCCGAGGAGGTTGAGGAATTTGTCGGCAGAACCGGTGTTGATTCACTTGCAATCGCCATCGGAACAAGCCACGGCGCATACAAGTTCACAAAACAGCAGGTTGAAAACATCAAAAAAGCCGGACATGACCTTCTTCAGTTTGAAATCCTCAAAGAAGTCGGCAAAAAGCTTCCTGGTTTTCCGATTGTTCTTCACGGCGCAAGCTCGGTTGTTCCGGAAGCTGTTAAGGATATCAACGAATTCGGCGGAAACATTGTTGACGCCGCTGGTGTTCCCGAGGACGAGCTTCGCAAGGCGGCGGGAATGGCTGTCTGCAAGATAAACGTGGATTCAGACCTCAGACTTCAGTTCACCGCAGAGGTCAGAAAGCACTTTGCACTGAATCCCAAGGACTTTGATCCCAGACAGTATCTTACCCCTGCGCGCGCCGGCATCCAGAGAATCGTTGAGCACAAAATCAAAAATGTGCTCGGTTGCGAAGGCAAGGCATAATTAAATACAAAAAAAGAGTTGTGTTGAACACCGGAAGGTGCTGCAATACAGCTCTTTTTTATTTTAAGAACATATTCATAAACAAAAATTAAAAACAAAGAGGGCAGTGCTGTTCAACACTTTTCGGTGTTGCGGCACTGCCCGTTTTTTGTGCTTTGCTTTATGTTTCCTTAAATGTCAGAATAACCTTAAACAAATCTCCGTCGAGGACAAGCTCAAACCGGCCGTTTTGCAGTTCGGTGAGATTTTGTGCAATTGTCAGACCGAGGCCATTTCCGTTTTCGTGTCTAGAGGCATCGCCGCGGGCAAAGCGCTCAAGCAGTTCACTGCCGCTGACATCGGTAAGCGTGCACCTTGAAATGTTGCGAAAGGTGATAACGATATAGCCGTTGTTCCTTGCTACGTTGAGATGAACCCGTGTGCCGGGCATTGCGTATTTTGAAATATTGTTAAGAAGGTTCGAGAAAACGCGCCAGAGAAGGGAGCCGTCAGCTGTGATGAACACATCATCCGCAAGCGTTGAGACAACGAGTTCAAGATTGTGCGCCTGAAGTGTTTCATCGAATTCTGCAAGGGTCTGACTGAGCAATACTCCGACATTTGTGCGTTCGAGGTTCAGATTCACATCGCCCGTAGAGGCTCTCGATGCCTCAATAAGGCTGTCAAGAAGACAGCGCAGGTTATCCGCCTGCCTGCCCAGCACGTCGATGTAATCCTTCTGCTGTTCGGCGGTGAGAGAGTCGCTGCGCAAAAGGTCAATGAAGTTGATGATTGAGGTCAGGGGAGTCTTTATGTCGTGAGAGACGTTGGAAATCAGCTCATTGCGCAGGTGCTCACTGCGCATTTCCTGTTCATATGCCTTGACAATGTCGCTTCTGATGTGGTCAAGATTTTCGCTGTGTGCCTTGAAGCCCTTGATGCTTACGCGCCGGGTAAAGTCCTCGTCATCAAGATCACCGTCGGCAAGTCGCTGTGCCTTTTCCCTGATGAACTGGAAGTTGAGCGCAAGCATAACGATAATCGGGATGAGCACAACGCGCTCAATGAGCCAGACGAGGATATATCTGTCAAAGATAATTTCACCTTTTATCAGCTCATAGTAGGCGAAAACCGCAATCACAACCATCCCTAAAAGGTTGATGCAGGCAACGGAAATGACAAGCTTGTTGAAGAATGACATGCTTTTACCGATTCGGCGTATTCCTCGCGGTGCCTTGCGGCGGATAAAGGTAATCAGACGGTAGACCATGGTGTTGCGCAGCGGTCTGCCTACGGCGATTCTCGTGCAAAGAGTGGTTGTTAACATTTCAATGATGATGGCGGTGATACAGGCGGAAGTTACGGTTACAACATTGTACAGCACCATGTTCGCATTTCCGACCTCTGTAAGGCCGATGATAAGCCAGCACATTGAGACAAGTCCGATGGAAACGATTATGCACAAATCAAGCGGCACTCTGTCAATAAAGGTGAGAAGCACCTTGCCGTCCTTGTCCTTGTTGTTGAGACCGCTGCACGAAATAATGGTGAGCAGCACAACAATGATAACGATTGAAATCAGCAAAAGCACAAAGACGACGAAGCGCATGTGGTTTGCATGATTTATCCACCAGAAGGCTGAATTATAACCGTCACCGGCAACGAATTCCGAACGAACGTAGCCGTCAATTCTTGCGGTCCGGCTGTCACCGCTGTCAGAATAATATGTAAAGCTGCGGGTCATCTTGAAGCGGTAATCTCCGCCGTCGTAGTTTGAAAATAGCCTGTTGTTTTCGCTGTCGGTTATCACAAAGAAGAAGTTTGAGTTTTCCTCGGAAAAGCGTTCCCTGTAGCTTTCAATTCTGGTGTCATAAAGCCCGAGGTCACTTGTTGAAAAGGTGAAATAGCTGATTGCGTCTTCAAGATTGACAGATGTCTCTGTTTGGAGATAGTATTGTTCAGCCGT
>CAZIMM010000099.1:0-7619 GCA_964540415.1 uncultured Eubacteriales bacterium
GAGATGAGCTGTGCGTTTGTCAGCCTGCTTGAGGAATACGGCGGCGAGCTCTGGCTCAACACAAGGGTGACGAAAATACTGACGGAGGGCAACTGTGTCAGGGGCGTTGAAATTGAGGGCGGTGAAAAGCTTTTTGCAAACCATGTTGTCTGCAATTGCTCCCCTCATGCTGTTTACGGCACGCTTATCGACAACGTTCCCGAAAGCGAAATCAAAAAGACAAACACAAGAGTGCTCAATGCAAAAGGCTTTTCAATGTTTTTGGGGCTTGACAAATCACCGGAGGAGTTGGGAATCAAAGACCACAGCTTTTTCATATATGATTCGGCGGACAGCGTAAAGCAGGTTAAGCTGATGGAAAAGATTTCAACCAACAACGCACAAGCTACGGTCTGCCTCAACGAGGTTTATCCGGATTGTTCGCCGGAAGGGACAACAATTCTCTATTTCACCACTCTGTACATGACGGATGATTGGGGAAATGTCAAGCCCGAGGAATACCGTGAGGCAAAGCGCGCGGTTGCCGACAGAATGATAAACAACTTTGAAAAAGCAACCGGAATCAAAATCCGCGACAGCATCGAAGAAATTGAAATTGCATCACCTGTTACCTACGCACATTACACCGGCGTTCCCGAGGGTACGATTTACGGTTACAGAACCCAGGGCTGGGACAGCGTTTTGCAAAGAAATATTATGGATAAAAATGAAGCGGCAATCAAAGGCCTGCGCTTTTGCGGCGGCTTTGGTATGTACGGCATCGGCTATTCCTCATCGTTTATATCCGGCGGAGATTCTGCAAAAAATACACTTGCGGATATGGAGGCTGAAATGCAATGAGAGTTACGGTAAAATCGAACATAAAAGATATCAAGCGTTTTGCAAGTCTTATCCCCGAGAGAAAAAAGCACTTCGAAAACGGTTCGACCGCACCACTCCCGAAGACTTACAGAGTGAATGAAATCGCAAAGCTTCTTCACCCGGATGAACAAACCCTGAAGGTAGTCCGAATTGATGAAATTGCAAATGATGTGAAATGCTATACCTTTGAATCCGCAACAGACACTCCCCTTGCCTATTCGAGCGCCGGACAATATATCAGCCTCCGCCTGAACATCGGCGAGTCATATGTCACAAGGCCTTATTCACTTGCGTCCTCACCGAAGGAGTCGTTTGAGGGAACATACAAAATTGCAGTCAAACGAGTGTCGGAGGGCTTTGTGTCCGGTTATATACTTGACAATTTCACTGTCGGCACAGTGGTCAAAGCATCCGCTCCCGAGGGAAATTTCTGCTATGAGCCTCTGCGTGACGCGCAAACTGTGGTCGGGATTGCCGGCGGCAGCGGAATCACTCCGTTTCTTGCATTGGCAAAGTCAATTGCCGACGGGAACGACAGCGCAAACATTGTTTTGCTCTACGGTGCACGCACCGAGAACGATATTCTTTTCAAGGGTGTTTTTGACACTCTTCAGGCAGAATGCAGCAAAATCAAGGCGGTTTATGTTCTGAGCGATTCCGACGCCGAGGGCTTTGAGCACGGCTTTATTACAAAAGAGCTCATTGAAAAATACGCACCCGAGAGCTTCAGCGTTTTCGTCTGCGGCCCCGGAGCAATGTACAGCTTTGTCGGCAAGGAGCTCGAAAAAATGAATTTGCGCCGCAAGTTCATCCGCTTTGAGCTTTTCGGTGAAATCAAGCACCCCGAAAACCTTGCGGGCTTCCCGGCGGATGCTGCGGACAAGGTTTTCAACTGCACGGTTATCAAGCGCGGCGAGGTTCTCGCCACACTCCCCTGCAAATCAACAGAAAGCATTCTCACCTGCACCGAGCGCGGCGGCATTGCCGCCAAGTCGTGCTGCCGGAGCGGCGAATGCGGCATCTGCCGCTGCAAGCTTGTCACCGGCGAGGTGTTTATCCCGGATGAAACCGAGCACCGCCGCGAGGGCGATATCAAATACGGTTACATTCATCCGTGCTGCACCTATCCGGTGTCGGACGTTACAATTTCGCTTTGATTCAGCCGAAACCATGAATTTATAAGGAGCAGATAAAATGCTTTACAACAAAAACGCTTGTCCCGAGCTTGACGATGAGCTGTTCAGAAACCCAACCTGCGAATACAGAGGCACACCTTTCTGGGCGTGGAACTGCAAGCTTGATGCCGAAGAAATGAAGCGGCAGATTGAAGTTTTCAAGGAGATGGGGCTGGGCGGCTTCCATATGCATGTCCGCACCGGTCTTGACACGGAGTATCTCTCGGAAGAATACATGGATGTTGTCAAGGCCTGCGTTGCAAAAGCGAAGGACGAGAAAATGCTCGCATGGCTTTACGACGAGGACAGGTGGCCCTCCGGCGCAGCGGGCGGACTTGTGACAAAGGATGAGCAATACCGCGAGCGTTATCTTGCCCTCAGCACCGAGCCTCTTGAAGATGCAAAGCTGCTGTGCTGTTACGATGTTGTGCTCGATAATCAAGGCTTTTTGTCGTCCTACAGCCGTATCGGAGAAAACGATGAGGCAGCGGGCTGCAAATGGTATGCTTACCGCAAAATCAGCGGCACATCGTCATGGTACAACGGTCAGACCTATGTTGACACTCTCAGCCGCAAGGCGATTGAGCGCTTTATTGAAATCACGCACGAGGCATACAAACGTGAGCTGTCCGACGAATTCGGCAAAACCGTTCCTGCGATTTTCACCGACGAGCCGCAGTTCAAGCGTAAGGGTGTGTTCAAAAACTCCGCGGACAGACAAACTGTGATTCTGCCCTGGACGGACGATGTTCCGGAAACATATTTCGAGCAATACGGCAAGGACATTTTTGAAACCCTCCCAGAGCTTTTCTGGGAGCTGCCCGACGGCAGGGTTTCAAAGGTGCGCTATCTTTATCACGACCATATCGCCGAGCGCTTTGCCCACAGCTTTGCCGACACCTGCGGCGAATGGTGCGCCAAAAACGGCATAGCCCTCACCGGGCACATGATGGAGGAGCAAACGCTCCAGATCCAGACAGCCGCTCTTGGTGAGGCAATGCGTTCCTACAGAGGCTTTGAGTTGCCCGGCATTGATATGCTCTGCGCAAGGTTCGAGTTCACAACAGCAAAGCAGGCGCAGTCTGCCGCGCATCAGTACGCGCGCGAGGGCGTGCTCAGTGAGCTTTACGGCGTAACCGGCTGGGACTATGATTTCAGAGGCTACAAGCTGCACGGCGACTGGCAGGCGGCGCTGGGTGTGACGGTGAGAGTGCCGCACCTCTCCTGGGCGTCCATGGAGGGAGCGGCAAAGCGCGACTATCCCGCGTCAATACATTATCAAACGCCGTGGTATAAGGAATTTCCCGCCGTTGAGGACCACTTCGGCAGAGTGAACACCGCAATGACAAGGGGCAAGCCCGTTGTAAAAGTCGGCGTCGTGCATCCTGTTGAGAGCTTATGGCTGCATTGGGGACCCAATGACAAAACCGAGCTCATGCGCAGATCGCTTGACAGACGCTTTCTGGACATGACTGAATGGCTTCTTAAGGGCAGCGTTGATTTTGATTTTATCAGCGAATCTCTGTTCCCGTCACTTTGCGAGAGTGCGGATGCTCCGCTTTGCGTTGGCGCAATGGAATATGACACGGTTGTTGTCCCCGGCTGCGAAACTCTCAGAAGCACAACTCTCGACCGCCTTGAGGCGTTTTCTGCTTCCGGCGGAAAGCTGATCTTCATGGGCGACGCGCCGAAATATGTGGATGCCGAGCCCTCACAGCGCGGCAGAAAGCTGTTTGAAAAATCTCAGAGAATATCCTTTGACCGCGCGGCATTGCTCGAGGCACTCGAAAGCAGCAGAACTGTGACTCTCCGAGGAGCCGACGGTGCTCTCACCGATGACCTGATATATCAGCTCCGCCGCGACACAAACTGCGATTGGCTTTTCATCGCGCACTGTGCAGAGCCTTACAACAAGGACATCGCAACCTGCAGGGACATCAGAATAAAGCTGAACGGCGAGTTTTCGCCCGTGCTTTATGACACGCTCTCGGGTGAAATAAAGCCGATGCACTGTGAATATGTGTGCGGGGACACTGTTATTCCCGTGTCAGTTTTCAGCTACGACAGTATTCTCATCCGTCTTGATTCCGGCAAAAGCACAGCGCTGCCGGCGGTTCAGCATAGCTTTGCACGCGAATACAAGCTTCCCGAAAGAGTTCCCTACACTCTCTCCGAGCCGAACGTGCTGCTGCTTGATATGGCCTGCACAAGCGTTGACGGTGCCGAATTCATCGAACGCGAGGAGCTGCTGAGAGCCGACAATATATGGCGCAAAAAGCTCGGTTTCCCGGAACGCTGCGGCCACTCCGTTCAGCCGTGGGTTATCCCGAAGCAAAAGGCGACAAATCAGCTTACACTCAAATTCACGGTTGAAAGCGAGCTTGACATTTCCGGTGCAAAGCTTGCGCTCGAGCGTGCGTGGGAGGCTGAAATCACTTTCAACGGAGCTCACGTTGACAACACCGCAACGGGATGGTACACCGACAAGGCAATTCAAACCGTCGACCTGCCCGAAATCAAGAAGGGTTCAAATGAGCTGTTGATTACGATTCCGTTCGGAGTCCGCACAAACACCGAGTGGTGCTATATTCTCGGCGATTTCGGAGTCAGGGCTGAGGGCAGGAATGCCGTGCTCACAAAGAAGCCCGATACGGTTGCGTTTTCAAACCTTGTTTATCAGGGCTTCCCGTTCTACGCCGGCAACATAACCTACCATGCGGACATTGACTGCAAGGGCGGCAAAATCCGCATTTGCACCCCGCATTTCCGCGGAGCGCTTGCGAGTGCTGCTGTTGACGGGGAGAGGGTCGGCATCATGGCCTATATGCCCTATGCGGCAACAGCCTGTGTTTCACCCGGGCATCACAAGCTCGACATAACTCTTTACGGGCACAGATTCAATGCGTTCGGTGCTGTACACAACGCGGATTCAAAGGAATCCTGGCACGGCCCCGGAGCGTGGGAAAGCACGGGATCGCGCTGGAGCTATGAATATGTGTTCAGAGCACTGGGGCTTTTGTCGTCACCGATAATCAGTGAATAATCACTAATGCACGCGACGAACCCCGGAAAGAATCCGGGGTTCGCTTCATTACAAAATCGAGGAAGAAAATGAAAAAGAAAACAAAAATATTCGCTGCATTTTTTGCAGCAGCACTTCTACTTTTTACAGCCGCCTGCTCCGGAAATCAGGATAACGGCATCACCACAACCGCAGTTCCCGAAACCATCGGAACCACAAGCGCAGGGCTATGGGATGATTTCGGCACATCTCCCGCAACCGATTCCGTTCCGGCCGACTCTCCGTTAACGGTGTCGGACGAATACAAACCCGGCAGCACCCAAAATCAGACAGCTGCAGCAGTGCCAACCACTCACGCCGCACCTTCGGCATCCGCAAAACCTTCCACGGCCGCACCCTCGGCATCTGCAAAGCCTTCCACGGCCGCGCCCTCCTCGGCTGTCCGTCCGACTGCACCGCCGGCAACAACGGCACCGGCAACAACTGTGCCGTCAACGGCAGCACCTTCCGCAAACACCGTAAGGGTGACAATAAAAGAGGGGCAGACCCTCACGCAGATTTTCAAAACGCTTGAATCAAAAGGTGTTGCCTCCTTTGACGCTCTCATGAGCACAGCGCAGACCTATGATTACAGCTACTATCCTCTTGTTGCCTCCATACCCTCAAATTCAAACCGCTGCTTCAAGCTTGAGGGCTACCTCTTTCCCGACACATATGAGTTCTATGTCGGTGAAAAGCCTCAGGACGCAATCGGACGTTTTTTGAGAGACGGAAAGGTTAAAATTACGGATGCAATGAGGAGCAGAGCCTCCGAACTGGGGTATTCAATTGATGAGGTGCTGACAGTTGCCTCGATAATTCAGAAGGAAGGCTCAAACCCCGCCGAAGTTGCAAAGGTGGCGGCTGTTATTTACAACAGGCTAAAGGCGGGTCAAAAGCTTCAAATGGATTCAACAATCAATTATATTGAACGGGATGTCAAGCCGTATCTGACCGGTGACATCAACCGCTACAACAGCTCTTACAACACCTACAAATGCTCTGCCCTTCCTGCAGGCCCGATTTGTAACCCGGGGCTTTCCACCATCAACGCCGCTCTTTATCCCGCAGATGTTCCTTATCTTTATTTTTGCCATGACTCAAACGCAAATTATTACTATGCAACAACATTTGAGGAGCATACGGCGAATCTGAAGCTTGCCGGAATGAAATAATTCCGGGTGTCATGTATTCATATATTGATTCATTTCAAACATATAAAAACACAGCCCCGCACTTTCGCGGAGCTGTGTTTTTTGTCTGACGTGTATAAAAGTATTTCGGCAAATCGGTGTGCGGTGTTGACCTCGCGTGGTGGGGTTATGCTCATTTGGTGAGGTTAATCCTCTATTTTCAATTTCATTTCCGATTGAAATTCATCTGCTTCACCTGTTAACTCAAAACCTGAAGATTGATACAGCTTTTTCGCGGCAGTATTATTGAAAGCCACACCGGTGTAAACCTCTTTTGCATTGAAGCTGCCAATGCCAGCAGGCACTTCACTTGCCTTAAGGCAAACTTCACGCGTGAAGCGCACTTAACGTGCCCCTAGGCACACATAATTGAAAAAAGATTTTTTCGGCAAACCGGTGTATGGATGTGAACTCGCGAAAAAGCATACTGTAGTTCAATCTCTATTTCGTCTTAAGCTTATAACTCTTTTTTCATTAAATACGGGGTGTCACCGTAATAAGTATGATACCCGTTCTTGGGATAAAACTTGTACGATTCAAACCACACATTTTTCGGCTGACCCAAATGAACATATACCGCTGTTTTACCATTTTTCTTTGCATAGTCTTCAACAGTATACAATAGCCTTGTTCCTATTCCTTTGTGCTTCATATTTGATTTCACAAACAATCTATGAAGCCATATTTCCGTTGTGTTTTCTATTGAACGATATCCAACACATCCGACAACTCGGTCAGCTTCATCAATCGCTAACCAGAACATATCACCTTTATCAAAATAGCTTCCTTTTATATTCAACAAATCTTCATTCAGTCCGGGTATTCTTCCGAGTGAGTTCTTTGCTTCAAGCACCATATAAATCATATCATCACGATATTTAGAATCAAAGCGGATAATTCTCATTTTGCCACTCCTATTTTTGAAAAACATAAATCAAATTACTTGTTCTCTTTTGCCGTATTAATCGAAGCAATAAGCAGACGGCGGATTGTTCCACAATTATTATAAAGCGTTTTTGCTTCATCACGGCTGATAAATTCCGACTTCACAAATAATTCAAGCCAGTATTCGGTTTCATAACATTCCTTCAAAGATATTTGAAGCTTTGCAATAAAATCCGCCTTACCGTGGGCATAATTTGCTTCGTGGATATTGGCGCCGATTGAGGTTGCGCTTCGTTCAAGTTGATTAACTATCGAAGAATGTCCTTTTATGTTTTCACAGAGTTTTAGAGTGTCGGCAGAAAACTGCATAGATAAATCAACAAGCTTGTTTTCTTTCATAATCTCACCTCTGAGAGTATTATAGCATATTAAATGAAATATTGC
>CAZIMM010000100.1:0-7534 GCA_964540415.1 uncultured Eubacteriales bacterium
CCGATAATGATTGCCTGCGGAATCTGCTTTTTCGGGTTTTGCATATCATTTGAAAATGTGCACACAACCTCGAATCCGAGACAGTTGAACAGTATAACCGAGATATACGAAAGGCTGCCCAGGTCAAAGGACGGCAGGAAGGTGGCAGGTGACATGTCGTTTTCAAAGCCGTTGACAACAACATAGTAGACACCGAGAATACCGACCAGCAGCGCCAGAATCACCTTTATCGCAGCGCTTATATTCAATATCGCGACGTTATCACTGACAGGGAAGAAGGAAATGAATACAACAATCCAGATGAATGCGAGTTCAATAATAAGCGACCATGCTGTGCCGAGCCGGACTCCTGTTATGATATTCAGCAGCTCCGGGCACATGACAGCCAGTGAAGCCATCCAGAGCGGAAAGTTAATCCAGTACCACCATGAGGCACGTGCGCCCCACTTTTTGCCGGGATATGCTTTGTTTATCCAGTCGTACAGTCCGCCGTCGCCCTGATATGTCGTGCCCAGCTCAGACGAAATAAGACCGTACGGAAGGAGAAAAGCAATAATCATGAAAATCCACCAAAAGAATTGGCTGTTGCCGATTGAAGCAACCGGTGCCGCAGCTTCAACCACAAACACGACGCATATAACTGATAATATTGCCGTGATGAGCTTAAATTTTTTTGCCATTTTTTACCTCCATCTGCATATTTGCATAAAAATGTATGTCCGCAATTACCATTTGGTTAGGATTACTCTCTAAGTTTATCCACTTCAAAAGTTATTATCCTCCGAAAGCACCTGCAATCTGCATGAACAAATAAAAATCGCACAGTTTTTTGCGTTTATATAATATGGAGCAATCTCGCAATTTCGCTCATTGACACCGGGAAATTTATGGAATATAATTAAAACCGTAAATATTATCTTTTGAAAGAGGGTTCTGAGAATGAAGGTTTTTGAAGGAGCAATAATAACCTGCGACAGCAAAAACACAGTTGCAAAATACCTTGTCGAGGATAAGGGAAGAATTGTTTATCTCGGCGACACTTTGCCGGAACGCTACTCAAAAGCGGAAAAGACAGACCTCGGCGCCGGCGCTCTGATTCCGTCTTTCACCGATACCCATATCCATTTTGCAAGCTATTCAATATTTCATGCCGGACTTAATGTTATGGAAGCGAGGAGCAATGCGGAAATTCTTCGGATGCTTTCGGATTTTCTTGCTTCCACCGAGGAAAAGTTCATTGTCGGCTTCGGCGCTTCTCCGTATTCCGTCAGCGACGGATGCCTTGTAACAAAGGAACAGATTGATTCTGTATGCCCCGATAAACCGCTTTTTATGGTCAAATACGACGGGCACGCCTGCGTAATCAACAGTGTTCTTCTCAACAAGCTTAAGAATAAAATTTCCGGACTCAGAGGCTATCATGAGGATACGGGCGAGATGAATCAGGAGGCGTTTTTCGCCGTTTCCGATTATGTTACAAATTCAATCTCATTGCTCAAGCTTGTTAAAAACATGCAGAATGCCGCAGACTTTCTGGCAACAAAGGGAATCGGAATGATTCACACCGTCAGCGGCGTCGGATTCACAGCGGACCTGGATGTTGACCTTGAAAGATGGGTCGGAAAAGGCTTTGACAACGGAATGCAGCTGAGAGTTTTCATGCAGACCATGGATATAAAAAAGGTTATGCGCAGAAAGCTTCCGCGAATCGGCGGCTGCTTTGCAACCGCACTTGACGGCTGCTTCGGCTCGATGGATGCTTCGCTTTCGGAGCCGTATAACGGAACAGATAATAAAGGCGTTCTTTACTACACGGATGAAAAAGTTACGGACTTCTGCAAAAAGGCAAACCGCGCCGGCCTGCAGATTGAAATGCACGCCATCGGAGATGCCGCCTTCACTCAGGCGACGCGCGCGTTAAAAGCAGCGCTTGACGATTTCCCGAGGGAGGATCACAGGCATGCGATTATTCACGCATGTCTGCCGACAGAGGAGGGCATTGAAATCTGCAAAAAATACCGTATTGCCCTCCCGGTTCAGACGGCTTTTATCGGCTGGCCTCAGGAGCCCGATGAATATCTTGAGAAGATACTCGGCAGCCGCAGTGAAAAGCTCAACCCGATTAAAACTTTCATCGACAACGGAATAGTTATCAGTGCGGGTTCCGACGGGCCGTGCACCGACCCCGATCCGATCAACTGGATTTACAAGGCGTGCAACCATTCAAATCCGAAAGAATCTGTGTCAGTTTATGAGGCTTTGAGGATGTGTACATACAACGGAAGTTATCTGTCCTTTGACGAAAAGGAAAGAGGAAGCCTTGAGCCCGGGAAAATTGCGGATATGGTTATTCTTTCCGAAAATCCGTATGAAATTCCGGTTGAGCAGCTCAACAGAATCCGCGTCAATCAGCTTTATCTCGGCGGAGAGAAATACAAAAAGGTTTCAAAAAGTCCGGTTGCCCATGTTCTCAAGGGCATATTCGGTTGATATTCAACCGGAGTGCTCCTAATGCTATAGCTCCGACATGAGAACCAATGCGAAAAAGTGCATCTTATCTAATTATGTTGCAGTGTTTCAATCAGAAAGAACAGCCGCCTCCGGATTGCCCGGTCAGACGGCTGTTTTTCGTTTCTTTATTGTCAAACGGGAAAATCCCGTTTTTTCGGATGTTGTTCAGTTTTTCGCCTCGCCCTTCAGATTCCCCGCCGCGGGGTTGTCAATCAGTTTGCCGTCCTCGGTGAAGCGTGAACCGTGGCAGGGGCAGTCCCAGGTGTGCTCATAGGGATTCCATTTCAGCGCGCACCCCAGATGCGGGCAGCGCTTCGGAGTCGGAGAAAGCAAGCCGGCAATCGCTTCGAAGCCGTTTGCCGCCAGCTGGGGACGGAGTATTGTCCTTGAAGGCGAAAACACCTCAGCCCACTGATTCGGCTTCTCCTGCACCATGTCACACAAAAGAATTGCCGACACCATTGAGGACGTTATGCCCCATTTGTTGAATCCCGTGGCAACATACAGCCCCTCGGTTTTTGCGGAATACGCTCCGATATAAGGCACGCCGTCAAGCGTCATACAGTCCTGTGTTGCCCAGTGATATTTTTCGGTTGCGTTCGGATAATACTGATCTGTGAATTGACGCAGCTCCTGCCATGATCCGCCCTTTTTCCCTGTCCGGTGATCTCCGCCGCCGATCAGAAGCAAATCACGGTGATTCCGGAACGACATTCCCTTTTTTGCTTCGTCCACATACATGCCGTTGACATTCTGCGCGTTTTCAATGGCAATAACATATGACCGGTGCTGATACATTTTAAGATAGTAGCTCCCGTGCTTGTTCAAAAACGGGAAGTGGGTTGCGACAATTATTTTTTTTGCTGTGATCTTTCCGTTCTCCGTAATCGCGGTGAGTCCGACAAGCTCCCTGACTTTTGTATGCTCGTAAATATTCAGCCCGGCAGAAATCGCATTCGCAAATTTCAGTGGATGGAACTGCGCCTGTTTCCCGATTGTGACAGCACCGGCCACAGAAAACGGCAGCGGGATCTGTTCGGAAAACTTTGCCGCAAACTTCAGCCGGTCAAGTGCTGCCACCTCATTTTCGATTTTTTTGCGGTTGTCAATAGAATAAACGCAGGAATTCTGTTCTTCAAAATCACAGTCGATGCTTCCGCACAATTCCCGATAACATTCAAGCGCCGCCTTGTTCGCTTCCAGATACTGTCCGGCGCGTTCAATGCCGAATTTGCGGATCAGTTTGTCATAAATCAGACCGTGCTGCAATGTGATTTTTGCAGTTGTGTTTTTTGTGATTCCGCTGCATACGGTTTCCGCTTCCGCAAGCACATAGCTGACACCGGACTGATGAAGCATATATGCGCAAAGGATACCCGCCAAACCGCCGCCGATAATCAAAACATCTGTTTTAATATCCGAATGCAGCGACTCAAAGCCTTCGGACTGAGCCGTCAGTGTCCACAGTGAATCCATTTTCGTCCTCCGAAGTTATTATTCCGGATACAGTTCCTGCAGCGAAAGGGGCTGATATTCCCGCCGCCTGTCTTCCCTTATCGGCATTTTGTGATGCCGCATTATCAAAAAGCAAGGCAAGCGCAGGTTTAATTCCGTTATGGTTTTCCGCAATGCACCATCCGGTCAATTTCCCCTGCGCTATTTACTTTTTTGCAGTAACACGGTAATTAAATAGCTCAGTTGTCTGCCCCCGAACTGTAAACGATAATGCATGTTAGGCTTGCTATGTATAGCATTTCTCAAAACACAGATGCTATTCACAAAAGGAGAGCCTGAGCTTTAAAAACGAACATTTCAATTTCTTTTCACGCTGAATTGTTTGAAATGGACGCAGCATGTATTAAACGTAAGTCATAATCTTTTTTCCGCCGCCTGCCGCCATGCGATAAAGCTTTGTAAGAAATTGCCAGTCGACCTGGTCGATTTCTCCTGTGGAATGGCGGCCGCACTTTTCCTGCATCCATTTTATGGCGTTCACCGACTGTTCGTCGTGGACTCCCGTTGCCTGAAGCGGCGGCACACCTGAAAATACCTCGCCGATTGCTATGAGCATTGCCTGAATCAGAAAAAGGTGCAGGCTGCTTTCGCCCGGCATGATTTTATCCAGAGGCTGCCATACAATTTCGAGTGGCGCGGCAGGCAGAACCAGCGGCGATTCGTTAGTGTAGGATTCTCTAAGGCGATTCCAGGTTTCGCTGTCCGCCAATCCGTTGACAGGAAGATCCTCACCGAGCTGAAAGGCAGAAACTGCCCGGACGGTTTCGTCGCCGTAAATTCCGTCGGGTATGATTGCGGGCTGATTATTGCGTGTTTTGGACAGCACTCGCAGCATTGTCTGCAAACTGCGGATCGGTTTGCCGATATAATAAGCTTTTTCTCTCATATACAAATCTCCTGATCCTTCATTCCCGCGGACAAAGTCCGGTGAGGATATTGAACAAATCTTGACGAACACTGATAACGGGTGCGGTTCACTGTCTCCGCAACTGTTCTGCGTGTTTCCTCGTTGGGAGTGCAGTTCCTTGTCAGCCCGAACTGCTGCTGGAAAGCTCCTATGCTGCAGCGCGTGTGGCCGTCCAGAGAACCGGAATTTCCGGGAACAGGTATGGAGGGATTGCCTGAGGAAATTGTCTGCAACTGGGATTGCAGCTGGGCAATGCTTTGGGCGGCAGTTTCGGTTTCGGAAAACGGGAACAGCTCGGCATCGCCGAAAACAGTGCCCTCAATGCCCGCAAACTGTGAATAGATTGCATCCCAGGTTTTTGCGTCCACAACACCGTTAATCGGCAGGTTGGCGTACCGTTGGAAACCTTCAACCGCCGAAAGAGTTGAATCGCCGAAATTGCCGGTGACCGTGACAGGCGGCACCTCCTCAATAAAATTGCTCAGAACCGCGAGCATGTATTGAAGGTGAGACACTTTTATGCCGTTGTCGCCGCGGACAATGGCATCGGGATATCCCCATGAAATGTTGGAATAATCCAGCCCCTGCGACTGCAGCTCCGCCAGTCCGAGAACTCCGACATAAATCTGAACAATGCGGTACCATGTCGTGCGCCCGACAATGCCGTCTGCTGTAAGCGAAAAAACTCGCTGAAATGTTTCAACCGCTTCCTCGGTTTTCGGGCCGAAAATGCCGTCTACTGTAATCTTCGGAATGGCGGGATAGTTTTGTGAAATGCGGTTGAGCTCGGTCTGAAGAAACCGCACATAATTCCCGGTGCTGCCGACACGCAGCGGTGTGCCCGGATATGATTCACTTACGCCGCGCACCGGGGCGTTGTTGACAATTTCGATATTGTTGCCATAATAATTCTGCAAAATGGCGAACGGTCCGCTGCCGCCCTGCGCCAGCTGCTGAGATCCCCACTGGCTCATCCCGGCACAGGTCACCGTTGTACCGTTGCAGAATTTCGCGGCGAGCGGCTCGACAAAGCCCTGACGTCGGATATAGTCGTCAAACAGTGTGTCCACCAGCAGAGAAACATTTTCAAAGATGTTGCGTCCCTGAATAAACTTCTGATCAATCGCCGTCGAGTTTGTGATGTCGAAATTGTAACCGCGGCTTCGGTAATACTCGGTGTAAACACGGTTGAGAGCATAGGAAATAATTGCAAGCGTGTTCGCTGAAATTGCGGAACGCTCCCATGAGGGATAAATTTCACTTGAAACAACATTCTTAACATAGTTTGCAAAAGGCACTGTCACATTTGCGGCATTCGAACCGGGAGAGCCCAGGTGCACTGTGATGGTTTCCGGAATATACGGGAGTGTGATTGGCACAGCTATACCTCCTTACAGTCCCTGTGCGGTGATGTTGAAAATTTCCGTGCGGTCATAAATATCGGGCAGCTCGGCTGTCGGAATCAACTCAAAGTCCTGTCGGGTCTCAACCCCTGCAAAAACCTGCACATTTTCAGTCAGAATACGGTCATAGCCGACCTGCTCCGCCATCATGTCAACAACGGCAAAAGGTTCAACAGCTGCTCCGCTGGTCTGGCTCAGCGATGCATCCGGTGCCTCAATGGGAAAAGCATCGGTTAAACCGTCGTAGTTTGTCAGACGGAAAGCCAGCAGTTCCATTGTGTTGTCAGGATTTCTGCGCATAATGCTGACCGCCGCGTTGTTCAGCGGAATTTCGGAATCCGATGTGTAAACCCGCGAAATGATGCTGCCGATCGCCATAAGTATCGTCCCCTTTCTGTAGGCGGAGAGAGTCGAACCGCCCTAAACAACTACAATGATTGTATGAAACTTATTTGTAAAAAATTACTCCTCACTTTCTCACGGATTCCATTGATGTTAATAGTATGGAAAAAGGGGGGAGACAAGTGGGAGCTTTGATGAGATATGACCGTGATGCCGCAGTGAGATATGCGCATGAGTGGGCGTACGGGAGAAACCCGAGGTTTTACAACTATGACAGCGTCGGCGGAGACTGCACAAATTTTGCCTCGCAGTGCCTGCTGGCAGGCAACAGCGTGATGAACTACACGCCGACCTTCGGCTGGTATTATATCGACGCAAACCGCAAGGCACCTGCGTGGACGGGAGTCCAATATCTTTACAATTATTTGACAAGACAAAAAGAAACGGCAGGGCCGAAGGCAAGGGAGTGCGCAATCAATGAGCTTCAGCCGGGCGACCTTGTGCAGCTGTCAACAACCTTTGAAGGCTTTCAGCACACTCCTGTTGTTGTTGAAGCTTCGGCACCGTACAATCCGGAAAACATTCTGATAGCCGCGCATACTATTAATTCCGACTACCGGCCGCTTTCAACATACAATTATGTGAAAATACGCTTTTTGCACATTGAAGGCATAGTCGCGCAGCGGGGCAGGTAGGCGGGCGGAATCGCATCCCTCAGGCTTTCAAAGCCGCAATCCCGGCAAAATCACAGCTTCGGCACCCTGTTTTTCGGGGTGCCGTTTTTGTTAATTGTATATACCTTGCACTAGTCAATAAAAACTGGACACTATTTTCAAAATATTAACAAGTGCCGAGA
>CAZIMM010000101.1:0-7279 GCA_964540415.1 uncultured Eubacteriales bacterium
TTTATGAAAGAAATTGCCGATGTGTTCGGCATGAGCAAGAACGGCTTTTGTATCAGCGTCAACAACCTGCTCCCAATCGGCGCCGTTCATCATTTCATAGAACGCTCTTGCGCCGGAGTCAAGCTTTGACGCTTCGCGTCCCGCGCGGAGGTTTTCCGTTATATCCGGCAGCGCGCGTTCTCCCTCAAAGCTGTCTGCAATGAGCTTCCCAACAAGGTCGGGACGTTCGAACGCGACATTTATTGCGGCAAGCGCGCCTCCGCTCGAACCGATTACATTCACATTGCAATATCCTTTTTCGTCAAGCAGACAAATCGCCTGCATTGCTTCGTCAAACCACAAATCCTGCGCCAATTCACAAACTCTTTCGGAGCGTCCGCAGCCGAGGAAATCAAGCAATATCACCCGATAATTCTGCGCAAATTTTTCTGCAATTCCCGCGAACATACGGGATGAGGCGGTGTTTCCGTGTAATAGCAGAAGCGGTGAGCCGCTTCCGATTTCTTCATAAAATATCTTGTGATTTCTATAATTAAAATAAGCCATAATTGCCTCCGGTTATCTGATATTTTTTCGCATTTGTTCCGCCTGCGCTGCTTTTGTTAAGCGTTTCTGCGGCTTCACCCAACAGGCATTCACGTGTGCCTTGCATACCGGGCGTTGCTGCGTTCTTTGGAATGATTGTTCATTATGCCGCTTCCAAAGAATGAAACAGCTCTGCTGCGTTGTTTGAGAAAGACTTCAGATTGATTTTTGATTACAATATCCAGTTCCGCAAATATTTGCCGATTTTCATATTTGCAGAATCAACCACAGGATTTCATCTGATAATTCTCATTGTACCATATCTTTTACCCGGGAGCAAGAAAATTCGCGCCATGCTGTGTGACAGAATCAAACAAAAGAGTGATATGTTAATTTCACAATAAAAAATAAAGCATACAGACAGTAATAAATTTAGTTAAAATAATTTGTTGGAACTGAATGATGAAAAAGGCGCTCTTGAGTAAGATATATCATAACTAAAGCACCATATTTTTGAACACAAATCTTTAATTAAAATTTCAGTTGTTAAAATTTGGCGGTTATGGTATTATATTAAAGAAAAATCGGCAATAAGATTATTTACATTTTTTACAGGGTGTGTGTTATAAAGTGAGAAACGATGACATTATCCACCAATGGGACAATGCCGCAAATAACTATTTTGAACAACAGGAACAATCCGAATTTGTTGCAATTAACAAAGCTATTGTTTCTAAGCGCTTTGCGAAGTTAAGCCAGGAAAAAATATTAGATTTAGGGTGCGGATACGGTTGGTATACCGACTATCTTTCCTCTGTCGGCGGAACTGCCATAGGGGTTGACGGCTCGCGCAAAATGATTGACATCTGCAAATCACTTTATCCTAATCTTTGCTTTGACGTTGTGGACATTGAAAAGCCGTTGCCTTTTGAAAACAACAGCTTTGACATTGTATTTTGCAACCAAGTCCTTATGGACATAAGAGATATTGACACCGTATTGAAAGAGGTATATCGCATTCTGAAGTCAGGCGGCATATTTTATTTTTCCGTTGTGCATCCGGCATTTTATGATTGCAATTGGGAGAAAGATAAAACAGGTTTCAGAAAAAATAAAATCATGTCAAGGTATTTAACCGAGTACAGCTTTAACAACGAATTTTGGGGTGAAACAACGCATTTTCATCGCAGTATCAGCAAATACATAAATACTGTCATTTCAAGAGGGTTTTCACTGAAATATTTAGATGAACCTGTTTCATATGACGGTATTACGAAGTCAAAAGAATTTCCTTTGTTTTTGTTCGCAGAGTTTACAAAGTGAGATTATGCTTTATATTTTGAGCAAACGGCAGATGTCGACATAATGGAGAATTCATATAAACGAGGCAAAAACAATGAATACAATTTGGTCAACATATGTGCAAAAAACTGATACTTTATATCTCTCCCGTACGCTCAGATTTTCCGACATTTTCAAATACAAATATCAGCAAGCCTTTATGATTGACGATATGAAAGAAATACTTGAGATTGGTTGCGGTCCGGGCGCATTGTCTCAATCATTACATCGATGGTATCCATATGCAAACATTATCGGCACTGACAGAGATAGTAATTTCATTGAGTTTGCATCA
The DNA here is from genome assembly GCA_964540415.1 of uncultured Eubacteriales bacterium. Lineage (GTDB taxonomy): Bacteria > Bacillota > Clostridia > Oscillospirales > Acutalibacteraceae > CAZIMM01. The sequence goes on from CAZIMM010000101.1 coordinate 2,162, forward strand.
AAGCAAGCTCCGGACATTGTTTTCAAAGAAGATGATGCAACTCACCTCTCTTTTCTTGATAATACATTCGATGTAGCTATATCAAACACAGTTCAAGAACATATAGAACCGTCAAGATTTTTCGGAGAGCAATACCGGGTATTAAAAGAAAATGGTGTCTGTATTGTTTTATCTGCAAGGCGAGGAATAAACATTAATGCTCCTTGTATTTCAGAGCAGACAGATTTTGAAAAAGGAATTTGGAAAAGAACAGAGAAGTTATATAAAGATACTGATGAAAAATACAATGTATGTGCTTATCCGTTAAATGAAGCGGAGTTGCCGCTTTGCATGGAAAAATATGGTTTCAAAAATGTTACAACAGAATACATAACTGTAAATCTGACTCCGGACAATCCGATATACTCAAAGCAAATGGCTCATGACATGATAAATGCCAATCGCAAATGCACTCTTAACGGAGCGGAGTATTTGTTAGACATTGCTACGGAAGTGGTTACAGCGGATGAAGTTGATGAGCTTAAAAGGATTATTAACAGCAAGTATGATAAACGGATTGAGTTATATGATTGCGGAATAAAGCAATGGGACACATCAATGTCGGTTACTATGATTCTGCGAGGAACAAAATGAGCATAATCTTTACTTGTGAATCATATTCCGTCAATCAACAAAACTATAAAGCACAATATGTACATACCCGGAGGTTGTTATGCAAATAGTCGCACTGACAAAAGAAACTGTCGCTTTCAATAAACAGGCTGCCGACTTGTTAACAGAGGCTTTTCCGCACAGCTACGCCGATTGCGCAGATAATGAAATAGAGAAGTGCGTTGAAGACGAGAAAATTGCTCTTGCAATGGTTGACGGTGAAACTCTTTTGGGCTTTGTCGGGGCTGTCCCGCAGTACGGAATAACCGGGTGGGAATTGCATCCGCTTATAGTCGGCAAAAAGTACCGCTCAAAAGGTATCGGCACAAAGCTTTGTGCCGCCCTTGAAGAGTCACTGAAAGAACGAGGATGTTTGACAGTATATCTCGGCAGTGATGATGAATCCGGCAGCACAAGCCTGTCGGGTACAGATTTGTTTGAGGACACCTTTGAGAAAATCAGCAACATAAAAAACATCAAAAATCATCCCTTTGAATTCTATCAAAAGGTCGGCTATAAAATTGTCGGCGTAATACCCGATGCAAACGGCATCGGCAAACCAGATATATGGCTTGCAAAAAGCCTTGTTCGTATGTGACAATGTGTCAGCCCTCATCACTTTTCTTCTGAAGCGGTGGGGCTGTTTATATACTTTTATTTTCCGGGTATTTACAAAAAGTGGAAATAATTTATTGACATCAATCCGCTCATATGTTATAATTCGAAAAAACAAAAGGAGGCAAAAGCTCAATGGCTTGCACCAAACGCTCAATTTATATTATGCAACTCGCAGCCGCAGTCGGCAACGGGCTTTTGCTGTTATACTCATAATCGGTTTATACCAATTACGAAATTAACGGTTGAAAGCTCGGGAAAAGGCTTTCAACCGTTTTTTATATTTTTTTGGAGGGATATAAATGCCAAATCTTGTTGTAATTCTCGGACCCCACGCCGTCGGGAAAATGACCGTGGGGCAGGAACTTGAAAAGCTGACCGGATATAAGCTTTTTCACAACCATATGACAATTGAGCTTATCCGAAAATTCTTTGATGTGCACGGCAGCAGGGAGGGACGGTATCTTTCGGGAGTGTTTCGCCGGGAAATATTTGAAACAGTGGCAGGCAGTGACCTCCCGGGCTTGATTTTCACATATATGTTCGGCTTTGATGATCAGAGCGAATATGATTACATTAACAATTTGATAACGCTTTATGAGTCGCACGGCGGAGAATGCTGTGTTGTTGAGCTGTGCGCTGATTTTGATGTGCGGATTGAGCGCAATAAAACCGAAAACCGGCTCCTCAACAAGGAGTCCAAGCGGAATATCGAACACAGCGAAGCCGAAATGAGGGCAACCTCGGCGAAGTTTCGCTTGAATTCGTATGACGGCGAGGTTCTGCCGTTCCCGAATTACATGAAACTCGACAACACTGACATCCCGCCGGACAAAGCGGCTGAAATGATTTGCGAGAGATTTATTTTTCTAAAAAAAGCACGGGAGGATTTACAGAACGAAACTCAAAACCTATGAGGAGGCTCGCCTCCTCATAGGTGAATACATACACTTCTACAACAACGAACGAATCCAGCTTAAAACAAAACTGACTCCGCTCGAAAAACGAAGTCAGTTTGTCGCTTAATAATATTTCTGCCATAGGGTGCTTTTTTGTACTGTCTGTACAAACTGGGGCAGTTCAGACTTCGAAGGCGTTTTTTTATCTGAATTCTAAAAGCCTGCCGATTTCAATGTTTAATTCGGCAGCAATGTCTAATAAGAGTTCAAGAGAAAACGGGCGCAGAATATTTGATGCCTCAATTTCGCTGAAGCGTGAACTACATAAAGAAAAAAGACTCGGAGATTATTCCTTTATCCTCGAGCAGCTGTCTAACAACGAGAGACACAAGTATCTTTATATTACGTAGCTTAACGGCGAGATGTTTTGGGACGGCGACAGTGATATTCGCACCAGAAAAAATTGCAGAAAAGCTTGGACAGAAATGCCGCACTTTTCTGCTATTATTAATTAATGCTAACTATTATCCGAAATCTATTCTGCTTCCTGTTATAAGCTCAACAAGCTTTGTTGATGTACCGATAAGAACATCATAAAGCCAATCATCAGCCAGAATCTGCAGAGCGGTCTTTTTTTCAAAACTGTCTGTGATTGTTTTGATATCAGACCATTTGTAAAGATCGGCAAAAGTGATAACATGCGTTTCATATTTTGACGTGTCATTTTCATTCAGCTCAATTATTCTCGCACCCTTGCGGCAGTCGGTGAAATCGCTTTTGAAGTCTCCTGTCATACCGTACTGAGCTTTCGGCGTCGCAACAAGGTCAACACCGCGGAAGCTCACGTTGAACGTGTTTAAATGATCATGACCGAAGAACATTGCGAGCACATCGCCCTGCGCGGCAACGGCATCAAACTGACCTCTGCCGGAAACAGGCGGGCAGGGAGTTTCAAGCAGACGGCCTGCATTTGTGTTGCCGCTGTCAAGAACATACCGCTCTTTTTTATTTATGATGCTCCCGACCGCAAACGGGTTGAGCAATGTTGACTTTTTCAGAGCGTCATATATTTCCGGCACGATGATGTGCTGAAACATCAGCGAATTGACGGGCTTACCGTTATTCTGAGCCTTCAGCGAATTGCTTTTTTCAACATACCAGCGGGTTATTGCCGGGTCTGTCGAGGCATAGTTTCCCTCGCTGTCATATTCTCCCGAATCAATCATCCAGAGGTTGAAAGCAACCTTGCTGCCGTCCGACGAAAGGATCGGGATATTGTATGTTCCCGCACCGGGCAGAAGCTCACCGTCATCTGCGGCAATGCAGCAGTCGTACTGCATATAGACCTTGAGGAGGTCTTCTCTCGAAATCAATCCGCGCTCACTGTCGTGGTTGCCGAAATTGACAGCCACCGGGACTTTCAGCTCATCGAACATTTTCATGAGATTGTCAATGTTTTCAAGCGTTTTTTCAAGAGTTTCATTCATCGCGATGTCGCCTGTTATGACAACAACATCCGGTTTCTCACGAACGACAATTTTTTTGATGAGAAGCTCTGATGTCTGCTGAACTCTGTCATATTCATCGTGCATATGCAGGTCGGTCAGGTGAAGAATTTTGAAGCTCGAATCACTGTTGAACCTGAGAGCTTCTGCCTCAGTCGAAGGTTCAACAGCAAAAGCGCCGTAGCCGAGAGATGAACAGAACATAAACGCGCAGAGCAAAGCTCCGATTATTCTTACCGCTTTTTTCATCATGTTTTTGCCTCCGATATTTTATGCTTTCATCATAGCACATTGGATTATATTTTACAATACATATTGTTGTCACGTTGACCTTGTGTCACGGCGGCCTTGCATTTTCACCTCAGTCAAAATCATTGCAAAAAGCAGCACGTCATTATATTGGTTCGTCCGAGCAGAAAGCAAAATGTTCATGCTTGAAGACTGCTGAATAATCTGTTCGGCAGACACACCGTGATAAGCTACGCCGTTTGTTTCTGAAATTCCCGGCAGATACATTTGACGGTTGACATTGCGGAAGTGTTCTTCATTCAAGCGGAATTTCAAACCTGAAATTCGCATATCTTGCACCCGATATGAAATTGATACCGCGCAGAACAATCTTTGCGGAATATACCTCAAGTGTCATGCCGTCGCCGCTGTTGCTTCCGTCCGCGCCGCAGTACTGAAGTGACGGCAGGTCGACGCACCACAGATTTCCCTGCTGCGTAACAGTCTGAGCCGAAAAGCCGGAATGCTTATGGCCGCTGAAAAAAACAACGGTTGTTCCGCTTGATGTATATTTTTCAATGACCGCCTTCACCCGGTCGCTCTGCTCTCCGAGATGCGCTCCTTCGCCGTTGCTGCCCGGCACAGTGCCCTTGAGGGGCTGATGGCAGATTATGAAAACCGGCTTTCCGTCAGCGGACGCACTTTCAAGCTCACGGTCAAGCCATAATATTTGCTCATCGGAAACATATGCGCTGTTTTCCAGCAGCTGTTCTGTGCCCAGCACAATGAAGCGATAATCATTGACAGAGCGGCTGTAGTAAGTCTTTTCGGTTTCAATTCCGAAGCGTCTGCAAAAGCTGCCGAACAGTGTGCAGGCCTCTCCGAAATCCGGATCGATTGAGGTTCCGCGTGCATCGTGATTGCCCATTGCGGGAATTAACGTTTTTGTTTTGTTGAAGGCCGACATCATTCTGTTCAGGTTTGTGTATTCTTTTTCGTGGGCGGAATTTGTGATGTCGCCGACAAGGACGAGTGCATCAAGACCGGGCGAGGCTTTTGAAATACCGGCAAAGGCTCTGCGCAGGTTATCGTTTCTGTCGCGAACCGGGTTGCCGTCGGCGTGAAGGTCAGCGGCAACCGCCGCAGTCAGCAGCACGCTGTCCGGGTTTTCCGGAGTGTACAATGTACCGAGGAAGGGAATAAGCGAAATAAACGATACG
>CAZIMM010000102.1:0-7182 GCA_964540415.1 uncultured Eubacteriales bacterium
GCGTCATCGACTTCCTTGCCCTGCGGGTCAGTTCCCACTTTTTGGACAAGATAAAAGATGGGCTTGTTTCCGTGGAGGACATTCAGGACAGCGCGGAAACCGTTTTGTCTCAGGGCGGATACGAGCAGGTGGCCAAAGCCTACATTTTGTATCGAAAGCAGCGGGAAAAGCTCCGCAACATGAATTCCACCTACCTGGATTATAAAACCACGATGAATCAATATTTGAAGTCTCTGGACTGGCGGGTGAAGGAAAACTCCACGGTCACCTATTCCGTGGGCGGACTGATCCTCTCCAATTCCGGCGCCATCACCGCCAACTACTGGCTCAGCGAGATTTATGACGAGCAAATCAGCAGCGCCCACCGCAACTGCGACCTGCATATCCATGACCTGTCCATGCTCACGGGCTACTGCGCCGGCTGGAGCTTGAAGCAGCTGATTCAGGAGGGTCTGGGCGGCATTCCCGGAAAAATCACCTCCGCCCCCGCCAAACATCTCTCCACATTGTGCAATCAGATGGTGAATTTTCTGGGCATCATGCAGAATGAATGGGCAGGCGCGCAGGCTTTTTCCTCCTTTGACACCTACCTCGCACCCTTTGTGAAGGTGGATCATCTGCCCTATGGCGAAGTGAAACAGTGCGTCCAGTCCTTTATTTACGGCGTCAACACGCCGTCCCGGTGGGGCACTCAGGCGCCGTTTACCAATATTACGCTGGACTGGACCGTCCCCAGAGATCTGGAAAACCTGCCTGCCATCGTCGGTGGCAGGGAAATGGACTTCACCTATGGTGACTGCGCGGAAGAAATGGCAATGGTCAACAAGGCCTTCATTGAAATTATTATCGAGGGCGACGCCAACGGCCGCGGATTCCAGTACCCCATCCCAACCTATTCCATCACCCGGGATTTCGACTGGAGCGACACCGAAAACAACCGACTTCTCTTTGAAATGACTGCCAAATACGGCACGCCCTATTTCTCCAACTACATTAACTCCGATATGGAACCCAACGATGTACGCAGTATGTGCTGCCGCCTTCGGCTGGATCTGCGGGAGCTTCGGAAAAAGTCCGGTGGCTTCTTTGGCTCCGGTGAGTCCACCGGCTCGGTGGGCGTTGTCACCGTCAATATGCCCCGCATCGCTTTCCTTGCCAAGAACAAAGGCGACTTTTATGCCCGGCTGGATCAGGTAATGGACATTGCCGCCCGTTCTTTAAAAATCAAGCGCAGCGTAATCACAAAGCTTCTTGACGAGGGACTTTACCCGTACACCAAGCGGTATCTGGGAACCTTCAGCAACCACTTCTCCACCATAGGGCTGGTGGGCATGAACGAGTGCTGTTTGAACGCAAACTGGCTTGGAACGGATCTGACCGACTCACGCAGTCAGGAGTTCACCGCTGAAGTTCTTGACCATATGCGCAGCCGCCTGTCCGACTATCAGGAGCAGTACGGCGATTTGTACAATCTGGAGGCAACCCCGGCGGAGTCCACCTCCTACCGCCTTGCCAAGCACGATGTGACCCAGTATCCGGACATCATTACGGCCGCCGAGCCCGGCGGAACCCCCTACTACACCAACTCCAGCCATCTGCCGGTTGGCTATACCGACGATCTGTTCACAGCGCTGGATATTCAGGACGAACTGCAGACACGCTATACCTCCGGAACGGTGTTCCACACCTTCCTTGGTGAAAAGCCGCGGCAAAGCTGGTCCGCAAAATAGCAGAGAACTACAAGCTTCCATACTATACGATTTCTCCCACCTACTCCGTATGCAAAAATCACGGCTATCTCAGCGGAGAAGTAAGCGTCTGTCCCCATTGCAAAGAGCCGACAGAGGTTTACAGCCGCATCACCGGCTACTATCGCCCGATTCAGAACTGGAATGCAGGAAAGACACAGGAGTACAAGGAGCGCAGAACCTATCGGGTGGAAGCCGGTGCGCTGCAGTTTGCGCAACCAAAGCAGGCAGAGCAGCTTTCGACCCAGCCTCAGGCAGTGACTTCCGAAGCACTTCTGTTTACCACCGCGACCTGCCCCAACTGCCGTGTTGCCTGCCGTGAGCTAGACAAGGCCGGCATAGCATACCGCAAGGTTCTTGCTGAAGAAGAAGAGGAATTAGTCAGAAAATTCGGAATCCATCAGGCACCAACACTGGTTCTGCAGGAGAGTGACACAGTCAGTCAATATGTCGGTGTCAGCAAGATTCTAGGCATGATCAGAGGGAAATAAATCGCCATGGAACACATTTATGATGTCATCGTAATCGGCGGAGGCCCCGGCGGCTACACAGCCGCGTTGTACGCAAGCCGTGCGGGGCTGGACACGCTGGTGCTGGAAAAGCTGTCCCCAGGCGGGCAGATGACCCAGACTGCCCAAATTGACAATTACCCGGGTTTTGACCAGGGAATCGACGGTTATGAGCTGGGCGAAAAGATGCAGGCCGGAGCCGAGCGGTTCGGAGCGAGGAGTGAGTTGGCGGAAGTTTTCTCCGCAGAACTTACCGGCAACATCAAGCGAATCGAAACCAGCGAGGGAACCTTCCTTGGCAGGGCGGTGATCCTTGCCACCGGCGCAGGCCACAAGCCCCTGGGGGTCGATAGGGAAGAGTCGTTTGTGGGCCGTGGTCTTGCCTACTGCGCCGCCTGTGATGGAATGTTCTACAAAGGTAAAACGGTGGCCGTGGTGGGCGGCGGCAACTCCGCCGCCGCGGACGCTATGCTGCTCTCCCGAATCTGCGAAAAGGTGATTCTGATCCATCGCAGGGACAGCCTGAGGGCCACTAAAATCTACCATGATCCGCTGATTAAAGCCGGGAACATTGAATTTTGCTGGAACAGCACGGTTAGCCGCCTTTTGGGGGATGATCGACTCTTCGGTGTGGAGCTGAAGGATGTGAAAACCGGTTCTCTTTCCGAACTGAGGTTAGATGGGCTGTTTGTGAGCGTGGGACGTTCCCCTGCAACGGAACTGTTCAAAGGTCAGGCGGAGCTTGACGAAAGCGGATATATCATTGCCGACGAGTCCACCCGCACCACTCTGCCCGGCGTCTTTGCAGCAGGAGATGTACGTACCAAGGTGCTGCGCCAGGTGATTACCGCCGCTGCTGACGGTGCCTTGGCCGCCCACTACGCAGAGGAATATCTGGCACAGGGCAATTGATTCCGATTGCGCGGGTGCTTTCGTCCTGCATGAGACAATCCCACGCAAAGCATAAGCCCTCCTTCGAGAGTTCGGCTTCAACAGCGCAATTCCAAGTCAAAACCTCCGGCTAAGCCGGAGGTTTTGACTTTATGTTTTGCACATAGGCTGAAAAAGTTATTGCTTTTTTATTTAAAGAAGCGGGAGATTAATAGGTACATCATTACAGAGAGATGCCGCGCAAAATACAGCTCACTGTTTCACAGCTGAATGCGACATGCAGCTCAGTGACTTGCTAATCAAAAAGATTGTGACAGAATATGCTGTCCGCGCTGTCGTAATTACATGAGCATTGCGTTTCAAAACTATATTCATCAAGGTCATGTCACATCAGGAACTGCCCCGCCTTGTCGAACTCATAGGCGAATCAAGCAACGGGTTTGACTATTTCGCGTTTTTCCAAACAGCATAGCTTCGCTCGGCGCATTCACTGATGCTTATCGGATGAAAATCCGGAATTGCCGAATACATTGTATCATTCAGCGGAGCTTTCCAATAATTCGGTACGGCTTTTGCTCCGTTCATCGCGCCGAGCACGGAGCCTACGGTTGCGCCGTTGCAGTCTGCATCCCAGCCGCCGAGCACAGCCGCCGTTACACCCTTTTCAAAGTTGCCCCGGGAGAAAACGATTGCCGCGGCGCAGAGAGCTGCGTTGTTGTTTGTGTGAATGGTCGGATAGTCGGAAAACTCCTTTTCAATGCGTTCGGCAAGCTCAATGTCGGACTGACAGTTTTCCGCGATTTGCACGGCTGACGAAATGTCCGCATATAGCCGGCTTCTTTTCGGCACAAAGCCGAGAGCCTTTTCAACAAGCTCTTTCACATCACCGCAAACAAACGCAAGTGAAATGAGCGCGGCGCAGAACATAGCTCCGTAGACACCGTTTTTGGTGTGAGTAAAAACAGCGTCGGTGTATGCCATCCTCGCGGCGGCAACAGGGTTTCCGGCAGCTGCATAGGCATAGCCGTCAACGCGTATCTGCGCGCCAATCCATTCGCGAAAGGGGTTTCTGTAAGTTGCGATATATTGCAGAGCAGAGTCCGATTTGCCGTACTTCTCAACGGCAAACGGGATGTTGATATACGCCTGACGTTCGGCGGTGAAGGTCATCCCGACAGGGAGATATTTCTGCCAAAAATCAATAACATCCCATGTTGAGAAGTTCAATCCTTTTTTCTCCGTAAGCAGCAGCGCCAGCACAGTATATCTGATGTCATCGTCGGTTTGCATATAACGAATGTTTTCACGAAAGCTCTCATAACTTCCCGGTTCGAGCGCAAGCCCGAGAGTATCGGCAGCGCCGGACTCTGACGGAGCATAGCCCTTTATCGGGTACGCCTTTGCCTGACGAAACCATTCATATATCAGCTTCCAGCCCGGGGTGCCGTTGCGGCCGCCCGTGAACGGATCGCGTTCAAACGGCTTGCCGAGAGCGCAGCCTGCGCAGCGTCCGAGCCACGCACCGTAAAACTTGTCAAAAGAAATGTTTTGGACTTCAGGCGGATTTTCAGCCCGGTCACATTCAGCGAAAATGTCCCCCAAGTCTTCCGGCTCATAAAACGGAAAATCCTTTGTCGGCTCAAGAGCCATCAGTTCATCATAAAGCGCGTTTATGTCACTTCCGAAATCAGAGCATTTTTCGGCGCGCTCCGAAAAGCCGCAGACATTGCAGCCCTCCGCTTTTCTTTCGCGCAATTCTTCAAAAAAGAGTTCTTTTACTGTTCCGCAACCCGCCATAAGTGTCTCCTCAGAAAAAATCATGTTACGGTCTGTACTTTTACTGCATACATATTAAACCATACCGGCCGATAAAAATCAACAGTGAAAGTCAGTGAGCGCCTTGATAAATTTTAAACAAGCTTTGCATATTCAGCATCAAAAATCAGTTATTTTAGCGGAACTGACTTCACAAAAAAATGCCCCGCATTTTTTGAAATGCAGGGCTTGCCGCAGACAGCCTGTTGCTTTCGCAGCAGGTTTTCTTATTTGTTTGACAGATAACCTATGCTTTATTTGTCTGTCGGAACTGCCTTCCAGCTTTCCACAGGCTCATAGAGAAGCGACAATTCCGTCATCGGAACGGAGAGAGTTTTTGCCAACGCCTTTGTTGCCTCAACTATCTCGGGAGAAAAATCAAAATACCAGTCTATGGTTTCCAAAATGTATTTGCGTTTGAAATCATCATCGGTGCAAACAGCACATCTCAAATTGTGCAGTCTGTCGGCACACTTGACGGCAAACGCCATACTGTCCGCTTTGATGCCCGCAACATATTCCGCCATGACGTATCCCTTTGTTTTTGTTAGCAGTTTCACCGTTCTGAGAACCTCGTCTCCGGCAATGCTTTTTATTTCTGCCTCGGTAGCGTCGGTGTCCTCCAGCAGGTCATGGAACAGACCGGCTATTCTGTAATCAACATTGAAGCCGCCTTCGTCCAAAATCCGTGCAACGGCAATCGGGTGAGTGATATAAGGCAGTCCTCCCCTGCGCAGCTGTCCCGCGTGCATACTTTCGGCGAACTTGAGCGCCGAACTGTATTTTTCAGCATCAGTCCTCATCGCTCATTCTCCGTCTTTTATGTCAGCTCCAAGCAATTTTTTCGCCTGCTTTTCCGCATAGTCTGCATCACGAATTGACATCTTCATAAACTCTGTCGCCTTTTCAAGTGAATAGCCCTTGTTTATCAGCTCCGCTCTGCACAGGAACAGCAGTCCGACACTCACGGACAGGATGTCAAGACCGGTGTCTTTGAGCGCTTCATGGGCAAGCTCATAGGCTTTTTCCTCGTTTTCATCGAGCATTTTCTGCAAATCTCCCAGAGTGCTTTTGCCCAAAAATGCAAGTTGGTCAATATAGCCCTCGGGATCAATGTCGGCAATCTCCGAGCCTTCAATTTCTGCAAGCTGCTTGAGAAAGCTCCTCATTTTCAGGTTGTAGAGCATATACTCCTTGAGAGACACCATGTCTATGCTGACACTGTCCGCCGTGTTGTTGATGATTTTTTCGTGAATGTCGGCAGTATACGCGAGCATGTCGTCACGCACTCGCACAAATTCTTCATCAGCAAGTTCAAGCAGACCCGCAAGCCGTGAGAACTCGCGCGTTACCGCTCTTGGTACACCGAATTTTGTTTTGTACCCGATGTCGTGATTGATTGCAGCCCAGATGTGCTGCAATCCGGTGCGTATTTGAATTTCAAATTTTTTGTTGCACAACTCCTTCGCATAGCCCTTATTCTCCGGAAGTGAGCAGATATAGTGCAGAGAAAGATAGCCGAACGAATCGGCTTTAATCAAAGCACGTTTATCGGATGAGTTTTCACTGTCAATGACAAACTCCTGCTCCACGCACTCGCCTACCCTGTCAACATCATCGCTGAAAAAGCAGATAACTCTTGCGCCCAGAATGTCCGTAATGTCTTCAAAGTCGCGGTATTTATCTCCGTTCCTGCGGATTTTTCCTGCCAGACTTTCCTCGGTTTTGACGCGATGCTCGATTGACAGAATTTCAATGCCGAGATCCCGGACAATTTCCTTCAGTTTTCTGCTGACCACATTCTCAATTTCAAGAAAATATTTTCTCTCCTTGCGGTAGCTTACAAGAATTGCTTTGTCCTTTTCGTTCATTTTTCATTCTCCGTTAATAATCATTAGATTTACATTATATGCAAAAATCTCAGAAGCGTCAATTAATTTTCTTGCCTTTGCCTTCAGATTAAAGTAATTGTATCAAAGTGCAGCAATTAATGCAATAGTAATTTCGGCACGGTGACTGATATTTATCTGTGTGCTCGTTAAAAAACCTGAACAAATATGAACTGCCCCAGTTTGTACAGGCAGTACAAAAAAGCACCCTATGGCAGAATATTTAATTAATAAGCGACAAACTGACTTCGTTTTTCGAGCGGAGTCAGTTTTGTTTGGTGTCTTTAGGTGTGGAAAATAAACCCCCGGTTCAACCAGGGGAGAACGAAG
>CAZIMM010000103.1:0-6602 GCA_964540415.1 uncultured Eubacteriales bacterium
CCGGGTATCATCGAAAACACCCTTTTCTGCTCGGAAAACTTCAGATTTGTCTGGAAGCCCACGAGGTTAAAAAGTGTTTTTTCCCTGTTTTCACTGCGCAGCTGCAGCACCGCCCACGGACGGTGGCCTGTTTTCGGGTCCCGCAGACCCACGGGGCGCAGAGGCCCGTATCTCATCGTGTCCGCGCCGCGGGCAGCCATTGCCTCAATGGGCATGCAGCCCTCATAAACGTCGCGGCGCTCATCAAACTCATGCACTCCGGCGCGCTGTGCGCCGTTTATTGCCTCAAAAAACGCCTCGTATTCCTCTTTATTCATCGGGCAGTTTATATAATCGTCGCCGTCGCCCCTGTCGTAACGCGAGGCGAAAAAAGCCTTGCTCATGTCAATGCTCTCAAAGGTGACAATCGGCGCGGCGGCATCAAAAAAGCTCAGGCAGCCCGGGCAAAGCCGGGCAATGTCCGCGGAAAGAGCATCCGATGCGAGCGGACCGGCGGCAACGACAACTGCGCCGTCATCCGGGATTTTTTCAACCTCGCCGTATTTTATTTCAATGAGCGGCTCGCTCTTGATTTTTTCCGTGACAAGGCGCGAAAACTCGTCCCTGTCTACAGCCAGAGCTCCTCCGGCGGGAACGCTGCATTTCTTTGCGCACTCAACGCAGAGAGAACCGAGCCTGCTCATTTCCTCCTTGAGCATACCCGATGCGCTGTCAATGCGCAGAGCCTTAAAGGAGTTTGAGCAGACAAGCTCCGCAAAGCCCTCGCTGCGGTGAGCGGGGGAGAACTTTTTCGGCTTCATTTCGCACAGCTCAACCTCCACGCCCTCGCGTGCAAGCCGCCATGCAGCTTCAACCCCGGCAAAACCGGCGCCGATAACAACAGCCTTACTCATCCTTTTCCTTCTTTTTGGAAACCTTTTTTTCAAAGCCGCAGCCCTCGTTCAGGCAGGCAACGACTCCGCCCTTCTTTTTGAACAGCGATTTGCCGCACTGCGGGCAGTTTTCACCCGCGGGCTTATCCCAGGTTACAAAATCACACTTCGGCCAGGTTTCGCAGCCGTAGAAGACATAACCCTTCTTGCTGTGCTTTTCAATGATTTTTTCGCCGCATTTCGGGCACAGAGCTCCGGTTTCGGCGACAAGGGGCTTTGCGTTTTTGCATTCCGGATAATTCGGGCAGGCGAGGAATTTGCCGTATCTGCCGATTTTTACAACCATCATCGCGCCGCACTTGTCGCACGGGATGTCGGTTTTGTCCTCCTCCAGCTCGATTTTCACGCCCTGCATGTCCGTCTTGGCCTTGGTGAGAGTTTTTTCAAACTCGTCATAAAAGCCGTGAAGCATTCCGACATATTCCTGCTTGCCCTCACCGATTTCATCGAGCGAGGATTCCATCTGAGCCGTGAATTTTTCGCTGACGATTCTGGGGAAGCATTCAATGAGCAGCTTTGTTGTGGCAAAGCCCAGCTCGGTGGGTGCGAGCTGCTTCGCCTTGCGCTCAACATATTCTCTTTTGATGATTGTGGTAACGATTGTGGCATAGGTGCTCGGTCTGCCGATGCCGTTCTCCTCAAGTGTTTTGATGAGGGAGGCCTCGGTGTATCTTGCGGGGGGCTGGGTAAAGTGCTGTGCGGGCACCAGCTCGCGCAGCTTGACAGCCTCTCCGCTTTTCAGCTCCGGAAGCCTGTTTTCCTTGTCGTCCGCCTCGTCGGTTTTTTCCTCGTAAAGCACCGTAAAGCCGTCAAATTTGACCGAATAACCGTTTGCGGTGAACAGGCAATATTGCCCGGCAGCCGCCTGCTGGGGAGTTGCCGCCTTGATTTCCGCCTTGACGGTGTTCTGAACACAGTCGGCCATAAGGCTTGCAATGAAGCGCTTCCAGATGAGGTCGTAGAGCTTGAACTGCTCGGCGCTCAGGCTTGCCTTGACCTTGTCCGGAGACAGAGACGGCATTGTCGGGCGGATTGCCTCGTGACCGTCCTGTGCGCTTGCTCTGGATTTAAAATATCTCGGCTTCTCCGGGAGATAGGACTTGCCGTAGGTTTCGCCGATGAACTCGTTGCCCTGCGTCCTCGCCTGCTCGGAGATGCGCAAAGAGTCAGTTCTCATGTAAGTTATCAGACCCGTCGAGCCCATTCCCTTGACATCGATTCCTTCATAAAGCTCCTGTGCGATTTTCATTGTGCGGTGGGACTGGAAGTTGAGCCTGCGCGAAGCCTCCTGCTGAAGCGTGGAGGTGATGAACGGAGCTGCGGGGCTTCTTTTGCGGATACCCTTTTTGATGGAGCTTACACTGTAAGCCGCGCCGTCGAGCCGCGCAAGGTATCCGTCCGTCTGCTCCTTTGAGGAAAGCTTAACCTTTCCGTTTTCGTCCGCCGTGAGTGCGGCAGTGAAGCTCTTTCTCGCCGCGTTGAGGAGCTTTGCCTCAAGTGACCAGTATTCCTCCGGAACAAAAGCGTTGATCTCGTTTTCACGGTCAACAATCAAACGCACGGCGACGCTCTGCACCCTTCCGGCGGAGAGTCCCCTGCGTATCTTCTGGCTGACAAAGGGGCTGAGCTTGTAGCCGACAAGCCTGTCGAGAATTCTTCTTGCCTGCTGGGCGTTGACCATGTCCATGTCAACCTCGCGCGGGCTTTCCATGCCCTTCTGCACGCCGGATTTTGTGATTTCATTGAAGGTCACACGGTTTTTCTTGTTGAGGTCAAGGTCGAGAATCGTTGCAAGATGCCAGGAGATTGCCTCTCCCTCACGGTCGGGGTCGGCCGCAAGGATGACATCGTCGCTTTTTGCAACCATCATCTTCAAATCCTTGACGAGCTTTTCCTTTCCTTTTGCTATTGCGTACTTCGGCGCAAAATCGTGATCGACATCAACACTGAGTTTCGCCGCCGGAAGATCCCGAACGTGACCCATTGATGCCGTTACCTCATAACCGTCTCCGAGATATTTTTTTATGCTCTTAGCCTTTGCCGGTGACTCAACTATAACAAGTTTTGACATAGACTTACACTTTCCTTAACAACATTTTTCTATCTTTGCCGAACGGGATAATAATAAACTCATTTTCTGTGTTTTGTCAATACCTAAAATATTTTGACGCTCAAGCGCGCCGTACTATAGCACTTTGTATTTTCGTGAGCTCTCTGCTTCAACGATGCCTTCCAGCTCCAGCTCGGTGAGTGCCTGCGCCACCTGCGCCGCCGAGAATCCGCTGAGTGCCACGAGTTCATCAATGTGTATACTTTCCTCTCCAAAACAATTATATACGCTCCGTGCCGTGTCGCTCAGGCTCTCCGGCAGCTCCGTTTTTGTGCTTTTTTGTTCTTGCTTTTCTTCCTGAGTTTCAGGCAGAACAAAGGTGTGAGGTTTCATAATGTCCGGATATTCAAACACAAATTCTTCGAGTATATCCGCAGCGGTGAACACGGGCTTTGCGCCTTTTGAGATGAGATTGTTTGCGCCCGAAAACGCAGAACCAATCAAATCCCCCGGCACCGCAAAAACCGCTCTGCCCTGGCCGGCTGCCCAACCCGCAGTGTTCAGCGACCCGCTCCCGTCACCCGCTTCAACCACAACAACGCCCATGCACAGCCCCGAAATAATCCGGTTGCGTTTGGGGAAGCTCCCTCTGTCGGCGCAGACATCCGGAGCATACTCCGTCACCAGCACTCCGTTGCGGGCAATTTCTCTGCGCATCGGTTCATTCTGCATAAGGTAGTTCACACCGAAGCCGCAGCCGAGCACCGCGGCGGTTTTTCCGCCTGCCGCAACCGCTCCCCCGTGAGCCGCGCTGTCAATTCCGAGAGCGCCGCCGCTGACAACCGTGACACCCGCGCCCGCAAGCGACGAGGAGAGCCCGAACGCAATCTTTTCACCGTAGTGCGACGGCTTGCGTGAGCCGACAACGGCAACGGACGGGACACGGCTGTTGAGGCAGGAAATGTCTCCGTCGGCAAATAAAAGATAAGGGGCGTTTTTGATTTTGTTCAAACGCTTCGGATAGTCCGCGTCCGAACGCGTAATTATCCGCCAGCCCTCTTTTTCACAACGCTCCGCGGTTCTTTCCGCAGGGGCAAGGTCGCGTTTTGAAAGCCTGTCAAGCTGGGCGGCGGTCAGCGTTCCGAGCAGACGAAGCTCAATTTCTTTTGCATCAAACACAGCTTTTGCGGTGCCGAATTCGGCAAGCAGCGCGTCTGTGTCCGTAGCTGCTCCCATTGCCGTGTGAAGCCATACATCATAGCACAAATTCATCTCAACAGCTCCCACATAATTATTGCCGCGGCTGTTGCGGCGTTGAGAGATTCAGCCCTGCCGAGCATCGGTATTCTCACAAGGCCGGAGCACGCAAGCGCGGTCTGTTCCGATATGCCGTTGCCCTCGTTTCCGATTACGCAGACAACACCGCCTTTCTTGTCCGTGCGGGTTATGTCTTCCGCCTCCTCCGAGGGAGTGGAGCCGTAAATCTTCATTCCGCGCCCGGCAAGCAGACCGAGCGTTTCCGGCAAATTTTCAACCGTCAGCACGGGCAGACGAAGCAGACTGCCCATTGCCGCCCGCTGCGCCTTCGGGTTATAAATGTCACAGCAGCCGCACATAATCGCGCCGTCAATTCCGAGTGCCTCTGCCGTGCGGCAAATCGCGCCGAGGTTTGACGGGTCCTGTATGCTTTCCAGAGCAATGTATTTGCCTTTTATATTTATTTTATCAATAGATACGCCTGTATCGGGCGTTTTGAAAACGCAGAAAATTCCCTGCGGTGTCACCGTGTCGGAAAGCTTTGCCGCAACTTCGGAGGTTATCAGCGCCGCCCGTTCGCTTTTTTCGGCAAGCAGGGCATATTCCTCCGGATACTTTTCCGAAGCCTGACGGGTGAAAAACAGCTGTGT
The DNA here is from genome assembly GCA_964540415.1 of uncultured Eubacteriales bacterium. Classification (GTDB taxonomy): domain Bacteria; phylum Bacillota; class Clostridia; order Oscillospirales; family Acutalibacteraceae; genus CAZIMM01. The sequence goes on from CAZIMM010000103.1 coordinate 4,890, forward strand.
GAGCCCGGCACCCGTGAGCGCCGCGTCCGCGCAAAGCCTCGCACCCTCAAGCAAAAACAGCGAGCTTTCCTTCCTTTGCGACGCACTGTTCCTGAGCTTGACGGCAAGCTTGACTCTTTCGTTTTGTGTTCCGGTAATTTCTTCCATTGTCACCGCGTCCTCTTTCGTTTTCAACGGGTTTTATTTGAGATAGTCCCGCAAATCTTCGTAGTGACCCGTATCGGTGTAATTTTGCGTACGGATGCACTCGCCCCATTTGCGCATGATTTCCTCGTAGCTGTCGCTGACAATGTCAACGCTTTCGTAATCCGCACCGCTGCCGAAAAGGAACCAGTCGGATTTGTACGCGTCGCCGCCCGCTCCCTTGTATGTCCAGCCACTCCAGCTGTAGCCGTATTTTTCAAAGACATCCAGCGCGTGGCTCCACGTTGCGTTCTCCATGGGTCTGAACTCGCCGACATAAATCGGCATACAGTACGGCCACACCCCGGACGTTGAGGCGATGAGGTCGTACATCGCGTCCGCGGACTCATACATGTGCAGCTGATAAACCACGTTGCGCCACAGCTGACTTATCGGAGGAGGCAGTTTTTCAATGCGCCAGATTGCCTCCATTGTGATAATGTGCCACGGGTCGACGAGCCTCACGGAGTCATACAGCCTGTCGTAAAACTTCCGGAGCTTGTTTGTGCTTTCAATGCCGCCGTCGCCCGAGATGCTTATGGGCTCGTTGAGAAAATCGTACATCGCAACAGCGGGATTCCCTCTGAAGCGCTTTGCAATCTCCCGCCACAGCGACACGGTGAGCTTCCGCCACTGCTCGCCCTGCGGGGTGTCATCAAACAGGCCGCAGGAATCAGCCTTGCCGGTGTGATGCGCAGAGCTTTGATAACCGGGTGCGCCGTGCAAATCAAGCACAACATATATCCGGCGCTTTGAGCATTCGCGCACAATCCACTCCAGGCGGCTGAAATCCCAGTTTCCCTGAGAGTCAAGACGCTTTGTGCCCTTGTCATCAAGATAAAAATTCCTGTACCAGAACGGTACGCGCACGCAATTGAAGCCCAACGCGGCAATTTTGTCGAGGTCGTATTCGGTTATCCAGTTGTCCTGATAGCAATTGATAAGCGCGTCCGCGCCCTTTGCCCCGAAGCGTGACTCTAGAGTTGTCAGGGTGGTGAAATTATCGGGTGCGTTGTGCACAGGGCACATCCATTCCTCCTGAATGAGCCAGCCGCCCAGATTGATGCCCCGGAGTCTGACCTCCCTGCCTCTCAAGTTATAAATCCTTTTGAATCTCGTCGTGAGAAAGTCGGCATATGTAAAACCTTTTTTTCCTTGCCCGAGGCATTGCACCTCGGCGTCGCTCTCAAAGGTTGCTTTTGCAAACGGTCTCCCGGTCGCAAGCACCGCCGCAACGCAGACCGCAACACAAATGGCGTTTTTGAGCGGTTTTTTCACATCCCCTCACCGTTCCTTTCGGGCGCAATATGATTGTTTGTGAAATTATAACACATATCCGTTCTTTTTTCAACGCAACACGCAACGGCTTTTTTTCAACGTCGGCCGAACGTGCCGTGCGGCGTGCAGTATACGTTGTTGAAGAGGGAAATCAAAAATAAAATATATTTTTCTCCGCAAAAAATAAAATTTATAGGTTGAAGTGGTAAACTAAAACTGGACAGAGGGTACACACAAAATGGACAGGATGAT
>CAZIMM010000104.1:0-6524 GCA_964540415.1 uncultured Eubacteriales bacterium
CTGCGGCTTCCGCTGCGGCTGGATGGTTGTCAGCGGCGCGAAGGATTCCGCCTCGGATTTCATTGCCGGACTCGTCCAGCTCTGCGCCATGCGCCTTTGCGCAAACGCGCTCACTCAGCTTGTCATTCCCGCGGCACTCAACGACCCCGAAAGCACACGCGAGATGATGACTCCGGGCGGAAGAATATACGAACAGCGTGAAGCAACCTGCCGCGAGCTGGCAAAAATCCCGGGAATCAGCTTTGTCAAAAACAGCGCCGCGTTCTATCTGTTCCCGAAGCTCGACGTGAAGCGCTTCAACATCACGGACGACCAGCAATTTGCCATGGATTACCTTCACAGCAAAAACGTAATGATAATCCCCGGCAGAGGCTTCAGCTGGAGCACTCCGGACCATTTCCGCATCGTCATGCTTCCGGAACCCGAGGTTCTTGCAAAAGCAATGCGTGACCTCGGAGACTTCCTGAGTGATTATCATCAGGCATAAATAAAATAAGCGTTCCGCCGTTTCAATCTGTCCACTGCCACTCTCAAGCAATCTGTCAACATTACTCGGGAGGTATAAATATGCGGGAATTTATTGCTGTTGTTCTTGCACTTTTGCAGTTTGCCGGAATCACCATCGGTTTTGTGCCGTACGACCGTAACGTTGATTACGGCGGAACAAAATACACGGCGCCGGTAATCGAAAGCTACCTGACACTTATTGACGGCGGGACAAGCGATTATGTGATTGTCCGTTCTGCCACAGCTCCCGCCGCGGAAATAACCGCAGCGGAAAAGCTTCAGTCTTACCTCAGGCAAATGAGCGGTGTCACCCTGCCGATTATCACCGACACCCCGGCTGTGCGCACTGCTCAGGGCGACAGGGAAATTGTCGTCGGCAAAACGCGCAGGGAGAGTGCGCAGGGCTTTTCCGTCGACCGTAATGCTCTGGGCAGAGACGGCTTTATTCTCAAAACAGTCGGCAACCGTCTTTTCATTGCGGGCGGCGGCCCGAACGGCACACTCTACGGGGTTTACACCTTCCTTGAGGAGCAGCTTGGATGCCGCTGGTATACCGCGAATTACGAGGTTGTGCCGCAAAAATCAACCGTAAAAATCAATGCGGCACTCAATGACACACAGATTCCCTCCTTTGAGGTTCGCCGGAACGCATCACCCGGGTCAACTCCGGACTATTATGCAAAAACGAAGGTGAACACCTCATTCTGGACGCGGGACGAGAAGTACGGTGACACAATAACCTTTGTCCTTTGGGACGTGACTCTCACAAAGCTCGTCCCGGATTCGCTTTTCAGCGAACATCCGGACTATTTCGCATTCAGGAAGGACACCGGCAAGCGCACAACGGAACACGTTTGTCTGTGCAGCGAGGGCGCTCTCGAAAATGCCGTCGTGAACGCGCGCGCGGCTATTCATGCAAATAATACACAAGCAAATCACATACATGTCGGGCAAAAAGACAATATTGAATATTGTGAATGTGAAAAATGTGAGGCGCTCTATGAAAAATACGGGTCGGTGAGTGCTCCCACCATCATTTTCACAAACAAGCTTGCAGAGCGTCTTGAAGAAGAATTCCCGTATATGTATTTCACTTTTTATTCCTACAATGAAACCCGCCGTCCTCCAACCGATATGTCGCTCAAATGCCGCGACAATGTTGTCCCGGTGCTTTGCGGACTGCATCAGGCATGCAGAAGCCATCCGATTACGGAGTGCGGAACAGAAGACGGCATAAACGAAATTGATTACCTTTTCACCGAGCATGAGCCTCAAATCGCCGCTGATTTTAAGAACTGGACAGCCGTTGCAAAGCGCACATATATTTATGATTACACCATCAATTTTCTCAACACCGCCCAGTTCTTTTCAAACTTCGGCACACTTCAGTCCACAATGAAATATATGAAGGATATCGGCATCACCGGCTACATTTACAACTGCGGCGACGGCCATGAAGCCGCCTTCAACGAGCTGCGCAACTATCTGTTGTGCAGAGTTCAGTGGAATGTTGATGCCGATGTCGGCCACCTTATGGATGAATTCCTAACAGGGTATTACGGCGCGGCAGGTTCGGATATCAGGAAAATAATTGACCTGCAAACTGCAAAAATCGCCGCAACTGCTCATGCGTTTGACTTTGACTGGCATTATCAGTCCGGCTTTTACAGCCTTTCCGAGATTGACGAGCTGGACGGCCTGTGGGCAAGCGCTCTCGCCTGCGAGCTGACTGAACAGCAGCGTTTCCGCGTTGAAAAGGCTCAGCTGAGCTGGAGATATTTCAAGGCAAATCTGTTCATCGGCGAATTCAATCCGTTCAATTTCAGGCGCAGTGCGGAAATCGAAAAGCTGTACGATGACTTTATTTCTCACGGAGTCGTTCGCGTGACCTCGTTCGGGACAATCCCCACGGACAAATCAACAGTTGACTTCAGAATGCGTCCTTACAACTGGAGATAAAATAATCAATTCATAAAGGAGCATAATAAATGAAAAAAATCATTGTTGCAGGTGCCGGACACGGCGGACTTGTTGCAGCCGCCAAGCTTGCCAGAAACAAATATGATGTGACTGTCATTGAAAGGTCCGCAGAGGGCACTCTCGGCTATGACTGGACGGATATATTCGATTTTTCCTGCCTTAAGGAGGCGGGTATTCCTCTCCCGCCGCCGGAAAAATATAACACTGCCGAAAATATGACTTTCCACAACCCGGCGTGCACAGCCACAATGGTGGCTGACATCCCGCGTGATGAAAAAGAAATGCAGATTGAGCGCAAAGACATTTACGCCATGCTCATTTCATTTGCGGAGCAATGCGGTGTCAAGTTCCTCTATAACACTGAAATCGTCTCCCCGATTATGCAGGAAAACCGCGTTGTGGGAGTGAGAACCGGCGGCAACGGCAACTTTGTTGATTATTATGCCGACCTTGTCATTGACGCGGCGGGACTTGATTCCCCGGTGCGCTCTCTCCTGCCCGAAAGCTGCAACGTGCAGAACAAGTTTGCAGACAGCGAAATTTTCAAGGTTTACCGTGCATTCTACAACCGTCTTGACTACGTAGAATGCGAGGAAAATTTTCAGGTCTTTTTCTTCCATATGTATGAAAAGGGAATCACCTGGCTTGCAACCGAGAAAGGTCACTGCGATATGCTTGTCGGCAGGTTCGACCGTATCTCAAAAGAAATCGGCGAGGCAGTGCGCGGCTATCTCGTTCAGACAAATCCTCAGCTCGGCGATGAAATTCTTCGCGGCGGACAAATTGTCAGAATTCCCACGCGCCGTCCTTTGAGTGTTATGGTGGCGGACGGTTACGCCGCAATCGGCGACAGCGCAGCAATGACAATCCCCATCATCGGCTCGGGAATATACAACAGCATAATGGCGGCGACCATGCTCGTCCGCACCGTCCTGCGCGACCCGATGCAGGAATTCACGGCGGAAAGCCTGTGGAATTATCAAGTTGAATACTTCGACAAAATCGGCGCAACCTGTGCGTCTCTTGACATTATCCGCCATTTCCTGATGTCTGTCGACGGCGAGGATATAGACTTTTTGTTTGAATCGGGCACACTCAACAGCTCCGACCTTGCAAGCTCGCGCTCCGGCCATCCGCTGAAGCTTTCAGCCGCTCAAGCGCTTAAGAAGGCCTGGCTCGGCAAAAAGAATCTTCCTCTCTTGTTAAGGCTTGCCGGAGTTCTTCAGCAATCGGAAAAGATAGCCGATTTGTGCGGAAAAATTCCGAGAAAGTACATAGCCTCCGCAGTGTCCGCATGGGCTATGGAATATAATAATTTTAATCAAAAATAAGCTGAGAGGAAATAAAAATGAACATTCTTCATGACATTAACCCGGAGCGTATAAAGGCGGATGATTTTATCGCCGTTATCGAAATCCCGAAGGGCAGCAAGAGCAAGTATGAACTGGACAAGGAGACGGGGCTCATTGTGCTTGACCGTGTGCTCTACACTTCAACGCATTACCCCGCAAATTACGGCTTCATTCCACGCACCTATGCGGATGACTATGACCCTCTCGATGTGCTCGTCCTCTGCTCCGAGCCGCTGCACCCGCTCACTCTGGTGAGGTGCTATCCCATCGGCGTCATCAACATGCTCGACAACGGCAGAGCGGACGAAAAAATCATTGCCGTGCCGTTCAACGACCCAACCTACAATGTCTATCGCAGTGTCTTTGCCCTGCCGAAGCATGTTTACGATGAGATGTCGCACTTCTTCTCGGTTTACAAGGCTCTTGAGAAAAAGGACACTGCTGTTGATGAAGTTCAGGATGCAAATGTTGCAATCAACGTTATCAACGATGCAATCGCGGGATACAAAATTAAATACCCCGAAAATGATGCGTAACGCATGCATTGATGAAAGCATATTATGCACAGTAAACATTAAAAAAGAAAGGGCGGATAATCATGGAGATGCTAAAGCAGAGAATTCTGACTGACGCGAGCATTGCGGGAGACGACACCGTGAAGCTCGACAAATTCCTCAACCATCAGCTCGATATCGACCTGCTCAACGAAATCGGCAAAGAATTTCACAGCCGATTTTCGGACTGTGAGGTTACAAAAATTCTCACGGTTGAAGCATCCGGCATTGGCATTTCATGCATTGCCGCTCAGTATTTTTCCGTGCCTGTTGTCTTTGCGAAAAAAGGCATGAACCGCGGCGCTGCCGCAAACATATACACCGCCGACGTGTTCTCCTTCACCAAAAACTGCCGCGACACCATCGGAGTGTCAAAGCCGTACCTCAGCGCACAGGATAAGGTGCTGATTATCGACGACATGCTTGCGGAGGGAAATGCAGCGTTCGGTCTGCTTGAAATCTGCGAGCAGGCAGGCTGTAAGGTGCAGGGTGTCGGCATAGTGCTCGAAAAAGGCTTCCAGTCCGGCGGAAAGCGGCTGCGTGACATGGGAGTGCGTCTGGAATCACTCGCGGTTATCAAATCCATCCACGGCAAAAAAATCATTTTTGAATAGTATTATCATTATCGGAGACGGCGGGACAAGCGTTCACCGTGCTCTGTGAGAAAGGCTTGACAACACAAAATGGCTGAAGAAAAGAAAAAACTCGTTGAAGAAATCACCTCGATGGACGAGGACTTTGCAAAATGGTATACGGACATTGTGAAGAAAGCGGAGCTGCTTGAATATACCAGCGTCAAGGGCTGCATGGTGATAAGGCCTTACGGCTATGCGATTTGGGAAAACATTCAGCATATTCTCGACGGTATGTTCAAAGCGACCGGGCATGAGAATGTCTGTATGCCGATGTTCATTCCCGAAAGTCTGCTTCAAAAGGAAAAGGACCATGTTGAGGGCTTTGCCCCCGAGGTTGCCTGGGTTACTTACGGCGGCAACGAAAAGCTTGAGGACAGGCTGTGCGTGCGTCCCACCTCAGAAACACTGTTCTGCGAGCATTATGCAAACATTGTTCACTCCCACCGCGATCTCCCGAAGCTCTACAACCAGTGGGTGAGTGTCGTGCGCTGGGAAAAAACAACACGTCCGTTCCTGCGCTCGAGAGAATTTCTCTGGCAGGAAGGGCACACTATTCATGCAACCGCTCAGGAGGCAATTGAGGAGACCGAGCGTATGCTCAACGTATACGCAGAATTCTGTGAAAAATCCCTTGCCATTCCGGTTGTCAAGGGCAGAAAAACGGACAGCGACAAGTTTGCCGGTGCCGAGGCCACCTATGCCGTTGAAGCTCTCATGCACGACGGCAAGGCATTGCAGGCGGGCACCAGCCACTATTTCGGAGACGGCTTTGCAAGAGCCTTCGGCATTCAGTTTGCCAACAAGGAAAACAAGCTTTGCTACCCCTTCCAGACCTCGTGGGGTGTCACAACAAGGCTCATCGGCGCGATTATCATGACTCACGGCGATGATAACGGTCTTGTTCTGCCTCCCGCTGTCGCGCCGATTCAGCTTGTTATCGTGCCGGTTGCAACACACAAGCCCGGTGTGCTCGAAAAGGCGGAAGAGCTCAAAAACAGGCTTAAAAAGGTTTGCAGAGTCAAGCTCGATGTGTCGGACAATTCGCCCGGCTGGAAGTTTGCCGAATACGAAATGAAAGGCGTACCACTGCGCCTTGAAATCGGTCCGCGCGACATAGCTGAAAATCATTGTATCATCGCCCGCAGAGACACCGGTGAAAAGCTCACTGTGTCGCTTGATGAGCTTGAGGAACGCATCCCCGTTCTTCTTTCGGAGGTTCACGACACGATGTACCGCCGTGCCCTCGAAAACCGCACAAACAGAACCTATGTGTGCACCTCGATTGATGAAATCAATTCAGCCCTCGAAAAGAACGGCGACGGTTTTGTGAAAGCCATGTGGTGCGGCAGCGAGGAGTGCGAAAACAAAGTCAAGGAGCTGACAGGTGTCGGCTCACGGTGCATTTCGCTCGACGGTGAGCACGTTTCCGACAAGTGTGTATGTTGCGGAAAAGAAGCAAAGCAGCTTTTATATTGGGGAAAAGCATATTAAAGCTC
>CAZIMM010000105.1:0-2913 GCA_964540415.1 uncultured Eubacteriales bacterium
ACTATATGCTGCAGGACAGCGACGACAGCTTTTTCCGCGAGCTTGTTGAACACCATGTCAGCGGCCAGCTCAAGGTTGCTCCGGAGCACTGTTCCCCTGCCGTGCTTGATGCCATGGGCAAGCCGCATATTGACGTTTACAGGCAATTTGCCAAGAAATATTTTGAGCTTTCTAAGGAGTGCGGCAAGGAGCAGTACCTTGTTCCTTATCTTATGTCCTCCCATCCCGGCAGCACTTTGAAGGAAGCGGTTGAGCTTGCGCTGTTCCTGAAAAAAGAAAAAATCCGTCCCGAGCAGGTTCAGGATTTTTATCCGACCCCCGGCACTGTTTCCACCTGTATGTTTTACACGGGTCTTGACCCGTACACGCTCAAAGAAGTGCCGGTTGTTCGCTCCTCACACGACAAGGCGCTGCAGCGCGCGTTACTTCAGTATTTTATTCCGGAAAACAGAAAGCTCGTAATTGAAGCGCTGCGGAAAGCGGGCAGGAGCGACCTTATCGGCAGCTCCCCCAACTGCCTTGTTCGCGGTGACACATTTGTCAGAAAGGACAACAATGGGAAAACACAGAAGAAAACGAAAAACTATCATCATTGAGGTCACTGTCGCCTGCTGTGTTCTGCTGCTTCTTTATATCGGCCAGCATAACAATGGCTTTTTGAATTTTGACAATCTTTATACTCTCGGCGGTCTTGCAGACGGCAACCCGGAGGACTGTGAGCTGGCGGTGCATTTTATTGATGTCGGGCAGGGAGACAGCATCTTTATCGACTCTCCGGACGCAGATATACTCGTTGACTGCGGTGAGCGCGACAAGGCGCAGGTTGTGCTCGATTATCTGACAAACCTCGGAGTGACTCACCTTGACCTTATTGTTGCAACGCACCCCCACACCGACCACATCGGAGGAATGCCGGGTGTTCTCAACAGCATTGAAGCGGACGCTGTTCTGATGCCGATGCTTTCCGGTGATCTCGTGCCGACAACCTCAACCTATGAAAAGCTTCTCAGAACAATCAAGGAGAAAAAAATAAAAGCCATCCGCGCAAAAGCGGGGACTGTTTATACATACGGAGATTTGAATGTTACAGTCCTCGCTCCGGTATCCGAGGGGAAAGACCTGAACAATAATTCCGTTATGCTCCGCCTCGAATACAAGCGTTCATCCTTTCTGCTCACGGGTGATGCCGAAAAAAGCGAAGAGAACACAGTGCTCAAAACCGGCGCTGTTGTTGCGTCGGATGTCATCAAGCTCGGTCATCACGGCTCGTCAACTTCGTGCGACACTGATTTTATGAACGCAGTTGTGCCGCAATACGCTGTTATCAGCTGCGGTGTCGGAAATGATTACGGCCATCCGCATGAAGAAACGCTGGAATTCCTAGACAACAACAATATTAAATGTTTCCGCACCGATATCGGAGGCACGATAGTTATCGGGACGGACGGTTACGGGGAGTATACTTTTAATGAATCTGACAGTTGACAGAATTGACGGAGACTTTGCCGTATGCGAAAATGATGATTGCGGAACAATCAATGTTCCGCTTGCCATGTTGCCGGAAGGTGTGCGTGAGGGCGACATTGTTGAATACACAGGCGGCGCGGCAAAAGTTGCAACAAATGAAACCGAAAAGCGCCGAGCGGAAATTGAAGCGCTTCAAAATGAAATATTCAGCGATGGATGAATGAAAAATAAAATGAACGGTACGGGCATAACGCCCGTACCGTCCTTGTTTTTTACTTAAGTCCTGCAGAACAGTTAGCAGCCGCAGCCATTACCGCGATCATTCATGCAGCCACAACCCATTCCGTTGTCGCCACAGCAGCACAGGAGAAGGATAAGAATGATTATCCAGGAGCTGCCGCCGCAATTACAATTGCATCCCATAGTGTAACCTCCTTTCCTGCTTTCATCACCATAATATGGCTAAAGCGGAAAGGAGGTTACAAATCATTTATTTATTTTTGCGCTTAATCCGACTTTTGTCAGGCGGCGCTTCCGAGAAGTTGAGCAAGAACTCTGCCGATTGCCTTCATACCTTCCCAGATGATTGAGAAGAAGCCGGCAAGCTTGCTCCAGAAATCGTTGCGCTTGACAGTAACAACACAGGTGTCACTCTTTGTGGGATCCTCCACTGAGGTTGCCGTTATAATTGCCGTACCGGCGCTCACGCCGACAACAACACCGTTTGAAACGGTTGCAATCGAATTGTCGCTCGAAGTCCATGTCAACGCCGGGTTGGTTGCGTTGGACGGGTTGACACTGAATGCAAGTGTTTCACTGTTCTTTGCGTCAATCGTTGTGTTTGCCTTTGCAATGTCAACACTGCTGACACGAATGACTGTGTCAACATTGACGGTGCAGTATGCAACATATGTCACAAGACCGCAAACATATTTTGCAGTGATTGTTGCAGTTCCGCAGTTGACAGCGGACACCCTGCCGGTTGTCTCATTGACCGTGGCGACGCTGACATCGCTTGAGGAGAAGGTAACAGTGCCCATTGCGGGAACGGTTGTTGCCGAGAGAGAGGTTGCCGTCGGGCTGCCGTTCGGAGAGCAAACGGGGCAAATGAGACCGATGACCGATTTGTTGAGAGTTACGCTGCCATAGGTTACCTTAATGGGGATTTCGCACTTGGCGTTGATATACTTTGAGGAATCATTGACGCTCGCGCCGATTTTAAAGCGGCAAACCTCGGCAACAATTGTTGCTGTGCCGGGGGCAATAGCAGTTACAACTCCCGTGTCGGAAACCATAACAACTTTTTTGCCTGCTGCGTCCTTGACATACCAGCAGATGTTGAGCTCCGGAGATGATTTGACGGTTTCTCCGAGATTACGGCTCTGACCGGCATACATATTGACGGTTGTCGGTGTTGCGAACTTGGCGTTCACCGCAAGATCAGCC
>CAZIMM010000105.1:2923-6378 GCA_964540415.1 uncultured Eubacteriales bacterium
CGCATTACGGCCCAGGCTGCAGATGTCCGTAAATTCACAAAGGTTGGCGACAATCTGGTCGTCATCTTGCAAAATGACGAGCGCATCCTTGTCGAGAATTTCTTTGTGAAGGGCCCCAATGGTGAGGTCAGCCGCCTGCTTTATGCAGAAAGCATATTGACCGGTGCAGAACACGCCCTGAGCGCTGTTGCCGTTGACCTCAACATAATATGTGTTGCCGGCTTCAAATGTGAGAGTAGCAACAACCTGGGGAGATGCAGAGTTAATTGTTTTGCTGAACACCGGAGGATTGCCGATGCTGTTTTTGTAAACAAGGATTGTTGCATAATCGGCATCGGTTTCAAAGAGAACAGTCACAGTCTGAGTGGTGTTGACATAAGCCTTGAAGTAATCTCCGACTTCACCGACGCCGACATGGCCGTAAATTCTTTCGCTCAGAGTGAATGTTGTTGCAGTGCCCTGCGTGTTGTTGCCCGAACCTCCGGAAACCTTAACACTGTCGTCAAGGCTGAGGTCGAAGCTGTATGTGCCGGTGGTTCCGTTGGGCACTTCAATCTGGATATAGTATGTTCCGGTGGAAAGGTCAATTGAATACACTTCCGTTGTGATTGCCTTGCTTTTGAGAACAACGCGGGACTCATTAAGGATTGTCAGAGTGGCATTGTTGACATTAGCGTTCATGTCAATGACAACCTTGCCGCTGCGGATGCTCGTAAATTTGAAAACATCAATATTGTCGTTGAGGGCAAACTGACCGTTGACAGTTGTCTTCCAGGGAATGGACGTTGCCTGCGACGGGTCGTTGTTCGGCTCATAATATCTGATTTTGTTGCCGAAATAGTCAGTGTAGTTTTCCGTGGCGTTGCTCACGGTGGGGGTAAGGGTGTAGTTGCCGGCATTTGTACTGTCTTTCAAAACTATGTAGTACGTTCCGGCAGTCAGGTCAACAGATCCGTTGAGATAGCCGTATGCTCCGGAGAGTGTGCCGTTGCGGCTGAGCAGGACGGTTCCCGCAGCGTTGACAACACTTGCCGAAAGTGTCTGGCAATAGAAGTCAACAGAAACACTCAGCCTTGCCGCACGGTCAAGAACAATTGAATAATAGTCAACATCCGCAGCATCGGAAAGAGCGCCCGTGACTCTGTCTCCCGTGCTCACAACATTTGCTGCGGCGACGGTGTTGTTCGGTTCAACTTCGTTGACATTTGCCGCGCCGGCACAGAAAGTCAGAGCCGAAACAGATGTCAAAATCATGATTGCCGCGAGAATAAGGCTCAACGCCTTGTTTTTTGCCTTCATTTTTCTATTCCTCCTTTTAAATGTGCGTTAACATTATCGCACATTGTCATAAAAATGTCAATAAATTCTATTGTTTTTAAACAGTTCTGAAAAAATTTAACACTTATTGTTGACTTTTACCTATAATTGATATATCATTACTTTATACATCCGAATATCTAAGAGCTGTCTATGGAGATTTGAGAATAGATGCGCTCCCGTTTTTCACAAATGCTGTCAACGGGTGTGGTCTGTTCTTTTTTAATTTGCAAGGAGGTTATTATGGCGAAGAAAAAGTACATATTGGCTCTTGACCAGGGAACAACAAGCTCCAGGGCAATCGCGTTTGATCGCTCCGGAAAAATTGTCGCTAAGGCTCAGAAAGAATTTGACCAGATCTATCCCAACACAGGCTGGGTTGAGCATGACCCGATGGAGATTCTTTACAGCCAGTTTCAATCAATCACTTCAATTTTTTCGGACGGTAAGCTTTCTGCCGAGGAGATTGCCGCAATCGGCATCACCAACCAGCGCGAAACCACAATCCTTTGGGACAAAGCCACCGGAAAGCCCGTATACAATGCCATTGTCTGGCAGTGCAGACGCACTGCCGCCATGTGCGAGGAGCTGAAAGCGCGCGGACTTGAGAACTATGTCCGTGCACACACCGGTCTGCTCATCGATGCATATTTTTCGGCAACAAAAATCAAGTGGATTCTCGAAAACGTTCCGCATGCAAAGGAACTTGCGGACGAGGGAAAGCTTCTGTTCGGCACTGTTGAAACCTGGCTTATCTGGAATCTCACCGGCGGCAAAGCTCACGTCACAGACTATTCCAACGCCTCGCGCACAATGCTTTTTGATGTTGACAAGCTTTGCTGGGACAAATATCTCTGCGACAGTCTGGGCATTCCGATGTCTATTCTTCCGAAAGCAGTTGAATCGAGCGCTGAATACGGCAAGGTCGCTGCGGGAATAATCGGATTGGAGAATCTTGAAGGTGTTCCGATTTGCGGTGCAATCGGAGACCAGCCGGCGGCACTTTTCGGCCAGGCTTGCTTCAAGCCCGGTCAGGCAAAAAACACCTACGGCACAGGCTGTTTTCTTCTTATGAACACAGGCGAAAAACGCGTCCGCTCAGAGCACAGCCTCGTTTCCGGTGTTGCATGGTGCATAAACGGAAAGGTTGAATATGCCATTGAAGGCAGCGCGTTCAACGCGGGTTCGGTTATCAAGTGGCTGCGCGACGAGCTGCACCTCATTGACAGTGCTCGCCGCTGTGACGAGCTTGCGGAAAGCGTTCCGGACGCCAACGGGATTTATCTTGTTCCGGCATTCACCGGTTTGGGTGCGCCCTACTGGGATATGTACGCCCGCGGCTGTATTGTCGGTCTCACAAGAGGAGTGAACCGGGCGCACATTGCAAGAGCCGTGCTTGAGAGCATCACATATCAGATGACTGACCTGCTTGAAGCTATGACTCAGGATTCCGGAATTGAAATCAGCGAGCTGCGTGTTGACGGCGGTGCAAGCGTCAGCAACATCATGATGCAGATTCAGGCGGACATGGTCAGAACAAAGGTTGACCGTCCCAAGACGGTGGAAACAACCGCGCTGGGTGCCGCTTATCTTGCCGGGCTTGCCGTCGGCTTCTGGAAGGACATGGCTGAAATCGAAAGCAACCGCGAGGTTGACAAGGTTTTCTGGCCGATTATGGAGAAGGCACAGAGAGACACACTTTACAGCGGCTGGAAGCGCGCTGTCGAGCGTGCAATGCATTGGGAGCAATAATATAATACAAATATAAAGGAGTCTGTTAAAATGGCAAAAGTTATTGTTAATTGGAAGCTTATTCACGATTTTATGTTTGACGCGTTCAAAGGCGTCGGTGTCCCGGAAGAAGACTGCGAAATGGTCGTTGATGTTCTGCTTGAGTCCGACAGACGCGGTATTGAGTCACACGGCTGCAACCGCTTCAAGCCGATTTATATTGACAGAATCAATGCCGGCATTCAGCAACCCGTAACCAACTTTGAAATCGTCCGCGAAACAGCAACAACCGCTGTTGTTGACGGCCACGACGGTATGGGACAGGTCATCGGAGTAAAATCCATGCAAATGGCAATCGACAAGGCAAAGCAATACGGCATGGGCATGGTTGCCGTGCGCAATTCCTG
>CAZIMM010000106.1:0-6237 GCA_964540415.1 uncultured Eubacteriales bacterium
TTCCTGCATCTGCTCAAAATAAGAGAGCGTCTGCGGTACGCCGAGCACGAGCCCGTTCATGCGCACGGGGTGAATTGTCATGGTCGCGGAGGGTGTGATAAAGGAATGCTTTGCCGACACCGCAAGCGGCACACCGATTGAATGACCGCCGCCGAGCACAAGGGAAACCGTTGGCTTCTTCATGCCGGCAATCAGCTCGGACAGCGCAAGCCCCGCTTCAATGTCACCGCCGACAGTGTTCAGAACGAGAATCAGCCCATCAATGTTCGGACTTTCCTCAATTGCCACGAGCTGCGGAATAACGTGCTCATATTTTGTGGTTTTGTTTTGTGCCGGAAGGGCATAGTGCCCTTCAATCTGGCCGATAATAGTCAGGCAGTGAATGCTTTTTTCGCCTCTGCTGACGGTTATTGAGCCTGTTTCATTGATTTGAGTTATCTCGTCCGGTGCATTGTCCCCGTCCTGTTGTGTGGACGGTTCTGTGAACGGAGACGGAGCAACAAAATCTCCGGGCTTTGTCTGTTTGCTGTTCTTGCTCATCTTTCATCATCCTTTGCGCAAAACGTCAAAACATATTCTGCGCAAAGAAACGGTGGGTTATGCCTTGCTTGCTTTAACTTCTTTCATCATCGCACTGAAAATCTCTGCGATTCTGTCTGCAGTGTGCGGCCCGAGAGAGTTGGTTTCCTCGTAATGCTTCCTGGAGTGACGGTCATAAGCGTGCTCAAGATAAGGCCTTGTTTCGTCAAGCATGAAATCATTTGGTGGGATTATGTAGCCGACCTCGTCATTTGCAAGCCCGAAAAACATCAGGCTGTCATCACCGGCAATCTTTGTGAGCGGCGCGGGGTTTATATCCTCGCCCTTGCCCTGCGCTGAGGTTTCGGAGGTCAGATATCCGCCGTAGGCAAGCTCCGGGAACAGCTCTCCGGGGAGGAGCAGCAGCTTCTTCGAGCCGATTTCAAAGTAGCTCATCTCCGATTTGAGCGCATAGCCGGTGGAAGACCATGTCGCTTTGTATTTATCAACCTGCAGAATCTTTGCCTGTGCGGCGAGCATCAGAACGAGATTGTCGGCTTCAAAGAAAAACTCCTGGCGCATAAAATCTACTCGAGCCTCAAGCTCAAGCTCGTTCTCGATTGCAAGAGCGTAGTCGGCAAGCCTGCGGCCGATGTCCATTGTGATTTCCGGCGAATCGGACTCGTTGTTCATGCTTATCATTCCGCCTATTGCACCGACGAAGTAGATTGTTTCCGCACCGGTTTTTTCACGGATTCTTTCACGCAGATAACACGGAAAGTCCGCGCTGACAAGCACGTTGGAACCGCCCAGAGACTCCGAATGCGAGGCAAAATTCAGCAGGTAGATCTCCCTGCCGCCGTTGTCGGGCACAAAACGGATACGGGTGAGTGTTTTTGAATAAACCTCCGGCAGACGAATGTCCTCCTGCATATCAGGAACCTCGATTTCGCCCAGAAGAAGTTTGCCGTTGCAGCGGCTGCGGTATGCTTCGTGAACACTTTTGCGCACCGTGGAAAAAACAAGCTCAATATAGTGCGGATTGCGCCCGGTGAAAGGAAGCTCTCCCCAGATGCCCATGGTGTCAATTCCGGCGTGGTTGTGAGTGCTCATGACGCTGATGCTTCTGCACCCGGACTCTCTGCAAAAATCCGCAAGTGAGGCGCGCAGAGCGTCAACATCCTTTTTCAGCATGCCGACATCATCAATCGAAACAAACACAACACCGCCGCGCCCCGTGTTGTCGTCAATCCAGACGGCGTGAGCGTGAGGAGCATCCAGCACACCCTGAGCGGGCTTGTTCGCACCGTATCCGGCAATGTAGTATTTCTTGCTTGTAACGTCCTTCGGAAGGATGCTTGCCTTGCCAAAGCCGACAGTGAAGCATGAACCGGGCTTTTCGGCACGGTCAAACTTCTCAACGGGCAGATCTTTTTCTGCCTTTTTAAAGATGAGGTGCGATGACAGACCGACTGCTTTTCTGAGTGTTCCGAGAGCTGATGAAGCAATTTCCATTTTTTATCCACTCCGCACTAAATATATATAGACTAATGTAATGATTATACATCATTTGGTAGCTCATGTCAAAGAATTGTACCATTTTTTACAGTTAATTCAAAATATTTTATTGATAAACGAGACATGATGTGTTAAAATGAATAAAAACACACCCGGGGGCGTTTCAATGTTTGAGCAGACAATCAGCGTTGACAGAATGGAGCAGGCGGTCAGCCTGTTCGGAAGCTTTGATGAGAATATCCGTTCGGTTGAAAAGGAATACGGCGTGACGGTTGTCAGCCGCGGCTCGGAGCTGAAGGTCTCGGGTGAAGCCGAAAACGTTTCACGCGCTGTCAGGGCGATTAACGGTTTGCTGACGCTGATAAACAAGGGTGAGGCTCTCAGTGAGCAGAATGTGCGGTATGTCGTTTCACTTGTCAACGAGGGCAACGAGGATAAGCTCGCAGCGATGACGGC
This sequence comes from uncultured Eubacteriales bacterium, assembly GCA_964540415.1. Lineage (GTDB taxonomy): Bacteria > Bacillota > Clostridia > Oscillospirales > Acutalibacteraceae > CAZIMM01. The sequence goes on from CAZIMM010000106.1 coordinate 2,494, forward strand.
GGACTGCATCTGCATAACCACAAAGGGCCGCCCGGTCAAGCCGAAAACCCTCGGGCAGAAAAAATATATTGAAGCAATCAAAAACAACACAATTGTTATGGGAATCGGTCCCGCGGGTACGGGTAAAACTTACCTTGCCGTTGCAATGGCGGTCAATGCATTCCGTGCAAAAGAGGTCAACAGAATCATCCTAACAAGGCCTGCTGTTGAGGCGGGCGAAAAGCTCGGCTTTCTCCCAGGAGATTTGCAGCAGAAGGTTGACCCTTATCTCAGGCCGCTCTATGACGCACTTTTTGATATGCTCGGTTCGGAAAACTTTCAGAAATATCAGGAGCGCGGAAACATTGAGGTCGCCCCGCTCGCATATATGAGAGGACGTACGCTTGACGACAGCTTTGTCATCCTTGACGAAGCGCAGAACACAACTCCCGAGCAGATGAAGATGTTTCTCACCCGTCTCGGGTTCAACTCAAAAATGGTTGTCACGGGCGACATAACTCAGATTGATTTGCCTGACGGAAAGCGTTCAGGACTGATTGAAGTGGTTAAAATTCTCAAGGGCGTGGAAGATATCCAAACTGTCAACTTCAACGAAAAAGACGTTGTGCGGCACAGGCTTGTGCAGGACATTGTCCGCGCTTACGAAAAATATGAGGACGGCAGGAGGAAAAGCTGAATGAAAGACAGTGTTAAGGTTATCATCACAAATGCACAAAAGGATTTGAAGATACCCACGGGTATCCGTATGCTTGTGCGCCGCTGCTGTACCGCAACGTTGGTGCTTGAGGAGTTTGAAGGCTCTGCCGAGGTCAGCGTAATGTTTGTCAACGACGAGGAAATCCGCAAGCTCAACAGAGAATACCGTAATATTGACAGCTCAACGGACGTCCTTTCGTTCCCGCTGGGTGAAAACGGAGTGTATGATATCAACCCCGACAACGGCGCAAAGCTGCTTGGGGACATCGTAATTTCCGTTGAACATGCTTATGCGCAAGCTGAGCTTTATGAGCACAGCCTGCAAAGGGAAATTGCATTTTTAACAGTTCATTCAATGCTGCACCTCCTCGGATATGACCATGAGGGCGGCGGACTTGAGCAGGTTCATATGCGCGAAAAGGAAGAGGCAGTGCTGACACGCCTCGGCTTGACACGCAACGGCAGCTACTATATGGACGAGGACGATGCATAAACATAAGTGAGGTTTTATGAACAAGGAAGAATTCTTTGAAAAGCCTCTCAGAGGCTCAACACAGCAGCCGGATCATATTTTTCTGAGCATATCGGACGATCCCAAAACCACTGCGACGGTTTCCTGGCGCACAAGCACCGATGTTGCTGACGGATACATGGAGTTTTACGAGCAGGGAAGCGCGGAAAAGCAAAAAACAAGTGCTGTTTTCAAAACGCTCAAAAGCGATATTGATGTCAGCAATTTCTTCTGGGCAAAGGCCGAGGGGCTGAAACCGGGAACAAAATATTTTTACACCGTCGGTTCGGCATCCTGCCGTTCCGATGTGTTTTCATTTATGACGCAGGAGGAAAACTGCGAGAGCTATAAATTTTTGATTATATCCGACCATCAAAATTCAAGCCCTCACTGCGCGCCGGAGTATAAACCTGTCAGACGTATGCTCACAAAAGCTCTGGAGCTGCATCCGGATTGCCGCTTCATTTTCACCGTCGGCGACAATTGCGACAACGGTCAGAACGAAACGCAGTGGAACGGTATGTTTCACGGCCTCAAGGGGATAATCGAAAGCATACCCTACATGATGTCCACAGGCAACCATGACAATCGCGGCTATATATGCTATCTTCCTGAGCCTGTCGGCAAATTTTATCTTGAGCACGCAGATTTTTTTGACGCTCAGTTTGAAGGCTCTTATCCCTCAAACGGCCCAGACGGCTATAAAACCGAGAATTATTTTTTTGATTACGGCAATACCCGTTTCATCATCCTCGGCATCAACGCGCCGGAAAAGGTCGGGGATTGGGCGTCTGAAAAGCTCAGGGAAAGTAATGCCGAGTGGAAGCTCGGAGCTTTCCATTTTCCGGTTTACCCCGTAATGCCGGAGGGACAGAATGACGATGCTTACCCTTATTTCCGCGATGCATTTGAAAACGCGCGGACGGATGTCGTGTTTTCCGGCCATGAGCATTCTCTTGCCCGCACCTTCCCAATTAAGGACGACTGTATGTTTGACCGTCCGTCCGAGGGCACGGTGCATTACATCATGGGAAATTCCGGTGCAAATATCTATTGCTCAAACGCGCAGAAGGTTTGGCACTCCATGTTTTATCCGCAGGAGGAGCCTCTTGCAATGTACAGCATTGCCGAGGTTGAGCGTGACCGTCTGACAGTTACAGCTTACCTTGAGGACGGCAGAGTGTGCGACAGATTTGTGATTGACAAGGGCAGCGACACAATTGAACCTCCCGCATGTGCACCGATATATCATCGCACAAAAATGGCTTTCAAGGGCAGGATGCTTGAGCTTGTTGCACGAGGAAAAGCTCCGGAAATGAAAGACGGCTTGTGGTTTGCGCCTTTTGCGGTGCTCATTCAGGCAATCGGCGGCGCAGTGTCGAAGCTGCCGGAAGGAATCGCAGAGCTTGAAGCATACGGACACCGCGCGGTGTTTCGCGCGGGCAGCGCTGTTGCCGAAACGGAGCTGGGTGAGGTTGTGATGTCTGCCGAGGTCTATTTAAAAGACGGGCAGCTGTATATCCCTGTTGAGGACAGTGCAAAAATTTTCGGAATGACATGGTATTATTCACGCCGTAACAATTTTATCGACTGGGAGCATTCGTCCGAGGATAAGCCTCTCAGCAGTCAGCCGTGAATTGTCTGCAGCTTTGAAAGGAGAAACACAATGAGCATCGGTATGTCTACAGCGAGCCTATATCCGATGAAAACCGAGGATTCTTTGGATTTGGTCGGCAAAATGGGCTTTCGAACAGCAGAAGTGTTTTTGAACAGCTGCTCTGAGCTGACACCGGAGTTTGTTGCAAAGCTTTGCGAAATCAGGGACAGATATTCGCTGCGAATATGTGCCGTTCATCCGTTTACTTCTTTTATGGAATCGTTTTTCATCTTCGGAACATACAGCCGCCGCTTCGCAGATATAAAAGGGCTTTACGAAAAATATTTTGAGGTTGCCGCCATGCTCGGTGCTGACGTTGTGACAATGCACGGAGCAAAGGGAAAGAACAACGCTTATGAGGTTGAGGAGGCGGAGGCGTTTGAACGCTTCGGTGAACTTGCTCTTCTTGCAAAAAGCCGGTCTGTGACGCTCGCACAGGAAAATGTTTACAGTCATTCTTCCGCATCACCGAAATATATGAAGCGTATGGCGGATGCTCTCGGTGACAGCTTTGCCGCCGTTCTTGACGTAAAGCAGGCATACAAATCCGGCTTTGCTCCGCAGGAGTTTATTGACGCGGTCGGCAAAAGGATAATTCACGTTCATCTCAGCGACCATAACGGACAGTCAAACTGTCTGCTTCCGGGAAAAGGGGAGTATGACTTTACGGATTTGTTCGCAAGCCTGCTTTCGATCGGGTACAACCGTGAATATATTATTGAGCTCTATTGCGACAGCTATGACGGCATCGATTCTCTGCCGTCTGCAAAAACTTATCTTCAAAAATGCTTTGCCGTGGCGGAAAAAGCATTCGGAGCACGGTAATGCTGCATTGAATCAAATGAATTGTTGACAACTTTATCCGGCTGTTATATAATAA
>CAZIMM010000107.1:0-6138 GCA_964540415.1 uncultured Eubacteriales bacterium
GCCCTCGATGCCGTCCATCATCTCATCAAACTGATCACTGACAACATCAATTTCATCTTCGGAAATCCCCATATTGTCCATAATTTGTTTGAACGGACCGATGTTCAGCTCCATCGCGCATTTCAGACAGAGCCCGTCCGGAACGGTGTTTCCGTTTTCAATGCGTTGTATAAATATCTGCGCAGGTCTCTTTTTGCACCTGCTGCATATCATTTTCTTCATTTAACTCTGTTGTAACTCCTTATCCTTTTCTTTGCTTTTTTCTCTGAACTGTCTGAATGTCTCAGGCAGATAGCTGGCAAACGCCACAAGCGTCAGCGCAGCCGAAAGCGCAATCAGCGCAACGGTCAGCCAATCCGGCAGCACAAACAAGTTTTTGAGTGCTCCGACCTCCGGCCCAAAGCAGATGAGTAAAAGCATTACGGCATAGAACACGAAGGTTGCCACCTTGCCGTAAATCTCCGCAGCACCGGGACGAATGCCGCAAGCGAGCATGACTGCACCGCCGACGACCATGATAACCTCTTTGATAAGAAACACGAGGAAAATCCAGCTGAAAGCCCTGATGAGAGTGTTTTCACATGAATTGAACTCAATGAAAAGCATGACGGCGATTGTGATTTGCGTAAGCTTATCCGCAACAGGGTCAAGAATTTTTCCGAGATCGCTGATTTGATTAAAGCGGCGGGCAATTTTGCCGTCAAGGAAATCAGAAAAGCCCGATAAAAACAGCACAAATACAGCCAAGCCGGGATATCCTTTATAAAACAGCACCGCAAATATCGGAACCATTACTATGCGCAAAGCGGAAAGCAGATTCGGAACGGTGAGACAGCCTTTAAAAAGATTTTTTATCATTTCAACACCCCACAAATAATTGTCATTTTATCAGAGGAAATTTATCGGTGATAAAACTCACGATAACGGACGAATAGATGCATTCGGAGAACTTACTTTCTGTACTTAGGCTTGCAAGAAGTGAAATGCCGGTGCAAATTACATAAACAAAAATCGCACTTTTTGCAACGCCAAGAATTGCACCGAGCAGCTTGTTTGCTGTTTTCAGAACAGGAAGTTTGAAAAACTTATTGATTAACCTGATGAAAACCCTGAGCAATGACGAAAACAAAATGAAAAGCAGAATGAAGAACACGCCGCTGAGCAGGGCTGTCAGAATCGGTTGAGCAAACTTGTTTGCCAGTTCCTCGGCAACCGAAGAAGCCGAAAGGTCAATTGAAGAAAGCGTTTTGGAAATCTGGTCAAGGCTGATGCCTGCAGTTTCGAGAAGGCTCTTAAAATACTCCGGCAATGATTCAAAAACAACCGCAATTGATGAAATGTCTGTCAATTCCGCAGCATCTGCCGGCAAACGTTCCTCAATTAGTTTGACAACAGAGTCACTCAGTATTTCCGAATAAAACCAGTCGGCAACAGGTCTGCAAAGTCTGCTTGCGGCAATTGAAGACGCAAAGAAACTGATGAGCTCCAGTACCGACAGGACAAAGCCCTTCCTTGCCGAACTCCAGACAATATATGCCGTGAAAACAACGATTGCAATATCAATGATATAATACGTAAAATCCATAAAGTTTCCTCCGAGAAATCCCACGCAAAAAACTTCTCAATATTTTCATTATATTATATCATAGTTTTAATTTTTTGACAACATCAATAATTGACAGTTTAAAATGCCGGTGTTTTTGAACGCTTCGTCGATTACTGTGCAGCCGTTGTCCGGAATCGGTGCATCATTGAGCTTTGTGCAATTGTAAAAAGCATATTTACCGATATAGGTTACACTGGACGGCAGCTTCACGGTTTCAAGAGAAGTGCACTCCTCAAAAGCTCCCTTGCCTATGGTTTCAATGCCCTCGCCGAGAGTGAGAGCGGTAAGGCTTGAGCAACGGTAAAACGCACTTTCGCCGATTGTGACGCAGCTTCCGGGAACGGTTATCTCACGTGCGGATGTGCACTTCAGAAACGCATGATTTTCAATCGTCCTGAGTCCGTCACGCAGAGTGATGCTTTGAGCGCCGAAGCATTTTGCAAATGCCCACTCGCCGATTCTTTCAACACCCGCGGGGATGTCAATAACCTTGAGCTTGTCGCAAAAATAAAACGCCTTTTCATCTATAACCTCGGGAGCGCCTTTGAACACAATGCTTTCGAGACTGCCGGAACCGGTGAAGGAATCCTTATTACTGCTTTGAAAAGCGCTGATCCCTATGTGTCGGATTCCGCTGCCGAGGGTCAGACTTTTGAGAGAATCACAGGACATTGCGGCGAAGTTGCCGACAACCTCAATGCTGTCCGCCAAGGTGAGGTTGACAACAGACTCGTTTTTGTAAAGTGCTTTGTTTTCAAGAGCAACTACGGTTTTTCCGTCAAGCTCGCCGGGAATAATCAGGTCAGCTTTTGAACCGTTATATGCAGTTATTGCAACAGTGCCGTCTGTGAATTCAAGATATTCAAAATCACCGCTTGAAATGTTTTCGGTTTTCACGGTTTTTCCGAGTACGGTACCAACATAAACAGTCGCCGGGTCATTGAATTGCTCCACTCCGATAATGTCCGAAAAACTGCATGCGCCGAACAGCAAAAGAACCGACACGAGTGCAACGGAAACCGTCAGAAATCTTTTCATTTGTCTTTCCTCCCGTCAACGCTTGTCTGCGGTGTCCTTGGTTTTCCTTTCGGAGCGTTCCAGTTTTCTGCGTTCAATGTCTTCCCTGCGGCGTGCTTCAAGCTCCTCAAGTTCTTTTTTCCGTGCTTCAATGTCGAGGTCGTATTTTATTCTTGCCTGCTCATAATGCTCTCTGATTTCGTCAAGACGTGCGTAATTCTCTTGTTCGGTGAGCAGACGTTCTGCATCAAGAACAGACTTCACACAGCGAGTCCACCTTGATTTTTCGTTCACGAGCGCTCGGATTTTCATTTTTTTTGAAACTCTTTGCGAAACGGTGTCCTCCGGGAGGCTCTGTGCCTTTTCAATTGCATCCGGCGATGGTTCGGTAATGCCGTCAGGATAATACTTTCTTATGTTTTTGCCGCAGGAATTCAACAATCTGGCGTGAGCCATGGCATCGCTTCTGAACTGTCTTTCTTCAAAAGTGGTATGCGGCAGTTTCTTTGCGGATGAAAGAGCAGATTTGTCAATATTATAAAGTCCGGGGATACCTGCCTTCACTACTGCGCTTGCGCGTTCAACCTGAAGCTGCACACGGCGGGTTGAAAATTTATTCATTTCGTCAATCACAAAGTCACAAACGGACACGTCCTCATTGAGTTTTTTAAAATCTCTGTTTTCCGACTTGACTCGTTTTATTTCCGCCTTTCGCGTCAGCTTTTCACTGACTGTTGCCGACGGCAAAGCCCTTACCTCAGCGAGTTTGCTTTTTATTGTTTCTTTTCTTTCTTTTTCGAATTGCTTGCGTGACACTTTGAGCTGCTTTATCTCGGCTGCTCTGTATTGCTTTTCCTCGGCAGTTCTTGAAGGCAGTCGCTTCGCTTTGGCAATATCGTCCTTTGTCGTCATCTCTCCGCGTTTTTCATAAAGCTCGAACGCCTCGTCGATGATGTCAATAGCCTCGACAAGGTCTCCGTCTCGGAGAATACCGTTGCCGAAGTCTTCAAAAAGCGCACGGATTTTCAGCACCTTAACAATGCCGCGCTGCTTGACCTCAGTTAGGTCATAGAAGAAATACGGCACGCAGTTCAATGCCGCTCCGATGACCGCGGCAATTATCAGCACTTCAAACAAATCCTCACGGAATGAAGCCACCTCAAGGACGTCGTAATTGTCCTTAAGCCCGAGTCGTTCATAAATATACGGAAGCACAAGCCCGGTGAACATCCCGACAAAGCCTCCGATAATTCCGACGGCGCCGAACATTCCGTCAATACGCTCGCCGGTGAAATACTGCTGGTAGTCCCTCATATCCGCATTAATGCCGGGATTGTAAACAATTGCGAAGGTGCCGACAAAGCCGTTGAGATAGTACAGAATTATCAGCGCGTACATATTGTGATAAAACGGATACAGCAGCCCTATCAGCAAGATGTTAGCTATGTTGCACCATATCAGAAGATTCCGCTTGCCGATTGTTCTGATTGCAAACGGGCAAATCAGCATTGCCCAAAGCGCGGCATTTCCGATGAGCGTTGTGGCAATGCCGTATGTTCCCATTCTGTCCGGATAGCCGTAAATGAACGTCCAGCCTATGATAACGGCAACCGCGCCTTCAAGAAATCCGAGCCAGCCTGCCAGCGAGGTTATCCAAAAATATTTATTCTTTGCCACTGCCCTGAAAGCGTCCGAAAACTTGAACTGAACGATGTGAGTTTTTGCCTGGATAATCCTCTCTTTTGTTCCGATAACGGCAAAGTAGCTCAGGCACAGGCCGATAACCGCAATTATCGGATGGATGATTCTGTATGTCATTATGTTGTTCAGGCCGCCTGTAAACTTTGAAAGGAAAGGAACAAACGCTCCCGTGAGCGTCGGAGCAAAAGAATAGATGATTGACGACACGGAGATAATGTCCGTGCGCTCATGTGAATTCGGTGAAATGACATTTGCAAGGTCTGTATATGATTGCTGGAAGAAAGGGAAAAAGCACTGCAGCAGGTTGTAGCAGACAAAAACCGCGATTACCTTTTGCGAATATGACATGGTCTCATACGGCAGCCAGACAAAGACAACGGAGATGATAACCGTCGGCACACCGGTAATTGCAAGCCACGGACGGAATTTTCCGAGTTTCAGCCGAGAGTTGTCGATGATATATGACCTGAGAATTGTGATACCGAACCCGATAACCGTTGACATTACGGCCATATACTGCAGGTGCATCGGCTTGATACCTATTGTGTTGCCGACGAGAAAACTCGTTGCGGAGAGAGTAATCAGTGTTGCAAAGAACAGCACAAACTGCACACCCATGCCGCCGATTCCGTAGGAGATAATTTCCTTGTACGGAACATATTTACCCAACGGAGCAATCTTCCACTGCAGAACAAACGTGTTATAAATTTTTTCCGCCTTTTCTTTTACAAACTTCATGTTTTACGCTCCAGAATATATACAATGTAATAAACTTTTTTAATAATAAGCTATTTTATTTTAAAAATCAACAGGTTTGTACAAAAAAGTGCTATGTTATACTCTGAAAAATATGCAAAGTTATCAAACATCGAAAGAATTAAGGAAATCTTAAGCTTTAACTTATTGTGTATTTGTTAAAAAAATTCTATTATATTATGTGGGCGGTGATAAAATGTACAATGTTTTGATTTGCGATGATGAGCGTGACATCAGGGCGGCATTAAACATATACCTTTCCGGTGAGGGCTACAGTGTCATTGAAACAGAGAACGGTGCGGATATGCTTCGGAAGCTCGAGGAAAACGATGTTCATCTCGTTCTTCTTGACATAATGATGCCTGTCATGGACGGATACACCTCCATGGTGCAGCTCCGCAAATTTTCAAATGTTCCGGTTATACTTCTCACCGCAAAGGGTGAGGACACGGACAAAATTCTCGGGCTCAACGTAGGTGCCGATGATTACATCGTCAAGCCTTTCAATCCTGTTGAGCTGCTTGCACGCGTCAAGGCGCAGGTGAGGCGATATATGCGCTTCGGCGGCGGCGAAAGGGTTGATTTGTCTGATTCACTCATCAATGGCGGGCTGGAGCTGAACGACAAGCAAAAGCGGGTAATCCTCAACGGAGAGGAAATCTCGCTTACTCCGACAGAGTACGATTTACTTCAATTCTTCATGAAAAATGTTGATACCGTTTTTTCACCGAAGGATATTTATCGTAATGTCTGGGATGACGACCCGTTTGGTGCGGAAAACACCGTAACGGTGCACATTCGACATCTGCGTGAAAAGATTGAAATCAATCCGTCGGAACCGAGATACATAAAAGTTGTTTGGGGCCACGGATACAAAATGACGAAGCTGTCTTAACTGCCGGTTGCGACGGAGGATAAACGCATGAAGAAAAAATACATGGTCGAAAGCCTTGTTGACAAAATCACCGCAATTCTGCTGCTCATTTGCATGACAATGGTCGCGGCAGGCTGTGTTATGGGAATCAAGGCAATGTATGAATACAACATTTACGCGGACG
>CAZIMM010000108.1:0-2917 GCA_964540415.1 uncultured Eubacteriales bacterium
GGGTTATCCGGTGCTTGTCAGACCGTCCTATGTTATCGGCGGACAGAACATGACAATCGCAAACAACGAGGCGGACGTAATCCAATATATGGACCTCATCCTCGCCCAGAAAATCGAGAATCCCGTGCTCATAGACAAATACCTCATGGGAACGGAGCTTGAGGTTGACGTTATTTCGGACGGCAAGGACATTCTCATTCCGGGCGTCATGGAGCATATCGAACGAGCAGGCGTTCACTCCGGAGACTCGATTGCTGTCTATCCTCCCTACAACGTCAACGACAATATGCTTGAAAAGATTATCGAGTGCTCCGAAAAGCTCACGCTTTCACTGGACACAAAGGGTCTTATCAACATCCAGTATCTGATTTATCAGAATGAGCTGTACGTTATCGAAGTCAATCCCAGAGCATCGCGCACCATTCCCTACATCAGCAAGGTCACGGGCGTGCCCATGGTTGACCTGGCAACAAAGATTATGGTCGGTGCAAAGCTTAAGGATCTGGGATACGGCACAGGGCTTTACAAATGTCCGCCTTATTTCACAGTCAAGGTGCCGGTTTTCTCGTTTGAAAAGCTCAACGACGTAAACTCGGCCCTGAAATGAAGTCCACCGGCGAGGTCCTCGGAATCGGCAAAACCCTCAACGAGGCGCTGTTCAAAGGTCTTGTTTCCGCCGGCTTCAAGCTCGGAAAGCACGAGCAGGACAGGAAGAGCGGCGTTTACATGACCGTCGGCGACACCGACAAATTCGAAATAGTCCAGCTTGCCAAAAAGTTTTCCGACCTCGGCTTCACGATTTACGCCACCTCCGGCACAGCAAGGGCAATATCCTCTCTCGGAATTGACGTTGTGTCAGTGCCCAAGTTCGCCGACGGTGACATGGTGCTTGAGCTGCTTGAAAGCGGCAACATTGAATACATAGTCTACACGGGCGCATCAAAGCCGACCTCCATACGCGATTATATCCGATTCCACCGCCACGCTCTCAGGCTGGGCATTCCGTGCCTGTCCTCTCTCGACACTGCAAGCGCACTTGCCGACATCGTGGCAAGCCGCTTCACGCAGTCCAACACGGAGCTAGTCGACATGGCTCATATGCGCACCGAGCGCCAGCAGATTTCTTTCTGGAAAATGGAGGGCACCGGCAACGATTACATATTCATTGACAATTTTGACGGTGAGATAACCTGCCCCGAATCCCTTGCAACCACCCTTGCCGACAGGCATTACGGCATCGGCGGAGACGGCATCATCCTCATTGAGAAATCCGACATAGCCGATGTGAAAATCCGCATTTACAACCTTGACGGCTCGCAGGCGGAAATGGCAGGAAACGGCATACGCTGCGTTGCAAAATATGTTCACGACAAGGGCATTGTTCAAAAAGACAACCTCACCGTGGAAACACTCAGCGGCGTAAAGAAGCTTAAGCTTTATTCCATCAGCGGCAGCGTAACCTCCGTTTGTGTTGACATGGGCAAGGCAATTCTCGAGCCGGCGAAAATTCCCGTAAATATTGACGGGAAGGACGCCATCAATGTTCCCGTAACAATCGGCGGCAAGGATTGGCTGATCAGCTGTATTTCAGTCGGCAACCCGCACTGTGTTGTTTTTGTGGACCATCTGGAGGCTCTTGACCTTGAAAAAATCGGACCTGCTTTTGAAAACGCCGACATTTTCCCCGAGCGCACAAACACCGAGTTCATCCGCGTGGTGAACAAGAGCACCATCAAGATGCGCGCATGGGAGCGTTCAAACGGCGAGACCTGGTCCTGCGGCACGGGAGCTTGCGCCGCTGTTGTTGCGGCGTGCGAAAACGGCTTGTGCAACAAGGGAGACGACATTATCGTCAAGCTGCACGGCGGCGACCTTATTGTCAACTACACCGACGACACCGTGATGCTCACCGGCAACGCCAACCTTGTTTACAAGGGCACGGCGGAGTATTGATATCCCGGCACTTTTCTATCCCGGGGCTGTCCGTTTTTTCGGCACAGCCCTTCTTGCATAATTTCCGACTTTTAAGAATTGACATCTGGAGATGAGCCTTTGAAAATCAACGAAAAATACGAAAAAACCTTTGGCTCCTTGCCTGTTCGGGCTTTGCAAATCGGCGAAGGAAACTTTCTGCGTGCCTTTGCAGACTATATCATTGAAACCGCTAACAAGTCGGGCGCTTTCAACGGCACTGTTCTGCTCTGTCAGCCGATTGAGCGCGGCCTCTCGGAGATGATAAACAGTCAGAACGGAATGTACACCGTCATTATGCGCGGAATTGAAGACGGAAAAACCGTTGAGCGCTTTGAGCGGATAACAAGCGTTAAGGGCTGTCTCAACCCGTTTGAGGATACAGACGCGCTGCTTGACGCCGCAAAGCTCGAGACGCTTGACATCGTCATATCCAACACAACCGAGGCAGGCATCACCTATGTTGAAAACGAGAGCATGGATGCGTTCCCGAAGGTGTCCTACCCCGCCAAACTCACTTTTCTGCTTTTTGAGCGCTTCAAGGCATTCGGCGGAGCAGCGGACAAGGGGCTTCTCATTCTGCCCGTTGAGCTTATCGACCGCAACGGAGACAATCTGCGCCGCTGCGTGAAAAAATATTGTGAGGATTGGTCGCTGCCGAGTGAGTTTGTCAGCTGGCTCGATGAATCCTGCTGCTTTGCAAACACCCTTGTTGACCGCATTGTCACAGGTTACCCTTCTGACGAAGCGGCGGCGCTCTGCGAGCGTCTGGGTTATGACGATTCCCTGCTCGACACCTGCGAGCCGTTTTTGTTCTGGGTTATCGAATGCGATTCGCGCTTCAAGTCAAAGTTCCCGGTTGAGAACATTGGGCTCAACATTCTGTTCACAGACGACATGACTCCCTACCGCACCCGCAAGGTTCGCATTCTCAACGGAGCGCACA
>CAZIMM010000108.1:2927-6132 GCA_964540415.1 uncultured Eubacteriales bacterium
CCTTTGCGGTCTCAACACCGTGCGTGAAATGATGGATTCTCCCGTTTTTGAAAAATACATTAACTCCGTTCTGTTCGATGAAATAATTCCCACTCTCACCCTTCCGCGCGATGAGCTTGACTTTTTCGCCTCCGCCGTGCTTGACAGGTTTGCAAACCCCTTCATCAAGCACAAGCTGCTGGACATTTCACTGAATTCCGTTTCAAAATTCAAGGCGCGCTGCCTCGATTCCCTGCTCGGATGCTGTGAAAAGAACGCTGAGCCGCCCGTTCTGCTCACCTTCGGGCTTGCCGCACTCATTAAGTTTTATGACGGCGAGTTCAAAGACGGCAGATATTACGGAACAAGGAATGCTCAGAGCTATGAAATACGCGACGGCGAGCAAGTGCTTAAAGCGATGCGCGCGGCGCTCGACAGTGCCGACCCGGTTAACGCCGTGCTTTCCAACACCGACTTTTGGGGATGCAACCTCAACGAGGTGCCGAAGCTGTATGACGCTGTTTCAGCGCACTTTGAAAGAATAAATGCAGTCGGAATGAGCAAAGCTGTTGAGGAAGCAACCGATGAATGATTTTATGCAAATTAACCCGAAAGACAATGTCGCGGTGGCGCTCAGCGATTCCGGAGATATTCCGTTCGGTCACAAAAAAGCTTTGCGTGCAATTGCACAAGGTGAGAGCATCATAAAGTACGGCTACCCTATCGGTATCGCCGTTCGTGACATTCAGCCCGGCGAACACGTTCACACGCACAATCTGAAAACCGCTCTGGGCAATACCGCGGAATACTCATATTCACCGTGCAATGTTCGGGACGCTGTCCGTGATCCGATAACCTTCATGGGCTATGACCGCGGCAACGGCAAAGCAGGAATCAGAAACGAAATCTGGGTGCTGCCGACCGTAGGCTGTGTCAACAAAACCGCCGAAAGACTGTGTCAGCTTGCAAATGAGCGTTTCGGCTCACTGTGCGACGGTTTTTTTGCTTTTACCCATCCGTACGGCTGTTCACAGCTCGGGGATGACCAGGCAAACACTCAGAAAATTCTTGCAGGCCTTGCACGTCACCCGAACGCCGCCGGTGTTCTGCTTCTGAGCCTCGGATGCGAGAACAACAATCTTGATGCTTTTCTGCCCGTGCTCGGCGATTACGACAGGAGCAGAATACGCAGCCTTGTCACCCAAGACTGCGAAGACGAAATTGAAGAAGGTCTTGCCGTTCTTCGGGAACTCGGCGAGGCGGCAAAAAGGAATGTCCGCACAAGTCTTCCGGTCAGTATGCTCACTGTCGGCTTCAAATGCGGCGGGTCGGACGCTTTTTCCGGAATAACCGCGAATCCGCTTTGCGGCAGGCTCACCGATTTGCTCACTTCAATGGGCGGGCGTGTGATTCTCACCGAGGTTCCGGAAATGTTCGGTGCGGAAACCATTCTCATGCGCCGTGCGGAAAATCGCGAGGTTTTTGAAAGCACGGTTGACATGATAAACGGCTTCAAGGATTATTTTGTCCGCCATGGGCAGGTTGTTTATGAAAATCCGTCCCCCGGCAACAAAAAGGGCGGGATTACAACGCTCGAGGAAAAGTCACTCGGCTGCATTCAAAAAGGCGGAAGCGCTGTTGTCCGCGACGTTCTGGGTTACGGTGCGCAATGCGTCAAGCCCGGTCTTTCCCTTCTGACAGGTCCGGGCAACGACATTGTGTCCTGCACAAACCTTACGGCAAGCGGCGCAAACATCATCCTTTTCACAACAGGCAGGGGTACACCTCTCGGCGCGCCCGTGCCGACAGTCAAGATTGCCACAAATTCCGCCCTTGCATCCCGCAAGCCCGGCTGGACGGACTATGACGCGGGCTGCATTCTCACTTCAAAGAGTTTTGAACAAGCAACAGATGAGCTGATGAGCCTGCTTGTTGAAACAGCAAGCGGCAGACTGACACGCAACGAAGAAAACGGTTACAAAGAAATAGCTGTATTTAAAGACGGAGTTACTCTCTGACAGAAAGGATTTGACGACATGAAGAAATTTATGGACGCGGATTTTTTGCTTGAAAATGAACCGGCAAAAAAAATATTTGACTCCTGCAAGGATATGCCGATTTTTGACTGGCACTGCCACCTCTCCCCGAAGGAAATCTACGAAAACCGTCAGCCGGAGGATATCGCTCAGCTCTGGCTCGGCGGCGACCACTATAAATGGCGTGCAATGCGCTCATTCGGCATTGATGAAAGGTACATAACCGGAGACGCTTCGGGTTATGAGAAGTTCAAGGCATGGGCAAGCGTTATGCCCGCCTGTATAGGTAATCCCCTTTACCATTGGACACATCTTGAACTGCAAAGATATTTCGACATTTACACTCCGCTCAGTGAGAAAACCTGCGATGAAATCTGGGAAAAGGCTAATGCAAAAATCGCTTCCGGCGGCTTCACACCTAGAGAATTGATTATGTCTTCAAATGTGCACTGTCTGTGCACAACGGATGACCCGGCGGATTCACTTGAGTATCATCAGCTCATTGCAAATGACAAAACCTTTACAGTGAAAGTTCTGCCCGCATTCCGTCCCGACAAGGCTCTCAACGTTGAGCAGGCGGCTTTTCTGCCTTGGCTTGCTTCTCTTGAAAACACCTGCGGTAAAAAAATCTCCTCTTATGCACAGCTTGTCGACGCTCTCGCGGAGCGCATTGAGTTTTTTGCTTCCCTCGGCTGCTGCGCAAGCGACCATGCGTTTTCTTATGTTCCGTTTGCCGAGTCAACGCCTGATGAGCTTGAAGAAATTTTCGTCAAGGCTCTTTCGGCAAAGCCGTTAACCGTCTGTGAGCTTGATAAATACCGTACCGCTCTGATGAGATTTTTGGCGGGTGAATATGCGCGCCGCGGCTGGGGAATGGAGCTGCACATCGGTGCAATGCGCAACAACAACTCGCTGATGTTTTCACGTCTCGGTCCGGACACGGGCTATGATTCAATTGATGACCGTGAAATTGCATTGCCGCTTTCACGCTTTTTGGACAGCCTTGCAAAAGAAGAAAAGCTTCCGAAAACAATACTGTTCACTCTGAATCCCAAGGACAACTATGTTCTCGGCTCAATGCTCGGCAACTTCCAGTCGGCATCAGGCGAAAAGGCAATGAGCAAAATTCAGTTCGGCTCCGGCTGGTGGTTCAATGACAATCTTGACGGTATGCGCGAGCAGATGAAGGC
>CAZIMM010000109.1:0-6129 GCA_964540415.1 uncultured Eubacteriales bacterium
CAAAGGGAACAGACTGTAAATCTGTCGTCAGTGACTTCGGTGGTTCGAATCCACCCTCTCCCACCATAAAAGACCGCTAATCTTGATACAAGGTTAGCGGTCTTTTCTGTCTTAATCTTTGTTTTTTAAGATTTTTGATTAAAATCTTCTTTTGCTGTTATGTTCGCCTTATCAATTTGTTGTTATATCTTCATGAGTTGCTTGTGTTCGTATGACTATTCATAATCGTATGGCTATACTATGTTCGTGTGGATATAGAAAAAGCGCCGTATTTCTACGACGCTTTTGTCTTACTCGATGGGGTTAGTTTCTACCATATTTAGCTTTAATGTGATCCCACTTTGGAAAATCAATATCTACTCCGTAATGATTTTTATAGCTTCGCTTAAAACGATTTTTCCATTGTGCACCTTGTGCCCTTGTTTCCGGATTTTGATATATGGTTTCTTCAAATGCCGACAAGTAATCAGTCATCGATTCAAACATATGTGAATTCCCTCTTGTGGTATACCAGTTTCCCGGACGCATCTTTTGTAAAATTCCGTTTTTGTACTGAACTGTGATAGGCCAGTTATCCATAGTTTTTGTGATTTCCCAAATCTTTTTAAGCCACAAGTCTTTAACAATGACATCGCCTGTCGCTTCATCCATCACATATCCGAAAATGATAAAATCAGTTTCCAAATGATAAGGTTTTTCGATTAGTTCATTCACAAATGCCTTGAAGTCGGCAATATCAAAAGCAGGACTTGATTCTCTATTAAATGCCTTGACTTCCAAAAGGTTCTTTGTGTGGTCATCAGGATTTAAGTAAACATCAGGGGGCATCTGTGTGTTCGGGTTTGGATCATATTCAATGCCTTTGGCCGCAAGCCATCCTTCCAGCCATTCTTGAAGTATGTTTCCAACCACATCTTTTCTCTTTACGATGATACTTACATCGCCAAGATGAAATCGAATTTGACCTTTAACTGTCTTTATCTTATCTTCATTGATAAGCTTGTCATAAATCTGTTGAGCTGTTAATCTCATTTCACTTCACATCCTTTTCAAAAATATCAAGAACCCTGCCTGCAACTGCTTTAATTACCGAGACCACAACGGTATTCCCCAAAAGGTCATAACCCTCATCGATAGAAACATCAAATTTGTAATTATCCGGGTATCCGAATAAACGAAGTCCTTCTCGTAAAGACAAGGGTCTAATTCCATTTCCATCTGGTACAAACAGATGTTGCATATCCATCGCAACTAAGGTGGGAGCTATTTCCACAGGAGACAAAACCTTTGCAACTTCAAAGGACATCTTGCCTGCCACGATATTGTAACCTAAAGGCAATGAATCGTCCTGCTCTCTACGATTATCCACCTTGCGCTTGGGATGTTCCTTGCGTACATATCTCTTTTCTACAAGATCCTCTAACATTTCTTCTAAGTTGGGTTTATCGTAAAATGTCCTTATCATTGTCAATGTTAAAGGCATTCCGTCCATCCAATCTATGCCGTATTCCTCAGCCCACTTTTTCTTTCTGCGCTCTTTCATCATCGCATTCAAAAGCATTTTCTGTTCAGAACTGACGACTCCTTTGTACTCTATATCCCAACTATGAATATTGTTTTCTCCACCTCGTTTGTCTTTAATTGCTTTGCCAAAAAGTTCTTCAATAGTGTAATGGCTCAAGAGCATCTTAGTAAACTTGCTGTCAACCGTAGGTAAGCCCGTCTCAAGAATATCAGCTAACTGAGAAGACTTGTGTGAAAATCTTTCGAGATTCGGATATTCCATTTTTGTTCCGACAATATATATTCTTTTTCTCTCTTGTGGGACACCAAAAGACTTTGCATTTAAGACACGCCAAGAGACCTTGTAGTGTAATGCGTCTAAGTGCTCAAGGATTGTTGTCAATGTTCTTCCGATTTTATCGTGTGGGTTTTCTCTATCGTGATTTACTAAGCCTTCAACATTTTCCAGCACAAATCCATACGGCTTTTTTTCCTTCAAAATTCTTTCAACCTCAAAGAAAAGGGTTCCTCGTGTATCTTGAAATCCCAGTCTTTTTCCAGCGGCAGAAAAAGCCTGACAAGGAAATCCCGCAAGAAGAAAATCAAAATCGGGAATGTTTTTTTCCTTAACTTGCGTAATGTCCCCAGCAATTTCTTCACCGGGATGATTTTGATTTAATACGCTTACTGCATATGGCTTGATTTCAGAAGTGAAAACACATTCGGTCTTGTAACCTTTGTCTGCACAGGCTAATTCAAATCCTTTTCGTATTCCACCAATACCAGCGAACAAGTCAATAAATTTAATCGTTTTCATTTTTCTGTTTTATCCTCTTTTTCATCAGGCACAAATTCTATAATATCATCAATAGTGCAATTCAAAGTGTCGCAAATTTTACGAAGAACATCGGTAGAAACATCTTTGCTTTGAGATAGCAATCCAAGCGAATAGTGGGTAAGGCGGGCTTCCCTTTCCAAGTCGCTTTTCTTCATATCTTTGTCTATCAAAAGCTTCCATAGCTTTTTGTATGTCACAGCCATTTGATTTCCCCCATATAAAATACTATCAAAAAAATTATATCACAAAGCAAGCAGATTTTCAACCGATTTTGACGATATTCATACTTATATTTTGGCTTTCAGACATCTGCTAAAGACATATTGTAGTTTGAATAATGAGCCATTTATGATTTGTAACACAATGTATAAATATCATCGATTTTGTAACATCATTTAGTTTTTGTAACACATCATTTTATTGTATCAATATAGTCGCCTATACCCAAAACCGGTACGGTAATTGATACAATAGTGTCGAAACCGTACCGTTTTTTATGCCTTGAAAGTGCTTGTGTCGTAAGGGCTTTCCGGAGATTGAGTTAACCCCGGGAAGCCTTTTTGAATCAAAATCAGCGCCCGATACTCCTCCGAAGCTGCAATTTTGATACGCAGAAATACTTTCAAAAAATCGGGCAAATGTCGGGGTTCGCGTGGATGAGGGGACGTATACGCCTCCATAAGCGATATAAGGCGGCACGAGGTTGAAAACTTTGTGCCTGTTATGATTGCAATAGCCGCGCTCATTGACATTTCGTATGAGGCGCATCCCGCGATTCTCCTTGCGGCGGCTCCTGTCGGCTTGCCGCAATTCATTGTGATAGAGCTTTACCCCGGAAACCTACGGCAGCGCGGACTTGAAAATAAGCACCGCAGCCGCTTCCTTTCTCGGGCTTCGTGGCGGCATTGTGCTCTGACAACGGGCTTGTTCCTATCCGTTATCTGTACTCTTATTTACAGAGCTGTAAAGAAAGCCTCCTTCAAAGAAGCCTTTCTTCTCGTGCCGTATCTCTCGGTCGGTTACGCTGTCGGTTACGCGGCAGTAATTCTGTTTGCTTGACAGAAAAGAATATGATACAATAGGCTGTGCAGGAAATTTCTGCATAGCCTTCTGTTATCAGATGAAAGTGGCTGTGCGACAAACCGGAATTTGTCAAATTAAAGTAATAGCAATAACAAGTAACTCATTCCCCAGGAATTATTGATTTGGATACACCTTTTGATATGATTTTAGCAAATTCGGAAATCCAACATGAAATATGTCGTTGTGCTTATCGTTATTAATATTGAAAAACCATTGTTATGGTGGTATATTAAATGCAACATTTTCCGGAGGACTTATATGGCAACACTATATATCTCAATAATTCTCGTCTGCCGTGTCGTTCAGGCAATATTCAGCAAGCGCACAAGCAACGAGATAAAAAATATCCCCACACTTATTACATACACTTCCTTTGCCAATGCAATATCGGCAGTATTGGGATTAATCGTAATAATTTTTGCAGGAAAAGGGTTCAACTGCAATACTGCAACCGTTATCATTGCACTGTTTGCGGGATTAACTCTGTTCTTCTCAACATTTTTCAGCGTATACGGAATGAAAACAGGTACCGTCAGCGTAAACTCAATGTTCGGTACTGCGGGCATGATCGTTCCGTTGGTTGCAGGAATTTTTCTGTTCAATCAACCGATTAAGCTGATGCAGTGGTTCGGGGTTGCACTGTTTTTCTTATCAGCATGGCTTTTAATCAGTGACTCGAAAAGCACAAATCACAAATTCAGCATAAAAACATTTTTCATCCTAATAGGTTCTATGGTTGCAAACGGCTGTACGATGCTGGCGCAACAATTATTTACAAACTATGTTCCCGATGGTGATGTTTCTGTTTTCTCATTCATATCATTCGGAGTGATTGCAGTTTTAGGTGGCATTAGCTCGCTGATAATCGCTGCGAAAAACAAGAACAGCGAAACCGAAAAGATAGAAAAATTCCCGAAAATTTTAGTGATATGTGCAGTTGTTTTAGCAGCGGCAGTTTTTGTAATCAATCAGTTGGCAACGCTTTCAACCGCCCTTGTTTCGCCTGTTATTCTTTTCTCATTTATCAACGGAGGCGGCACAATAATTTCAACAATTGTTGCGGCAATAATGTACAAAGAAAAGCTCACACTGAAAAAAATTCTCGGTATCGTTATCGGAATTTCTTCGCTTGTAATAATTAAATCAGTTCAGTGATTAATGATGATAGGAGAAAAATATGGATACAATCAAATTTGACCTTTCACAAAACGGCGGCAGCTTCAAGCCGCTCAACTGCACAAACGGCGGGCCGTGGCACAAGCGGCACGCAAACGACCAGTACCGAAGCAATTTTAATGATTATAAAAAAGCAAGAATACCGTATACCCGCTGCCACGATTCCGCTGTGTGCGGTATATACGGCGGCCCTTATTCCTATGACATTACCTGCATTTTTCCTAATTTCGACGCCGACCCGGATGATGCCGAATCGTATGATTTTGCCTGCACGGATGAGGCGATTCTGGTTTGCCTTGACGCGGGAACTGAAACGTTTTTCAGGCTTGGGCAGACAATCGAACATCAGGTGAAGAAGCACGGCACTATACCGCCGAAGGATTTTCACAAGTGGGCGGTTATCTGCGAGCATATCATCCGCCATTATAACGAGGGTTGGGCGCACGGGTATGAGCTTAACATAAAGTATTGGGAAATATGGAACGAGGCCGATTTGGATAAGGACGACAGCCCAAACAAACGCACATGGGGCGGAACAAAAACAGAGTTTTTCGATTTTTTTGAAACAGCCGCAAAGCACCTCAAAAAATGCTTTCCCACTCTTAAAATAGGTGGACCCGCTCTTGCCGGTAACTTTGAATGGGCAGATGATTTTCTGTGTGAAATGCAAAAAAGGAAGGTCGAACTTGACTTTTTCTCTTGGCATATTTATTGTTACAAAGGTCCGAACGATGTTTTGTGCCGTTCCGAACTGATTAAGTCGATGCTGCTGAAAAACGGCTACCCAAACACCGAAAGCATACTCAACGAGTGGAACTATGTTAAGGATTGGGGAGAGGGCTTCGTTGACTCAATCAAAGACATGAAAGGAATCAAGGGCGCATCATTCGTAATGTCGTGTATGTGTGCGGTACAGCACAGCTCGATTGATATGCTGATGTACTATGACACACGCCCGTCATCCTTCAACGGCGTTTTTGATTTCTATACTTATGAGCCACTCAAAGGCTATTATCCGTTCTACTGGTACGGAATGTTTTACGACACCGTTGCGGAGGTTTTGCAGGAAAACACGGTTGAAGATATTTATTCAATCTGCGGTGTTGACAAAAACGGCAAAGCACTTGCCGTTATTGCGTATTACAGCGATAATGATAACTCGCCCAACAAAAAGATTAAGGTTGATTTCGGCAAAAGTGGCACTTATGAAATATATCTGCTTGACAGCGAGCATAACGGTGACCTGATTCAAACAACAAATCAACCGGTGCTTGATTTAAGCGTGTGTTCATGTGCGTTGATTAAAGAAAAGTGACAGCCTTTCTGTTGTGATAAATCCCGATTTGCCGGACAGATAAATCGAAGCTTTAATTTAGGGTTATTTGTGCTTTATGAAAGGCGATGGAAAGATGGAATTGCCAAAGCGAAAGCATCCAAGGCTGAAAGAATATGACTACAGTCAAAACGGATATTATTTCATTACCGTAAATACATACAGCAACCTGCCGTTTTTGGGCAGAGTAGGCGGG
>CAZIMM010000110.1:0-2528 GCA_964540415.1 uncultured Eubacteriales bacterium
CAACGCTGAAAAAGGTTGTTGTCGAAAAGGTTCAGAGCGATATGTCCAAAACTTACGGGTCCTGACAATTAAGGAGGCAGCTGCCATGCAAATGACAATACGCTGGTTCGGAAGCGAAAAGGATACGGTTTCTCTTTCTCAGATACGTCAGATACCGGGCGTTGTCGGTGTTGTCCCGGCGCTTCACACTGTGCCCTGCGGTGAAAAGTGGGAGCTTGACAATGGAATGCATCGAGAGTGTCAACGTCCATGAGGATATCAAGCTCGGTCTGCCGTCCCGTGAAAAGTATATTGAAAACTACATAATCAGCATCCGCAACCTTGCGAAGGCCGGAGCAAAGGTGATTTGCTACAACTTTATGCCGGTTTTTGACTGGACGCGCACAGACCTTTCAATGAGCATGGACGACGGCTCTACCTGCCTGTCCTACAACGGCAAGCAGATTGAGGGAAAAAGCCCCGAGGATATGTTCCGCGAAATTGACGGCAATTCAAACGGCTACGCAATGCCCGGCTGGGAAACCGAACGTATGGGTGAAATCAAGGAGCTGTTCGAAAAGTATAAGGGCATAACCTCCGAGGATCTGTGGGCAAATCTCAAGTTTTTTCTTGAAAAAATTATTCCTGTTTGTGAAGAAACAGGAATAAAAATGGCGATACATCCGGACGATCCGCCATGGGACATCTTCGGCTTGCCCAGAATAATCAAGAACATTGAGGATCTGCGGCGCTTCCTGAAGCTCGTGGATTCTCCGGCAAACGGTTTGACATTCTGTACGGGCTCGCTCGGCTGCAGTGCAAGCAACGACCTGCCGTCAATGATACGCGAAGTCGGGGACAGAATATATTTCGCACACCTGCGCAACATCAAAATCCGCGAGAGCTGGTTCAACGAAACAGCTCACCTTTCCTCTGCGGGCTCGCTCGACATGGCGGCTATTGTCCGCGCACTCAAGGAGAGCGGATTTGACGGTTATATCCGTCCCGACCACGGAAGGATGATCTGGGGAGAGGTTGCAAGACCGGGCTACGGGCTGTTTGACCGCGCTCTGGGAGCTGCCTATATCAACGGATTGTGGGAAGCAACTGTCTGACACATTGATTTTTTGCCGCCGGTCTGCAGGAAACGGACCGGCGGCATCAAAAGTTTTGCGTCGGCTATTGCAATTTATCGCAAAATATACTATAATAACGTAGTCAAGGGCGAAGTAGCTTTATTTCGGTCATGTGGCGTGTGGGTTCTGTGCGGCTGTGCGCCGCGAACCATGTCAGGCGGGGAACCGAGCAGCATTAAGAGGTCAGCACGGTGCGCCACAGTCAGCCTGCACGTCACGTGAGCGCAATAAAACTTTTTCGCTCTGTTTCTTTTTTGCAAAGGGGAGAGAACCGATATGTACAGAGTGCTTTACCGCAAATGGCGTCCGCAGAGCTTTGCAGACGTTGTCGGGCAGGAGCATATCACGCAAACCCTGCTCAACGAGCTGCAGGGCGGCAAAACCGCACACGCATATCTGTTCACCGGCTCAAGGGGAACAGGCAAAACCACCTGCGCAAAAATCCTCGCAAAGGCTGTCAACTGTGAGCACCCTGTTGACGGCAACCCCTGCAACGAATGTGAGCTGTGCAAGGGCATTGACGCGGGCTCGGTTATGGACGTCATTGAGATTGATGCCGCGAGCAACAACGGGGTTGACAATATACGCGATTTGCGCGAGGAAGCAAACTTCACTCCGGTAAAAGCTAAATACCGCGTGTATATAATCGATGAGGTGCATATGCTCTCAATCGGGGCATTCAACGCCTTGCTCAAAACTCTTGAAGAACCGCCTGCTCATGTCAAATTTATTTTGGCAACAACAGAGGTTCACAAGCTTCCGGCGACAATTTTGTCCAGATGCCAGCGCTTTGACTTCCGCAGAATCGAACCCGAAAAGATTGCGGAACGCCTGAGCTATGTTGCACAGTGTGAAGGCATGAAGCTTTACGATGACGCTGCAATGCTCATCGCCAGAATAGCCGACGGAGCATTGAGAGACGCGCTCTCCCTGCTTGACCAATGTGCCGGAACAGGTGAGGAAATCGATGCCGGGCTGGTCGGCAGGATTGCCGGAATAACCGGCAGGGATTACCTGTTCAGTTTGGCTTCATATATACAAAAACAAGACTGTGCAGGTGCTCTTTCACTGCTCAATGAGCTGCACAGATCCTCGTGCGACATGGAGCGTCTCTGTGACCAGCTGACTTCACACTTCCGCAATCTGATGATTGCGAAAACATCCCGTGAACCCGGCAGTCTCATTGTTTGCACGGAGCATGAACTGGAGCAGCTTGCTGTACAGGCAAACACCTTTACACTCGAAAAAATTCTCTATGTCCTTGATATACTTGAGGCCACGGTCGCAAATCTCCGCAAGGGGCTTGACCGCCGCACTCAAACCGAAATGGCTCTCGTTCGTCTGTGCTCTCCGTCGCTTGACGGCGGCACGGCGGCGCTGTACACGATGGAGTATACGCTGCTCAGGAAACTC
>CAZIMM010000110.1:2538-6047 GCA_964540415.1 uncultured Eubacteriales bacterium
TTCTCGTTCGCCCCGGTCGGACCGTCGACCTCACCCACCTGCTCCAGCACTTCGGCGGCACGGCGGCGCTGCTTGACAGGCTGTCTGCTGTCGAAGCGGCTTTGAGAAGCGGAGCGGCTGTCAAAACTCCCGCGGCGGAAACAACAGTGCAGGTCAGCACCGGCAAGGCAGAAGCAGCGGAGCAAAATCAGGAAGCCGAGTCAACGCAGAATAACACGGAAAGCAGTGCACCGCGTGAATTGACCGAATGGCAGGACATCATTGCAGGCGTCCGAAAATCAAACATGCCTCTTGCCGCAATGCTTGCGGATTCCGCGGCGTTTGTCATGGGCGCAAGTGTTGTTATCAAAACATCCAACTCAGCGCTCAGCGGCTTTTTGCGGCAGGGTGGCAATTCGTCGGCACTCCGCGACGCGATTCAGGCAGCAACCGGAACACGTTATAAGCTCGCCATCAAGCACACAAAGGAAGCCGGCGAACAGGAACAGAGAACCGACCCCCTGCTCGGCCTGCTCGAAAGAGCGGATGAGCTTGGAATAGACATCAAAAAAGTATAACTGAAAAGGAGCTTATATCCATGAAATCAAGAATACCCGGAGCG
This sequence comes from uncultured Eubacteriales bacterium, assembly GCA_964540415.1. Classification (GTDB taxonomy): domain Bacteria; phylum Bacillota; class Clostridia; order Oscillospirales; family Acutalibacteraceae; genus CAZIMM01. The sequence goes on from CAZIMM010000110.1 coordinate 3,140, forward strand.
GGAGCTAATTCTCAGGCAAACATGATGCAGATGCTTCAGCAGGTGCAGGCGGACATCGCCACAGCTCAGGAGCAGGTTGAAGCCTCGGACTTCACGGCTTGTGTCGGTGGCGGCGCAGTGGAAGCAACCGTCAGCGGTGAAAAGATTGTTAAGAATATAAAGATATCTCCCGACGTCGTTGACCCGGAGGATGTTGAGATGCTTCAGGACCTGATTATTGCCGCTGTCAACGAGGCAATCCGCAAGGCGGAAGACGCAATGGTTCAGAGCATGGAAAAGGCAAAGGGAGGTCTCGGCGCGTTTTCGGGACTCGGTATTCCCGGCCTCGGATGATTATCGGTGATTAAAATGAAAAAACTTTGCATAATTTTGTGCGTAGTGCTTGTCGCAACGCTTTTATCCTCATGCGGCGAAAAGCCCGATACCTCTGTCACAACGGCGGAGCTGACCGAGCCGGTTTCATCTCTGCCGCCCGAGCAGGTCACCGTCAAAGCAGATGACGCAACCTGCCAAAAGCTTGCAAAAGCTGCTGCCGACTTGATTTCCGACAATGAGGAAGACTTTGAGTTTGATTGGATCACGGGCTACACCTTCATTGACCTTGATCTTGACGGTGTGCCGGAATTCATAGTCAACGAGCAGGGCGGCTCAATGCTCAACAGCCCTGCGTCGGTTTTTTATTTTGACGGTACAAAGTTTCGCCGTGCCGCGAAGGAAGCCGAAGAAGGCGATATTACCGGCGGTTTTGATTTTCAGAGCATGCGGCTTTACAGCAACCAGAAAACCGGTGAAAAAGCATATTATTGTACGTCCTACAATCGTTTCGGCTGGTCAAGCCACGCCAGCTTCCTCGACAAAATCACTTATGCAAACGGGAACCTGAAATCCGACACGGTATTCAGCAGATACAGTGAAATCAGGGACGAACAGAATATAAGCGACTCGCTTTACGAAGAGATTGTAAGTAATGATGAAAGTGATTACTGGAATGTTACCTACACTTATCGAAACAGTGAAGTTACAAAAAATGTTTTTGATGAAAAATATGTGGCATTTATGTCTGAAATGTATGACCTCGGACTGAAATACGGTTTTATCCGGCAAAGCGAGGAAAATCTCGACAAGCTGGAGTACAGCGAGCTTACGAACAGGCTGCTGGCTTCCTGCCGAGCTTTCTCATATAATGAACCGCCGGCAAAGGATTCCGCACAGGAGACTGTGATAAATGCTTTCAGTCGGCTGATTGCCGGTGAGCAGAACGGAGAGAGTGCGGGTTTGCGCTGGGTTATTTGCGATATTGACCGCAATGATTATCCCGAGCTGCTGTTCATTCAAGCCGGCAACAACGCGACTCCCGTGTACACATGGAAAAACGGCATGGCCGTGAAGCTCGGAGACATCTCGGCGGAGAGTATGCACTGGATATACGGTGAGAACACTCAATTCCTTGCGCTGCGGAACACTGTCGGGCAGACGGAAGAATTGACCCTCCTGAGCATAAGCGGCGGCAAACTTGTCAAGGATGTTTACTTGAAGAACGCCGGCGGCTTCAGCCATAACGGCAAGAGCATCGCGCAATCCGAATATGACGCGTTTTATAATGAAAACTATGCCGATAAAAGCCCGGTTGAAACGAACAGCGCATTTTCGGGCGATGAACTGACCGCTGCTCTCAGACGTTTTCTCGAAACTAATTATACCTCGGTGAATAATTATGAGTTATGATGTCGCTCCCCTGGAAAGCTTGATTGACTGCTTTGCGCGTATGCCCGGAATCGGAAGAAAAACGGCGCAGAGACTGGCGTTCCATGTGCTGAATATGTCACGTCAGGAGGCGGAGGCGTTCGCGGCAACTGTTATTGACGCGCACGAAAAAATCCGCCGCTGCTCTGTGTGCTGCAACCTGTCGCAGGACGAGCTTTGTCCGATTTGCGCAAACCCGGCAAGGGACGCGTCGGTTGTCTGCGTGGTTGAAGACCCGCGTGACGTGATTGCCTTTGAGCGTACAAACGAGTATTCCGGGAGATATCACGTTTTGCACGGCGTGATTTCGCCTCTCAACGGTGTGAATCCCGAGGATTTGTGTGTCAGGGAGCTGATATCAAGGCTCGGCGACGGCACGGTGAAAGAGGTTATTATGGCAACGAATCCTACGGTTGAGGGCGAGGTTACCGCAACATACATCTCACACCTGCTTCGTCCGCTCGGTGTTAAGGTCACGCGGCTCGCATACGGTGTGCCGGTCGGAGCGGACCTTGAATATGCCGATGAGGTTACGTTGCTCAGGGCACTTGAAGGCAGGCAGGAAATGTGATTTTTCCAAATATTTATTCGACATTTTTTGCTTGACAAACGCTTTTGATGTGATACAATAACGTAGCGGCATATGCCGTTTGAACGCATACGGTTCAATGGAACAGGAAGTGATAAGCTTTGGAAAATCAAAACGGAAAAATTGTTGCGCAAAACAAAAAAGCTTATCATGACTATTTTGTCATTGAAGAAGCCGAAGCGGGAATAGAGCTTTACGGCACCGAGGTCAAGTCAATCCGCCTCGGCAAGGTCAACCTCAAGGACGCATGGTGCTCAATCAAAAACGGAGAGATTTTTGCCAACGGTGTGCACATAAGTCCTTATGAGCATGGGAATATTTTTAACAGGGACCCGATGAGGGTCAAGCGCCTTCTCATGCACAAAAGAGAAATCAACCGGCTTTACGGTCTGATGAAGCAGCAGGGTTATGCAATAGTTCCTCTTTCGGTTTACTTTAAGGAAGGGAAAGCCAAGGTTAAAATCGGGTTGTGCAAGGGCAAAAAGCTTTATGACAAACGTGACGATATGGCTCGGCGCGACGCGCAGAGAAATATGGAAAGAGCCGTGAAGGACAGATAATTCGATTAATACGGGA
>CAZIMM010000111.1:0-282 GCA_964540415.1 uncultured Eubacteriales bacterium
ATAAAACCGCGTGTCAAGGCATTTATGAAAGAGCTTGACGAGGAGCTGTGGAAGCTCGGTGTGCTTGCAAAAACCGAGCACAATGAAGTTGCTCCCGCACAGCATGAGCTTGCCCCTGTTTTCACCACAACCAACATTGCAACCGACCATAATCAGCTGACAATGGAAATGATGAAAAAGGTTGCAAAGCGTCACGGCCTTGTTTGCCTGCTGCATGAAAAACCGTTCGCCGGAGTCAACGGCAGCGGTAAGCACAACAACTGGTCTCTTTCAACCGACAAG
>CAZIMM010000111.1:292-5965 GCA_964540415.1 uncultured Eubacteriales bacterium
CGGAACCGTTCAAAAACACCCGCTTTTTGCTGTTCCTCAGTGCTGTTATCAAGGCTGTGGATGAATATCAGGATCTGCTACGGGTGAGTGTTGCAAGCGCCGGCAACGATTGCCGCCTGGGTGCAAATGAAGCGCCTCCCGCAATTGTTTCCGTTTTCCTGGGCGATGAGCTTCAGGCCGTAATCGATGCTGTTGAAAGCGGGAAAAAAAACGTCCGCACCGTTTCGCACGAAATGAAAACCGGTGTTCACGTTTTGCCGGATTTTGCGACCGACACAACGGACAGAAACCGTACTTCTCCCTTTGCCTTCACCGGCAACAAGTTTGAGTTCCGTATGCTCGGCTCGGCATCCTCGATTTCGGGCGTAAACATCGCACTGAACACGATTGTCGCCGACGCACTCGAGAAGTTTGCGGACGCACTGGAAGCTGCCGCGAATGTTGAAAACACAGCACGCGAGCTTGTGAAAAAAACTGTTATTGAACACAAGCGAATCGTGTTCAACGGCAACAACTACACTGAAGAATGGGTTGCCGAGGCAGAACGCAGAGGTCTGCTGAATCTGAAAACCTCGGCGGACGCACTGCCGTATTTTTCGAGTGAAAAAAACATCTCGCTTTTTTCACGCCACGGGATATTCACCGAGTCGGAGGTTGTCTCAAGAACCGACATTATGCTCGAGGGCTATGCAAAGGCGCTTCACATTGAAAGCCTGACCATGCTCGAAATGGCAAAGAGGGAAATCATTCCCGCGTGTACAGCCTATCTTAAAGAGCTTGCCGGCGAAGTGTCGTTGAAAAAAGCCGTATGTGCAGAAGCTCTTTTCAGCTGTGAGGAGGAACTGATAAAGGAAATATCCAAAAATCTCAGCGCGCTCTACACAGCTGTCAAAGAACTCGAGAGGGTGATTTCAGGTGAGCCATCCGCGGCAACCCCGAAAAAACTTGCAGAGTTCTACAAAGACACGGTTGTTGCGAAAACGGATGCTGTCAGACTCTGCGCTGACAAGCTTGAACCGCTCATCGGAAAGGAATTCTGGCCATATCCGACTTACGGAGATTTGCTTTTCGGCGTGTGATTTACGAAGCTTCACCGCTTTCGTTGCTCTCCTCCGTAACCGGATTTATTCCGCCCGCGAGCAGAACCTCAAAGCAGGTGTCCGTGATATCTGTCCTCATGCGGATGCCGCCGATGTGCAGATACCTGATGTAGGTATAGTTGTAACTGCTCAGCGTTCGGTTGAAATAATCATCCGAATGGGCAGACACCAGTATTTCTCCGTTCGCAAATCCGGTAATAATCATTGTGTGGTAATAATCGCCGTCTTCTTTTGCAACCTGCACAACATCGCCCACCTGCATTCTGTCGCGCGTTGTCTCGGTTGCAAACGGACCTGCGTCACGGTTGTTGACAATGAAATCATAAAAATATTCTACACCTGCCCAAGACGGTGTTCTGTCTGTTGAGGATATGTAATACCAGCCGTATGTCGGGGTGTAATTCATCACGCAGCCTCCTGCAAACAGGCATTGTGAAACAAAGTTTGTGCAGTCCCCGCCAATGCCGTTGAAGTTGAAAAAAAGAGGGTTTCTGTCAAGCGCCCAGCGCGCGGCGTAAGTGTAGGCGTTTCTCCGGTTGTATGGCTTAATTATGAGCATGGTGTATCTGTCCTTTCCGTAACGTTAGTTGAGATTTACATTTACAGTATATGCCTGCATGTTGACAAAATTTCTGTTGACAATGCAGGTGTATTTGTGTATCATGGATTTGTAGTTTATAACTGCGAAATAATACTGCGGAGGATGTCCGAATGAAAAAACTTGCAGCTCTCATGCTCACTTTCGCAATGCTTCTTTGCTTCGCCGCTTGCGGTGACAGCGACACTCCTGCCAATGCAACAACAGTTACGGACGAAACCACACTCGCCGATGAAACCACACTTGCGGACGAGACAACTGTAGCGGACGAAACCACCGTTGCCGATGAAACCACTGTTGCGGACACGACATCAGAGGCGGTTTCCGACCCGACAGCAGCTCCGACGACCAAGGCTCCAGCAACCACCAAGACCCCCGCAACCACCAAGAAAACCGATGCAAAGGAAACAACAACCAAAAAGGCAGTGAAAACACCCTCCACCGCGGCCGAAATTGTCAAGCTTTACAACGACTCCGTTGCAACCGTTATCTCCTCGAAGGCAGGCTTCAAGAAGGTTGTTGACACAAAGATAACTACCATTGAAATGGGCGCTCTCGCAAAGCTCTCCATCGTGCGCGACACCGTCGGTGACTTCCTCGACGAGGGAGTTGAAACCGAAACAGTTGCCAAGGGCAGCAAAGATGTAAAGGAAGAAATGTTCAAAAGCTCCATCACAGCCTCCGACGTCACTGCTGCAACCTGCAAGCTCTCATCGGACGGAAAATACTATGACGTAAAAATTACGCTGAAAAACGAATCCAACCCGCTCAAGGGCAAGAGTGCTCTCGGCAGACTGACAGATGATTACAAGGATTCCAAGGAAATTGCAGACGCCATCAACGAGCTTGACGAAGCTTCTGTGCAGGATGTTCAGGAAAAAACAACGTCTGTTGTTGTCACTGCAAAAATTGCGGTCGACACTCTCAGACCGTCGTCAATCAACACCGTTGTCAAGCAGGATTTCTCGCTGACAAAGGTTAAGTACACCATCATCACAATCAAGGGCGGCACAGGCTCTATTGCGATTAACAGCAAATATTCCGATTTTAAGTTTTAACTGTTCAAAATAATTCATCCCGCCCCGCAGCACGGTACATATGTTGCGGGAGCGGGAGTTTTTCGGATTTGAACATCCGGAACGGAAAGGCAAAGCATGGCTCTCGACGGTATGTTCTTGCGGTTTGTCGCGGAGGAAATAAATTCCGCAGCGGCAGGTCTGCGAGTTGAAAAGATTCACCAGCCCTCGCCCGAGGAGCTGGTGCTTGTTTTGAGAGGTCGCGGCACGGTTCAAAGACTGCTGCTGTCGGCTCATTCAAACGCGCCCAAAATCCACTTCACAAAAAGTGTGCCCGAAAATCCCGCAAAGCCGCCGATGCTTTGCATGCTTTTCCGCAAGCGGCTGACTGCTGCCCTGCTGCGCGGTGTTCGTCAGCAGGAACTGGACAGGGTGCTGTATCTCGATTTTGACGCAACAAACGAAATCGGCGACCCCGAGCCGCTGACGCTGTGCATTGAAATCATGGCGCAGCACAGCAACATCATACTTTTTGAATCCGGCAGCGGCAAAATTGTTGACGCGGTGAAGCGAGTTGACCCTTCGATGTCTTCCGTCCGCTGCATCATTCCCGGAATGCCTTATTCGCCTCCGCCCCGGCACGACAAGCTGAATCTGCTTGAATGCGAACCGCAGCAGGCGGCGTGTGCCGTGCGTGAGGCAATTGCCGCTTCCGGAAAAACACCTTCGGATGCAATTCTCTCGGTTCTGCAGGGGGCATCCCCTCTCACCTGCCGCGAGACAGCGGCGCGCGCCTTTGCAGAGGACATATTCGGCGGCGAAAAAACCGACCGGCTTGATGTGGTTTTAACGGAGCTTGCCGAACGCCTGAAAAGCGGCAGGGCAGAGCCTTGCGTTCTCAAGGACAAAAACGGTGAAGCAATCGAGTTTTCATTCATGCCGATTTTGCAGTACGGCACTGATTATGAAAACTCGCCATGCACCTCTTGCTGTGAGCTGCTCGACGGCTACTATGCCGACAAGGACGCGGCACAGCGCGCAAAGAGATATGCCGATGACCTTTATAAAACCGTTGCGGCAGCTACAAGGCGCATCGCAAAAAAGCTCGACCTTCGCCGGGCAGAGCTTGAACGCTGCGAGGACAGGGAAAAGCTGCGTGTTATGGCTGAGCTTATCGCCGCAAACCTCTACCGCCTTGAAAAGGGCTCGCTGTTTTATGACCTTGAAAATTATTATGACGAAAACAAAATTCTGCGCATCCCGGCAGACCCCGCACTCTCGCCTCAGGGAAACTCGCAAAAATACTATAAGGAGTACCGCAAGGCAAAAAATGCCGTGGGGCATCTGACGCAGCTCATTGAACAAAACGAGGCAGAGCTGCAATACATCGAAACCGTTGCGGATGCATTGAGCCGCGCGCAAACCTCCGCCGAGTTCGGCGAAATCCGCGCGGAGCTTTCAGACGGAGGTTACATCAGACTCAGGCAGCAGAAAAACGCAAAGAGACCGAAGCCGCTGCCGCCGATTGAATACACCTCGCCCGAGGGATACCGTATTTTTGTCGGCAGAAACAACGTGCAGAACGAACTGCTGTCGCTGAAAACCGCAAAGGGCGGCGATATGTGGCTGCATACACAAAAAATCCCCGGCTCACACGTGATTGTCGAAAGCCGCGGAGAGCCGTTCCCCGACAGTGTTATTCTTTACGCCGCGGTCATTGCCGCGCGGCACAGCAAGGCGGCGCAGTCCTCTGCTGTTGCGGTTGATTACACGCTCGCGAAAAACCTGAAAAAGCCTGTCGGCGGCAAGCCCGGCATGGTGATTTATCATGTTTACAACACACTGATTGTCAATCCGAATGAGTGAGTGAGAGGTTAAAATCCGATGAAATATACCCTTCTGCCCGTTACGATTCTCGCAGCCCTGTTTTATTCGGCTTTTCAAAAGCTTTATGCGCGCGACTGCGTAAAAAGGCGGGAGGATTCGCTGCTTTATTGCATTCTCACCTGCACAGCAGCGCTTGCGGCACTGCTCGTTTTCGGCGGCAGACTGTCTGCGCCGTCACTCTACACTGTTGTTTTCGGCGCTGTTTTCGGCCTGACAACGGCATTGGGAATGGTTTGCGGCCTGCTCGCCATGCAAAGCGGGCCGATGTCGCTGACATCCCTCGTCAGCTCGTGCAGCACGCTGATTCCGACCTTCAGCGGCGCACTTTTCTGGAACGAAAAAATCACGCCGCTTCAGATTGCCGGTGTGGCAATGCTGCTTGTGGCGTTCGGCGTCGGTATTAATCCGAAAAAAGACAAAAGCCTGTCATTCAAGTGGTTCGGCTTTTGCATGGGCAGCTTTGCGGCAAACGGCGGTCTGGGTGTGATGCAGAAAATCCAGCAGACCTCGGATTACCCCGACGAGGCATCCGCGTTTCTGGACATATCTTTCATAACAATAATCGTAATTCTCCTTGTGTCGTTCGCCTTTGTGCGCCGCTCCGGCAGCGAGCTGTTCCGTCCGACGGCAAAGCAGGCGGGCATTGTCATTGCCGGCGGACTGCTTCTCGGAAGCGTTCACAAGATGAATCTTTATCTTGCGGGCGCAATGCCGAGCATCATATTTTTCCCCGTCAACAACGGCAGCGTATTGTTGCTCAGCGCCTTCGTTTCCCGGATATTTTTCAAGGAAAAGCTTTCAAAGCGTCAACTCGCCGCATTTTTTATCGGCTTTGCGGCTCTCATTGCCGTGTCGCTGGGAGTGTGACGCGCCTGTGACTTACACGCGATTGAAAGCGGATGGCTATCTGATGCTTATACATAAAAAAACAGCGAGGGGGTTGAACTGCCCCAGTTTGTACAGACAGTACAAAAAAGCACCCTATGGCAGAATGCAGAATATTTAATTAATAAGTGGCAAACTGACTTCGTTTTTCGAGCGGAGTCAGTTTTGTTTTAAGCTGGATTCGTTC
>CAZIMM010000112.1:0-5879 GCA_964540415.1 uncultured Eubacteriales bacterium
TGTTGAGCACTCCAATCTCGGTCTTTATGTTGAAGAACTCGGCTGCACTCTCGGAGAGGCGTTGCTTGAGCCTACAAAAATTTATGTCAAACCTCTGCTTGCACTTTCAGGCGCTGTCAATATCAAAGCCGTTTCTCACATCACCGGCGGCGGCTTTTATGAAAATCTGCCCAGAAGCATTCCTCGCGGTTTCTCATATAAAATTGAAAAGAAGGCACTCAAAACCCTGCCGATTTTTGCACTTCTGCAGACAACCGGAGGCATAACCGAGCGCGATATGTTCAACACATATAACATGGGTGTCGGAATGAGTGTTGTTGTGGCGTCTGATAAAGCAGACGAAGCAGTACGTGTCCTGCGTGACAACGGCGAGGCGGCTTACATCATGGGCGAAATCGCGGAAGAGGACGGCGGTGTGATTTTATGCTGAAAACCCGCATTGCCGTACTTGTCAGCGGCGGTGGCACAAACCTTCAGGCTTTGCTTGATGCTCAGGGTGCCGGCGAGCTGAAAAGCGGCGAAATTGTGTTGGTGGTTTCAAGCAAAAGCGGAGTTTATGCTCTCGAAAGAGCCGCGGCAGCCGGAGTGGACAGCGCGGTTGTTTCACGAAGCGAGTGCAAAAGTCAGACAGATTTTGAGAAAAAGCTGACTGAAGTTTTAGAAAACAAAAGAATTGAACTGATTGTCCTTGCCGGTTTTCTTTCGGTGCTGAGCTCCGACTTTGTGTCACGTTTCCCCGACAGGATAATTAATGTTCACCCGTCTTTGATACCGTCCTTTTGCGGGGACGGCTTTTACGGTTTACGCGTTCACAAAGCCGCTTTGGATTACGGAGTTAAAGTTACTGGTGCTACTGTGCACTTTGTAAACGAAATCACCGACGGCGGAAAAATCATCCTGCAAAAGGCTGTTGACATTTGTGAAGGCGACACCCCGGAGACTCTTCAGCGCCGTGTTATGGAGCAGGCGGAATGGGAACTGCTTCCGAAAGCGGCGGAAATAATAAGCAGTAAAATAATGAAAGATAAAGAAGGGCGGAATTGAAAATGGTTGTTCTGGACATTGCAAAGGCTCTTTCGGAAAACACTTATCCCGGCAGAGGCATCATTATCGGCAAAAGTGCTGACGGTAAAAAGGCTGTAACCGCGTATTTTATCATGGGCAGAAGCTCAAACAGCCGCAACAGGATTTTTGTCGAAACAAAGGACGGTATCCGCACCGAGGCCTTTGATCCCTCAAAACTTGAAGATCCTTCACTTATCATTTATGCTCCCGTTCGCAAATACAAAGACATTACCATTGTGACAAACGGCGACCAGACCGACACCGTTTTTGATTTTCTTGCCGACGGAGGCTGCTTTGAGGATGCGCTGCGCACCCGTTGCTTTGAGCCAGACGCCCCTAATTTCACTCCGCGCATCAGCGGCATGCTCACAGTTTCAAACGGTGAATTTTCATACAAGCTCAGCATTTTGAAAAGTGCAAACGGCAATCCTGACAGCTGCCAAAGATATTTCTTTGACTTTGACAAACCTGTTGCCGGTGAGGGTCGCTTCATTCATACCTACCGCTGCGACGGCAGCCCCATCCCGTCATTTGACGGTGAGCCGGAATACATAACCGTGCCTGACAGCATTGATGAATTCACAAGCGTTCTGTGGAACAATCTCAACTCAAGCAACAAGGTTTCTCTTTATGTCAGTTATATCGACATTGAATCCGGAAAAACCGAAGTCAGAATAGAAAACGTAAATAAATAACAATACATTAAATATTGAAAGGCGGAGCGTTATTATGGCAAAGGAACTTGAACTCAAATACGGTTGCAATCCAAACCAAAAGCCCTCCAGAATTTTCATTGAAAACCGCGAGCTCCCGATAACCGTGCTCAACGGCAAGCCGGGTTTCATCAATTTTCTCGATGCGTTCAACAGCTGGCAGCTGGTGCGTGAGCTGAAAGCGGCAACAGGAATGGCTGCCGCGGCTTCATTTAAGCACGTTTCTCCGGCCGGTGCCGCAGTCGGTGAGCCTCTTGACGATGTATTGAGAAAAATGTATTTCATAGACGACGGCGCAGAGCTTTCACCGCTTGCAAACGCATATGCCAGAGCAAGAGGTGCCGACAGAATGTCATCCTTCGGCGATTGGATTGCCTTGAGCGACGAATGTGACGTTCCCACCGCGAAGTTGATTGCACATGAGGTGTCCGACGGTGTGATTGCCCCTTCATATAACCCCGAAGCTCTCGAAATACTTAAGGGCAAGCGCAAGGGCGGTTATAATGTTGTTGCAATTGACGCAGATTATGTTCCGGAGCCGATTGAACGCAAGCAGGTGTTCGGAATAACTTTTGAGCAGGGCAGAAACGAGCTGAAAATTGACGAGGCATCTCTCACAAACCTTGTGACAGAGAATAAAAATCTTCCCGACAGTGCGAAGCGCGATCTGATAATCTCTCTCATAACTCTTAAATATACGCAGTCTAACTCGGTTTGCTATGCTGTGGGCGGTCAGACAATCGGTGTCGGTGCCGGCCAGCAGTCAAGAATTCACTGCACAAGGCTCGCCGGAAACAAGGCAGACAATTGGCAGCTTCGCCATCATCCGATGGTTTTGGGTCTTCAGTTCCGTGACGACCTGGGCAGACCGAACAGAGACAATGCAATTGATGTTTATATTTCCGAAGACAGCGATGACGTTCTCGGCGAAGGCAATTGGCAGAAGATTTTCGCTGTAAAGCCCGAACCACTTACAAAATCCGAAAAGGTTTCATTCCTCAAAACCTGTAAGGGTGTTTCACTTGGCAGCGACGCATTTTTCCCGTTTGATGATAATATTGAACGTGCCCGCCGCAGCGGAGTTGAATACATTGTTGAACCCGGCGGCTCAATTCGTGATGATATCGTAATTGATTGCTGCAACAAATACGGCATTGCCATGGCGTTTACCGGAATTCGCCTTTTCCACCATTGATAAAGGAGCATTTATACAATATGAGAATTATGGTTGTCGGTGGCGGCGGCAGAGAACACGCCATCATCAAAAAAATCAAGGAAAACCCGACTGTTGACAAGATTTATGCGCTTCCCGGTAACGGAGGCATATCCTTTGATGCCGAATGTGTGCCGATAAAGTCGACAGACATTGACGGAATTGTCGGATTTGCGGAGAAAAACAGCATTGATTTTGCAGTTGTCGCTCCCGATGACCCGCTTGTTCTCGGTTGTGTTGACTGTCTTGAAGAAAAGGGGATTCCCTGCTTCGGACCGGAGGCAAAGGCAGCGATTATTGAAGGCAGCAAGGTATTTTCCAAGAACCTGATGAAAAAATACGGAATACCGACTGCAGAATACAATGTTTTTGACAAACCGTCGTCGGCAAAGGAATACATTCTTTCTCAAAACACTTATCCGGTTGTGATTAAGGCCGACGGACTGGCTCTGGGAAAAGGAGTTATCATTGCGCAGAACGAAGAAGCTGCGGTTGCCGCTGTCGATTCAATAATGACCGACAAAGCTTTCGGCGAAAGCGGCAACAATATTGTTGTTGAGGAGTTCCTCACCGGCGCCGAGGTCTCGGTGCTTGCATTCACTGACGGAAAGACGATTGTTCCGATGGTTTCCTCCATGGATCATAAGCGCGCTCTGGACGGTGACAGGGGACTTAACACCGGAGGAATGGGAACTGTTGCACCCAACCCGTATTACACGCCGGACGTTGCCGCGGAATGTATGGAAAAAATATTCCTTCCGACGTTTGCTGCAATGAATGCAGAGGGCAGAACCTTCAAGGGCTGTTTGTATTTCGGATTGATGATTACTCCGGACGGTCCGAAGGTAATTGAATACAACTGCCGGTTCGGCGACCCCGAAACACAGGTTGTGCTGCCGTTGCTCAAAACCGATTTGCTCAGCATCATGCGTGCGGTGCGTAATGAAACACTTTCCGATATCAAAGTTGAATTCAGCAACGGCTGTGCCGCTTGCGTAGTTATTGCTTCCGGCGGTTATCCTGTAAAGTATGCCTCGGGTTATGAAATATTTGGCCTTGACACATGTTTTCCGGACAATATTACCGTCTACCATGCCGGCACAAGGCTGGAAAGCGAAAAGCTTGTCAACTCGGGAGGCAGAGTGCTCGGCGTAACCGCCACAGCGCCCGAACTGGACGTGGCATTGACAAATGCCTATGATGCTGTGAATCAAATTCACTTTACAGATTGTTTCAGCCGCAGTGATATCGGATTGAGCGCTCTCAAAGCGCTCGGCAAAACAAATTAAAGGGGGAACGCAATTTTGGGAGTTTTCAGAATTTATGTTGAGAAGAAATCAGGCTTTGACATTGAAGCGAAGCATTTTCTCAAGGACATTCGCACAATGCTGAACATCAGTTCGCTTACGGGACTGCGTATTCTCAACAGATATGATGTTGAGGGTCTTGACGAAAAGCTGTTTGAGCAATGCCGCCTGACTGTTTTTTCCGAGCCTCAGCAGGACAACACTTATGATGAGCTCCCGGAAACGGATTCAACGGTTTTTGCTGTTGAATATCTGCCGGGTCAGTTTGACCAGAGAGCCGATTCATGCGCACAGTGCATTCAGTTTGTGTCACAGGGCGAACGTCCCGCGGTGAGAACGGCACGGGTGTTTTTGCTTGACGGGAAGCTTTCAGAGGATGAACTTGCCGCAATAAAAAAACATGCAATCAACCCGGTTGAAAGCCGTGAAGCTTCACTCGACAAACCCGAAACTCTTGCGGCAAATTACGAAATTCCCACAACTGTCAGAACTCTTGACGGTTTCACCGGATTGAGCAAAAATGAGCTTGAGCAGTTCATTGCGAGCTATTCGCTTGCAATGGACATTGACGATATTGTTTTCTGCCAGGAGTATTTTATCGGAGAAAAGCGTGACCCGACTCTGACCGAAATCAAGATGATAGACACCTACTGGTCAGATCATTGCCGTCATACAACCTTCTTAACAACCATCGACAGTGCGGAGATTGCGGACGAGGCTGTCAGAGCAGAATATGAAAACTATCTTTCAATCCGCTCTCAGCTTAACCGCACAAAGCCTGTCAATCTTATGGATCTTGCAACCATCGGTGCGAGATATCTTTCAAAAAAGGGTATTCTGAAAAATCTTGACGAGTCTGAAGAAATCAACGCATGTACTGTGAAAATTGATGTTGATGTTGAAGGACAAACCGAAAAATGGCTGCTGCTGTTCAAAAATGAAACTCACAATCACCCGACGGAAATTGAACCCTTCGGCGGTGCCGCCACTTGTATCGGCGGTGCAATCCGCGACCCGCTCTCGGGCAGAAGCTATGTTTATCAGGCAATGCGCGTCACGGGCGCGGCAAATCCGCTTCTGCCGGTTTCGCAAACAATTGAGGGCAAGCTCCCTCAAAGCAAAATTGTGACGACTGCCGCAGCGGGATACAGCTCCTACGGCAATCAGATCGGGCTTGCGACAGGGCTTGTTGATGAGATCTATCATCCCGGATACGTTGCAAAGCGCCTGGAAATCGGCGCTGTTGTCGGTGCCGCTCCCATTGAAAATGTTCGCAGAGAACGCCCGGAACCGGGAGACATCGTTATATTGCTCGGAGGCAGAACCGGTCGCGACGGCTGCGGCGGCGCAACAGGCTCTTCAAAGAAGCATAGCCTCGCATCTCTTGAGGAATGCGGCGCAGAGGTGCAAAAGGGTAACGCACCCGAAGAAAGAAAGCTTCAAAGGCTTTTCCGTGACCCGGCAATAACAAAGCTTGTCAAGCGTTGCAATGACTTCGGCGCGGGCGGTGTCTCTGTTGCAATCGGCGAGCTTGCCGACGGCTTGAACATCAATCTGAACAAGGTTCCGAAAAAATACGAG
>CAZIMM010000113.1:0-5825 GCA_964540415.1 uncultured Eubacteriales bacterium
TTTTGTTGACGCAAACGGTTCATTCTGGCGCTGTCTTTCCTATGTTTCGGACACCTTCACCTGCAATCTTCCCGACAGCACCGAGCTGTGCTACAAGGCCGGAAAGGCTTTCGGCCGCTTCCAGTGCCTGCTTGCCGATTACCCAATTGACACGCTAAACGAAACTATTCCGAACTTTCACAACACACCCGTGAGAATCAGGGATTTGCGCAATGCCGTTGAAGCCGACCCGGTCGGCAGAGCCGCCTCTGTTGCAGACGAAATTGATTTTTTCCTTTCGCGTGAAAAAGAAGCCGGGCTTCTGCTCAATCTGCTCGACAAAGGCGAGCTTTCGCTGAAGGTTACACATAACGACACAAAGCTCAACAATGTTTTGTTTGACAATAAAACCGGCGACGGCATTTGCATTGTTGACCTGGACACTGTTATGCCCGGACTTTCTCTTTATGATTTCGGCGACAGTCTGCGTTTTGCAGGCAACACCGCCGATGAGGACGAGAAGGACCTTTCAAAGGTTTCGTTTGACATTGACGTTTATTCAAGCTACACAAAGGGATATCTCGAAGCGGCGGGAACAAGTCTTTGCCCCGCGGAGATAACCTATCTGCCGTTTTCCTGCAAGCTGATGACCTATGAGTGCGGCTCGCGTTTTCTTGCCGACTACATAAACGGCGACACATATTTTAAGACCGCATATCCCGAGCACAATCTTGACCGCTGCCGAACACAGCTGAAGCTCGTCGAGGATATCGAAAACAAAATGGAACGTCTCAACAGCATAACCGATGAAATTGCAAAGGAATTAAAGCTGAAATGAACAAAGCACTCGTTCGTAAAATTCTGCTCATCTCGCTTGCAGTATGTGCCTTTGTCGGCGGAGTTCTTGCGCTTTTCTATGCTCCCGAAAGCCGCTACTCCCCTCTTGAAAGGTTAAAATTGCGCAGGCTTATGTCGGAATTAATCTACACAGAGCTTGACGAAACAGGCGCTCCGCTGCAAGTGCCGTGCGTTGCTGCGATGCCCGGAACTGACGGCAGCGATGCAAACACTTACCTCGGAACAAAAGCACAATTCAATACAGGCGCTGAATATGTCTTTGTCAATGTTGCATTTGATTCCGACGGTGTTCCGGTGATTGCCGAAAGCTTCGATGATGTCAGCGAAACTCCTGTCAAGTTTTCGCGTATACTCGATTTGCTTGAGCGCTTTCCCAAGGTTACACTGTGCGTGAACCTGTGCGAATTGAGCAATATTATGCAGCTTTACAGCGACATTGTGACGAGAGAGTATGAAAACCGCGTTATCATCTGCGGTGCGGATAAGAACAGTGTCAATATAATAACAGAGAAAATCACCGCCATTGACCTTATCTACAGCATTGATGATGAAGACCCCAACAGGGCAAAGCTCGAAGCACTCAAGCAGCAGCGAATCCGGGGCATTTGCGTTGATTATGATCAGGCAAGCAGAGAGCTTTCAAGGCTTTGCACGGAAATCGGGATTGAGCTGTGGGTCAAAGCGGATGACAATTTTACGGCACTTTGTAAGCTTGCAACTTTTCAGCCGGACTTTTTCCTTACCACAAAGCCCACGCTGACATCCGAGATACTTCACTCCTGGTCTCCCGAATTCGCACAGGATTACTTCACTTATAACTGATAAAACAAATAAAGCGGCGAAGCACCTGTCATCGGTGCTTCGCCGTTTTTGATTTACACAAATTTATTTACACATATTGTTCCTTTTTCTTGCTCACTTGTTTCTTTTGCGGCTCTTGAACTGCAGCGGCACCGGTGAGCTTTTTGCAGACCGGGATGAGCACGCCGCCGATTGAATTGCCGAGAGTCATAATCAGCAAATATCCGAAGGTTTTTGCGCTCCAGGAGTTCGAAACCGAAAAATAAAACATATTCGCCACGCAGTGTTCAAAGCTGCAAAGTATGAACACGGCAACGCAAAAAACAAGCACAAGCGACTTTGCAAAATTGTTCGGGTTGACCTTGTTGCCGTCCACCGCGACATACATAAGTATTCCGCATCCTATGGCCAGGATAAGAATACTCAACGGATCGTCAGCGAGCTTCGTCTGACACATTGCCTCGGCCTTTTCCGCGATTCCGGCAATCCGTGTTGCACGAATTGCGTATCCGATTCCGGCTGCTCCCGCAAGATTTCCGATCCAAATCAGGATGAGGTCGATTATGTATGCGGGTTTGTTGTCAAACAGATATCCGATTTTTCCGGTGTAAAGGTTCAGCCCGTTTCCGACTATTGTCAGCAATCCGACTGCAAACAGCAGCGCTCCGACAATTTTGTTGTCAACCGACAAAAAAACCGTGCCGCCGATACCGATTGATATGCCTGCCAGAATTGCGAGAACAAGGGTTTGTAAATATTTTTTCATTTATGTTCCACCTTCAACATAATATTTTTTACAATGTTGTTCAGCTTTTCCGAAAGCTGCGGGTCGGCAGCCGCAACAGCGTCCGCCTTTCTTTGCAAAGCATTTTTCGTGCTTTCAATAATCTGCTTCGCCTCCGGCTTTTCACATATATACAGCTTGCCTATATATAGCAAGTCATCGGTGATTTTTGTGCATTTTCCGGTATACCGGGCAAGCATGCAAAGATAAAGCTTACCGTCCTGCCCGCAAGCGTTCTCGGCCTCGATTTCAAAGCCGTTGGAATACAAAAATTCCCGAACATCCTGCGCGTGCGACATCGGTTGAAGAATGAGCCTCTTTCTTTCATCCTTCAGCCACGGTGCGCGCGAAAGCAGCTGAGCCATCAGCGTTCCGCCCATACCGGTAAGGACGATATCGTCCGCCTCTTCGGGGGAAATACCGTCAAGTCCGTCAGACAAGCGGGTGACGATTTTTTCACTGAGACCGCAGGCGGCGATGTTTTTCTTTGCGTTTTCGAGCGGCCCCGGGCGCAAATCCGAAGCAACGGCACGCGGGCAGATTCCCTGCGCCACGAGGTAGCACGGAAGATAAGCGTGGTCGCTTCCTATGTCGGCAACCGAGCTGCCGCGGCGGACAAAGTCCGCCGCCATAAGCAGTCTGTCAGAAAGATGCTTCAATTTATGGATGACAGGAACTCGTTGATAGTGTCAACCAGATTGTCCGCGTCAACTCCGTGAACTCTGCAGGCCTGTTCAATGCTTTCGCCCCTTGCCGACGGGCAGCCGAGGCAGTGCATGCCCATTTGGAGAAAGAACTGCGCAGTTTCCTTTTCTGCGTCAAGGACATCACCGATAAGTGTGGATTTTTCGACTTTCATTTTAATATCTCCTTACTTAATTTTTTGATATATTCTTACATAATCGACAAGGAACTCCGTTTCAAATCCCTGTTCGGCTGTGATTCTGTCGGGAACTTCGAGGGAAATTATCGCATATTCCTCCGCTGCCGAAACGCCGCTTGAAAAACTTGACCTAACGGTTTCTATGCCGTTTATATAAAAAATGTATTGATCCTGCGTCCACTCAAGTCCGTAGGTGTTATACTCGGTGTAAATATTATTGCCGAAGTAATTCCCTAACATTTCGGAGCGCAGGCCGTCACCGTATCCTCCTACGTGAATATTTTGTGACACGCTGTCGGACGCAACGAACGGTTTTTTGTAGTTAAATGCCTCAAAAATATCAATTTCCGCTCCGCCGACTCCTCCGTCCGATGCTTCGGCGCTTGACATACCCGGAGAATTCAGCCAGAACGCGCTCCAAAATCCTCCGCCGATTGAGCATTTGCACCTTATCTCAAAATAACCGTTGATAAACCTTTGCTTTGTATTCACCATGCCTGCATTCCAGCCCTCCCGGCCGGGAATGTCAGAACGGTAACTTGCTTTGATAATCAGATTTCCGTTTTCAACGCGCACCTGCTGCGGAGAGTTGAAACCGCTGCGCCTCGGACCGGTTGCCCTGTATTCCCAAACGGAAGTGTCCATATTGCTGCCCTCAAAATCATCCTCGAGCACGAGAGTGTATCCGGACAAATCAAGTGCCTGCCCGTTCGGGGTCATCGGAGCATTGAACACAAATGAGCCGAAGCACTCGGCAAATGCAATAATCAGTGCGAGAAGCCGTGCAAAATTTCGTGACGCTGCAAAGCTCTGAACGGACAATGCGAACCGACGGTTCAGCAAAGACATGCGCGAGACAAATCTGGAATAAGCTCTCGACAACAATGTTGACATTTTGCACCTCCTTCAACATAATTCGACAATGTAATATCATGATGATTTTATCACAACAGTTATCCGGGGTCAACACTTTTCGGTATTTTTTTTACAACATTTGCATAGTCTGATTGACTTTAACTCTAAATATGGTATAATTTTAATATCGGCGGTAAAATACATATTTGTCAGAGCCGAATAAAACTTGGAGGTTTACAAAATGGACGCGAAAATTATTTCTTTTATTAAGAACACACCCATAAAGAGAGTATTCGCTCTTTTTATCGCAATTATTAACCTCGGCTTCTGCCTTGTGCTCAGCTTTGACGAGCCGATCACGGATCGAAACGATGTTAAAAATGTCATCATGATGATCGGTGACGGCATGGGAGAAAACACTCTCAAGCTTGCAAAAAAAACGCGCAACATCACCCTCAATATGGAAACTGTTCCGCTGCGCGGTCAGAGTCAAACAGCCTCCATGGAAGCTGTCACCGATTCCGCCGCCGGCGCCACCGCGCTCGCCTGCGGAGTGAGAACAACCAACGGCTGTGTCGGTGTGTATCCGCAGGATATGTACGCCTTTGTCAGCTATCCTATTAACATTCGTGAAGCCGCCGCGGAAAAGGGCATGAAAACCGGCGTTGTCACAACCGATTCAAACACCGGTGCCACGCCATCCGGTTATACTGCTCACACCTCCGCAAGGGGAAACGCAGATGATATTTCCGCGCAGCAGCTTGCTCTTGACGACATTTCCTTCATCTGGTCTGCAAACAGTGATGTCACAACCGAGGTCGACTGTGCCGCAAACGGCTACACCTACGTTGACACTCTTGACGAGTTCAACGCTCTGACTCCCTCAGACAAGAGCTTCGGACAGTTCGGGGATGACACCTGGATGCTCGATCCGGAGAGTGATTCACCAAACCTTGAAGAAATGGTCACAAAAGCAATCGCAACCCTCAGCACAAACAACACAAAGGGCTTTTTCCTGATGGTTGAGGGCGCACACATTGACAAAATGTCGCACAAAAACGATGTTGAGGGCGCCGCTGAAGCTGTTGAGGAATTTGACAAAGCCGTAAAAATCGCACTTGACTTTGCAAAAGCGGACGGCAATACACTCGTTGTCATCACAGCTGACCATGAGACCGGCGCAATCAAAGAAACCAACGGCGACTACGTTTATACCTCCGGCTCACATTCCTCCGCAAACGTTCCGCTTCTGGTTTACGGATGCGACAATTTCATTGACCAGGGCGAGGCTGTCAAAAACAGGAACATCCCGTGCTATATTGCAAGCGCGCTCAACATTGAAAATGCTTTCCCGCGCAAAATTGCCGCATAATATCGGTGTTTTGAAATAAAATAACTCCGGGTGTTTCTATGAATGTTTTTTCCGTTTTGACTATGCTCGGCGGCCTCGGACTGTTCCTTTTCGGCATGAGTTACATGGGAAAGGGGCTTGAGAAGCTGTCGGGCGGAAGACTGGAGCGTACGCTTGAGAAGCTGTCCGGCAACACTGTCGCCGCTGTGCTTTTGGGCGCGGGCGTAACTGCCGTTATTCAGTCATCCTCTGCGACAACGGTTATGGTTGTCGGCTTTGTCAATTCGGGAATTATGAAACTGTCGCAGGCTGTC
>CAZIMM010000114.1:0-5716 GCA_964540415.1 uncultured Eubacteriales bacterium
ACCGTAAATACATACAGCAACCTGCCGGTTTTGGGCAGAGTAGGGCGGGGGCTTGCTCCCGCCGCTTCAAAAATCAATCTCACGCCCATCGGTCGAATATGCGAAGAACAGCTGTTTGAACTCGAAAAACGATATGATTATGTGAAGATTGATAAATATGTGATTATACCGACGCACGTTCACGCCATCATTGTTCTGACCTCTGAAACGGCGGGAGCAAGCCCCCGCCCTACTCTGCATTAATTTGTAGCTCTAACTTATCCCGAATTGCCTGATTGATACATAAGCCGGAAATTTTGAGGGAGATGAGCATATGTGGTTTTGGTGGTTTATGTTATGCTGTGATTTGCTGACACCGATTATAATGATTATATCAGGGCGGCTGATGTGGAAGCATCCTCCGAAAAAAATAAATGGGTTAATCGGTTACAGAACAACGCGTTCCATGAAAAATATGGACACATGGAAGTTCGCGCACGACTGCTGCGGCAGACTTTGGTATAAAATCGGGTGGATTATTATATTCCCGTCGTCAATAGTCCATATACCGGTATACGGCGCATCTGACAATGTGATAAGTGTCACGGGAACTGTATTAATTACAGTTCAAATTGTTATTCTTGTTGCATCAATTATCCCGACAGAAAAGGCTCTGAAAAACGCTTTTTATGAAGACGGGACGCGTAAATAAATCAGAAGTTGTGGAGCAAGATTATTTATAATATGCTTGGGGTGAGACAGCCGTTTATGGAAGATATTATCCGTGCGCATGAGTTTTCAAGTAACCATCGATATAAACTTTTAAAAGACACGAAATGCGGTTGCTTTTATTGTTTGGAGATATTTAAATCCAAAGGAAATTTCAGAGTGGGTTGAAGACACTTTTGGAACAGCAATATGCCCATACTGTGGCGTTGATTCCGTTATAGGTGAGTAATAGTGGATACCCAATAACAAAAGCTTTTTTGAAACAAATGCATGAGTATTGGTTCTGAATAAAATAAGCAGTTTGTTCCACGGCAGGTCGAACTACAAACCGTAGACGAGTTTATATTTAATGATGGAGCGAAAAACCGGAATTTGTCGGGAATTCAATCTTAATCGTGCAGAGGTCGGTGTCCTCGACGATCCGCGGATTTTCAGCGTTTTTGGCGGAACGGTCAAGACCGTTTTCTGCACTGCAACTCAACCGCAATGGCATTTTCAGCGGAAATTTTTGTGACTTTATGTTAATATCTGCCTGTTGAATCCCACAGGCAACCTGTCACCCGAAAACTGTTTACATATTTACACAACTTGCTACAATATGGTTGTGAGGTGAAAAGATGAATCTGATAACAGAAATATCTGATGATGTTAAAGATGAAGTGATTATCCGATGCAAAAGCATGAACGATGAAGTCAGACTTTTGCAGGATGTAATTGCCAACATAATTGATCAGAACGCAAAGTTAGTTTTAACAAGCGGAGACTCGGAATACTTTGTGCCGAGGAATGATATAATGTTTTTTGAGTCATCTGACGGCCGCACAGCAGCCCATACTGCAGACAAAATGCTTTACACGGAGTACAAGCTGTATGAACTCGAAAAAATACTGTCATCGGAGTTCGTCAGAATTTCAAAGTCGTGTATTGTAAACTGCACAAAAGTTGCGTCAGTCGACAAGAACCTTGCAGGCGCAAGCGAGATTTTCTTCAACGATTCACACAAAAAGGTATGGTGCTCAAGGATGTATTATAAAATTTTCCGCGAAAAAATGGACGAAATGAGGTATTACAAATGAGAAAGAAAAGTATATTCTGGGGTCTGGTGCTTATCTGTGCAGCGGTTCTTATCATTATTGATGCGTTTGGGCAGGGTATGGGTTGGCTGAACAACATACCGGTTCTGAAAATTGTTCTCGGGGTGCTGTGCCTCTCGTGGGCTGTCGGAGAACTGTGGAAAAAAAGAGTTCCGAACATCTTTTTTCCGCTCTCATTTATCTTTTTGATTTTTGAAAGCAACATTGCCGCTGCTGTCGGTATGGCATCAGACAACATCATGTCGAACTGGCTGGTGCTTCTCTGCGCGCTGCTGCTGACCGTCGGAACATCAATTATTTTTCCGAATTCCTTCTCACACATATCGAAAATCAGCAAAGTCTGCACAGGTTCGGGCAACGGTCACGACTACAGCGGAAGCTCGGTTAAATATATTGACTGCAGCACTTTCGCAAGCTGCGACATCAACAACGAGCTCGGAAGCCGTGAAGTATTCTTCGAGAACACCGAACTATATACCGGAAACGGAACGCTCAATGTTAACAACCGCCTCGGCTCACTCGAAATTCATGTGCCGAAGGACTGGCATATTAACTGCGATGTTAACAACAGCCTGGGCAGCGTTGAAATGAGCTCATCCGGTAAGCAAGGCGGGCTGATTCTGAACATCATCGGAACGAACCGCCTGGGCAGCATTGAAATCTACTGAGGAACAGGCAACAAGCCGATGAAATTTATTATACAAGCGAATAGATGGACTGCCGAAATTTTTACAAGACAAATCCCGATTTACCGATACAGTACAAAGCGAAATGTTCGGAGATGATGCTATGCTTGAAAGAATCGGAGAGTTTTTTGACAATCGAATTGATGAGTATGACGAGCATCAATTGACCTGCATTGAATCCGCGTGCGAATTCTATGAGTATACGGCACAATGCCTTCCGAAAGAGTCTGAATCGCGTATCCTTGATTTGGGCTGCGGTACGGGATTGGAGCTGGAGCGATACTACAGAATCAATCCCTCTGCAAGGACGGTCGGCATTGACCTTGCACCGAAAATGCTGGATGCTTTGAAGAAGAAATTGCCCGATAAGGATCTGACGTTGATTTTAGGCTCATATTTTGATATTGCGTTTGAAAACAATGCTTTTGATGCTGCAGTTTCAGTTGAGTCTCTGCATCATTTTACAAAAGAAGAGAAAATACCGCTGTATAAAAAAACATATCAAGCGCTGAAATCCGGCGGATATTTTATAATTACCGATTACTTTTCGTTATCCGACGCCGATGAGCAGTTTTATCGCCGGGAATTGTCACGCTTGAAGCGGTTACAGGGAATCAGCGACGGCGAGATTTATCACTATGACACTCCGCTGACGGTGCAGCACGAGCGGGAGGCATTGCAGGCAGCGGGCTTTTCCGATATAAAAACACTGAATAATTGGGAAGCCACATACACACTCAAGGCTTTTAAGTAATTTCCGTTTTACGGCGAAATAATTGCCCTTTTCAAATATAACAAAGCCCGCCGGAAAGAGCTTTTCTCTCTTTACGGCGGGCGTTTTCATTGTTGCATTATGTGGCTGCGAATTTTTGGACAGTCACGTTTTGAATCACAGACGAAATTATTCGCCCTTCATTTCAAGAAGCTTCTGAGTGCCCTTGTAAGAATCAACGGAAAGCTTGACGGAATCGAAGATAGCGCTCTTGATATCGTCCTCCGTGACTCCGAGATCAACACTCCAGCGTCTGTCGATGAATGTGTTCATGCACATCAGATCGGCAAGGCCGACAGGGTCAATACCGCCCTGAACACCCTTTTCCTTGTATTCCTTGCGCATATGGTGACCGAAAAGCTGGAACATCCACTTTGCGATGTGGATTATCTTGCGGTTCGGCTTGCCCATTGCGGCGTGGACAATTCTGAGGAACTCGTCCCATGAAAGGTTGTAAAAGCTGATGGGGTAAGCGTTTGCACCGCGGTTCTTTTCCGCAGCACCGACAATTGCCTGAGCGACCTGACGAACCGTGAGCATTGCTGTTCCGCCCTTGGGATACATTGTGACGGGGCCCATGTTTTCAAGCTGCTCGATGAGAATTACCCACACAGGTTTTCTGCCGGGCTGTGTGCCGAAAATGTACGGAAGCTCAAGCACTGCAACGTCCATGTTCTCGTCCGAAAGAGCAAACGCCGCATTCTCCTGATCTATTCTGCTGCGGATATAGGGATGCTTCTCTGTGAGCTTCATATCCGGGAATTCCTTTGCAAAATAGGAGAAGTACGACCCGAGCACAACGCTGTGCTTGATGCCGCTTTCCTTGGCAAGACCGATAAGGCGCTTGACAGGCTCGATATTGTATTTTTTATAAGCCTCGTAAACCGGAGCCGGGAACTCGACGCGCTCGTCAACGCCTGCGGCGAACACAAAGCAGTCGCATCCCGCCATCATCTCTTTGACCTCATCGTCGGTCAGCTGAAGATAGTTGCCGAAAACAATTTCCATTTCCTCGGGTATCGGCGCTCCCTCGGGGAGAGGAGGCAGAGCGACAGTTTTAACCTGATGGCCGTGCTCGATAAACAATTTTGCTGCCGCGGAGCCGAGCAAGCCGGTGCCGCCGATCAAAAATATTTTCATTGGTAGTTTTACATTCCTTTCAAGACAATCAGCCCTGAGCGTAGGCTCCGACCTGCATCATAAAGTCGCCTATCTGAGCTCCGAACTCGGGTGCGCCATCCATAATCAGATGGCCAGCCTTTGTTGACTCAAGCATATCGTCAATGGACATGAGAATTCCGAGCGCGCTGTCAAGGCAGTCAAAACGCATGGTGAAAAACGGCATTGCCCTCTTGTACTCGCCTCTGCCGGCACGGCTCTTGCCCGCCTTAATGCGCAGATAGGCGGAGATTTCCGGATATCCGTCAACAGCCCATGCATAGACCCTGTCCGGGCTTTTGCTCGTCCACTCATGAACGGCCTCATGACCCTGCTTGTTCAATGTGCTGATGCCGCTCGAAAGCAGATAGAAATAGCACTTCGTGAGCAGCTTTTTGGTTTCCTCATCCTCGGGAGGCTGTTTTGCGGTGAGAAGCGAGGACATTTTCAACAGCACCATCATGAGAGAAACAAATGCGCCGGTTTTTTTGACAGCGCCCTTCATCTTCGGCAGTGTTGCCGGAGAAATCTTACCTTTGAAAAATGCGTTCAGCGCCTCGATGCTCTTGAATTCAAGCTCGACATGGGCGTTATCCGTCAGCTTATCGGTGTGAACAAGCCATTCACCGTTATTAACGACAAAGTGCGTGCCGACCTTTCCCTCGGGAACGTCGGGGCACAGCGCGCTAATTTGATAAATCGAATGGGCGTGCTCAAACTTTTTCGCAAGCGACGGAACATCCATGGCAATGGTCTTGACAAGAGGCAGCGCGGCACACAGGAAAATTTTATTGGTGTAAACCTCATCTCTTGAGGACATGGTTATCAATCCTTTCTCCTAAGTATGTGCGCGATATTTCTACCGGGACACAGCTTTCTCCGTCTAACACAAATCTTATACGGACGTAGAAAACGTGACACTAGTGAGATTAATTAAACCTCGTCGTCCCAGTTGTCATCAAGCTCAAAATCTTTGCCCATAACCTCGCGGACAGCGTCCACGATGCCGTTGGTGTCGATTCCGAGAATTGACATAATATCCTCATGAAGGCCGATGGGAGCAAACTTATCCTGAATACCGAGCTTCTTGAATGCGCAGCCCTTGCCGGATTCAACAACGACCTCGGCAACAGCACTGCCCAGTCCGCCGAGAACAGTGTGATCCTCAACGGTGATAATTCTGCGGGTATCCATAACTGCCTTTTCGACAGCCTCACGGTCAAGCGGCTTGATTGTGTGCATGTTGAGCACACGAACCTTCAAGCCGTCGGAATTCTCAAGGAAGTTTGCCGCCTGAA
>CAZIMM010000115.1:0-5696 GCA_964540415.1 uncultured Eubacteriales bacterium
TAAACTTCAGAGAACATTAAAATATACGCACTTTTCAAAGCAAACATTCTGAAGGTGCACTAGTCAATAAAAACTGGACACTATTTTCAAAATGTTGTGGTATATTAAAATTGTAACAGACCTGTCTAATAGTGTATAATGACTATTAGGAGGAATGACCATGACACATTCAACAGATGAAGCCCGGAAAAAAGTAGCAATACAGCACATCCGTGACGGACGAACAATAGCAAGCCTGTCCGCAGAATACGGAGTAGCCAAGGCAACCATCAGCAATTGGGTAAAAGCATACCGCGAAGAATGCCAGACAAACGATGAAGCCAAGTCAGAACTCGAATTGCTTGAGGAGGTCAGAAAACTCCGAAAGCAAAAAGCAGAACTGGAAAAGGAAAATGACTTTCTAAAAAAAGCAGCGGCATTCTTTGCAAAGGAAATCGATTAACGGCTTATCGATTCATCCAAACCAATTGTAAAACATTCGGTCTGAGGTGGCTCTTGCGACGGATGAGGATTCATCCCAACGCCTATTACAACTATCTCAAGCATAGCAAGGATTCGTATTACATTCAGAAAAGCAACGCCTGTAACGAAATAAAAAGCATTTACCACGAATTTGGCGGCATCCTCGGTCACAGAAGTATGAAGGTGTTTCTTGAGAGAAATGGGATTAACCTGAGCAAAACTACCGTACATAAATATATGAATCAAGAGCTTAAGCTCTACAGCATTTGCAGGCGAAGCAAACCCGGATACAGGAAAGGCAAACCTCACAAGATATTTCAGAACCTGCTGAATCAAAACTTTACCGTTTCTGCTCCGAACCGCGTATGGTGCACAGATTTCACATATGTACATCTTTCAAGCGGTATGGTACGTTTTAATTGCGCTGTGATTGACCTATTTGACAGAAGCATTGTCGCCAGCGAAACAGGAATGTATATTACAAGCGATCTCGCTGTAAAAACTCTTTCAAAAGCTATTTCATCGCAACGAAATATACCCGACGGACTTATTCTCCATTCAGACCAAGGCAGCCAATACACATCCGTTGAATTCATAATGTTCTGCAAGGAACACGGCATAATCCAAAGCATGAGCAAAGCGGGATGCCCCTATGACAACGCGCCGATGGAAAGATATTACAACACATTGAAAGCAGAACTGATTAACAGATACTATTTCCGGACGGATGATGAACTGAATTACGCAATAGCAGAGTTTGCTTACGGCTGGTACAATCAGCTCCGTCCACACGCACATAACAACTATCTGACACCCTACGAAATGCGCTTCAAAAATCGACAAAATTAGACACTGCTGTTACAAATTTGCTTGACCACAACACCTCCTATAATAGCATTATACCATAGGGAACTACAACGCCGCAATCGTCGCTGTATAGTTGAGAACAATTATACCATACAAATAACTGATATACAACAACAATTAAACTCCACTTTCAAACTACATTTCTCCAAAAAACTTGGTCAATTATTTTGTTGCACAAATAAATATAATAGCTTGACACCTCTTTGTAAAATAGTTATAATTATTCCGAAATAACAAGAACGGACGGCTTTTAAAATGCTTGATCTTGACATTGAAAGCTTCTGGCGCGATGAGGCGCTTGCCCACGCGGACAACTGCTTCGGCAGGAGCACGCCGCAGGTTGCGCTCGGCATACGTATGAGTGATGAATGTGTATTCGCGGAGCTTGGCGAGGACGGCGAGCCGTGGGGATACACTTTGCCGGAACGCAGGCTTGAGCTTAACAAACGCTATAATCAGAAGGCTGTGGAGATTGTCGGACGTCCGCTGCTCGCTGAACGTCAGCCTGAGCCTCCCGGTTCGGAACTGCCGGGCTATCGTCAGATAGGAGAAGTATTCGGCGGGAAATATATATTTGACGGCAAGACCACATGGCTGCGCGGCACACTGGACGATCCGGAGTCCCTTTCCCGCAAGCTTGAGGAGATAGACCTCATGCTCAGTTCTCCCGAGGCGTTCAGAGCGTTTGTCCTGCCCGCAGACTGGGATGAGAAATGCAGGGCGGTATATGAAAAGTTCGGACGCCGCCCGGGCCAATTCACAGGTGTACGCGGTCCGGTGACACTGGCAACAAGTGTCTACGGAGTCGAAAATCTGATTTTTCTTTATTATGATGACGAGGGGCTGTACAGACGTTTTTCCGATTCGATAATGAGAGTGCTGCACGCATATATTACGCTGTTCATTGCAGAATCCGGTCACACCGAACAGGATTTTGAGCATGGCTTCAACATCTGCGACGACGACTGCTGCTTGCTGACTCCCGAAATGTATGAGGCGTTCGGATATCCGGTTCTGAAAAGCGTGTTTGACCGGGTCAGCCCGAACAAGTCTGACCGCCGCAATCAGCATTCGGATTCGGCAATGGGTCATCTGATTCCGATACTGTCGCGTCTTAATCTTACCGGCTGCAACTTCGGCCCGACGGTGACGGTGCGCGAGATACGCAGGTATATGCCTGAAACGCGCATAGACGGTCAGCTTGCTCCGTTCACGTTCATGCGCAACAATGAGGCTGATATAATCGCGGAGGTACGGCGCGACTGTGAGGCGGCAAAGGAGAAAGACATTCGCGGCCTGAACCTGACTACCGCCGGCTCAATCAACAACGGCTCATTGCTGACAAGTATGAGAACTGTTATGGCTGCGATACAGAATTACGGCAGATATAATCAATCGCCTTAATTCCGAAAACCCGAACATATACATATTAGAACCGTGCGGAAAGGGTATTCAGACCGATTCCGCACGGCTGCTTTTTGCCTGTTTCGGGCTGCGAATAAAAAGCATTCTACTATTCAAGTTCTGTCTCCTTGAACAGCTCAAAGCAGCCCCTGCCAATCAACCCGACCGAACAGAATTCAGCTTCTTCAAAGCGGAAGTGTTTTTCGGTTGCAGTCGGTTCAGCCGACAGAACGCCCGTCAGAACTCGCTATATGAACGTACTTTTAATAATATTGTCAATTTGTCAAAAATACTGCTATTTTTGCTTGCAAAAGTTCAGCCTTTGATATATAATCAGAAAATACATCACTGTTCATTTCCCCGAGTGTCGCCGTGATTCGGGTTTCTTGATTACAGTTCTCCGTTTTGCATTGAGCATGATAATTTTATCATATAAAAAGACGTAAAATTTGGCATAGTGGGAGCTGTGTTAATTATGACAGGAATAAAAAAATTCTTGGCGGTTCTTCTGGCGTTATGCGTATTTGTAACAGCACAAAGCATCACTGTTCAGGCAAAAAGCGAGCAAGTCTTCAACATTGAAAGCCTGCTTCCGTATGCAGCCAAGCTCATCAGCGGCATCACGGATTTGTACAGCTTTTTCGGCAGAACCGTAAGTAAGCTTATTCCTCCGCCAAAACTCGAAACAGGAACTTATGACATTTCGGATGAAGCCCCGGCTGAATATTATACCGTGGGCTTTGCAAAATCGTTAATTATGCCGGATGATATATATTCAAAAAAATATTATGTTGCCGGTTTCTCAATAAACAATCCCGCAACGGGAATACTTGACGATTTAACCGCAAGCGCAGTCTGGATTGATGACAATTCGGGAAATGGCGGCGTTATATTTGCGTCGGTTGACTGTGTGGGGCTTTCAAAATATGATGTGGACAGAATCCGAAAAAATCTTAAGGATTTTTCTGACGAAAGCGGCTGTCGCTCAATAAATATCATGAGCACGCACACTCATGCCGGCATTGACACAATGGGTATGTGGGGGAATATTCCAAAGAGCGGCCGCGACAGCGAATACATGAAAATTGTGTATGACGGAATTGAAAATGCGGTTCGGAATGCTTATAAAAACAGAACGCGGGGCAGCTTGTATTTCGGAAAAGCGGAATCCGAAACCCTTCAGTACGACACCCGTATGCCGTCGGTTTATTCTGACGAGCTTACAAGATTAAGGTTTGTTCCTCTCAACAACGGAACAGAAGTCTGGATATTGAATTTTGCGGCGCATGCTGAATCGCTTCTTCGCGGCAATTCATTGATAAGCGCCGACTTCCCGCACTATCTCCGCGAGAGAATAAAAGAAAAAACCGGTGCAGAGTCGATATTCTTTAACGGGGCCATCGGCGGTTTGATTAAGACCGTTAACCGTTTGCAGGACACGACAATTTCCGTCCGGCAGGACGGCGAAGAACTTGCTGATATTGCAATTGCGATAACCGGAGAGGAAAAGCTGTCACCCCGAATCGGTTATATCCGTCAGGAGTTTTATGTACCGATTGACAATCCGGTTATGGCCGTTTGTGCCGAGGTCGGGATAATTAAACACAGCAAGGTCGCAAGCGGAGAAGGAAAGCTGGGCTTTTCCATGAAAACCGAGTTGAACTTCTTCGATATCGGCGGAGTAAAAATACTGCTTGTGCCCGGGGAGATATTCCCGGAGCTGGTTTTCGGAGGGTATCTTGACGCGGATTCCGCGGCAAACTGCGACCCCGGCAAAAATCCGAAACCGCTTATAGAAATCGCCGGATTTGAAGACCTGATAATTTTCGGGCTTGCAAACGATGAAATCGGATATATCATCCCCCCGAATGATTATCTCCTTGACGAAACCCTGCCGTTTTTGCAGTCGGCAACCGATAAAAACGGCAGAACCTTATATGAAGAAACCAACTGCGTCGGCACAAAAGCCGCACAGTCTGTGGCGGATGCCTTTGCAACTATGATGCAGCAGGCACCGTGACGATAAAAACGAAAGAAGATGCGGATTATGGACCCTTCAAAGAAAAAAGAATTAAAAGACTCCTATAAGAACAAGGCTGTTGTCGGCGGCGTTTACTGCATTCAGTGCAGTGGGAATCAGCGTAAGTGGATAAAGTCAACAGAAAACATTGAGGGCATTAAGAACAGATTTAATTTCGCAATGCTGACACACTCCTGCCCTGAGCCTGAGATGCGCAAGGAGTGGCTCGAATACGGCGAAAAATCGTTTTCTTTAACAGTCCTTGAAGAATTGGAAAAGAAGGAAACTCAGACGCAAAAGGAGTTTTCTGACGACATCGAGCTTCTCAAGGAGATGTGGCTGGAAAAATAATACTGTTCCGGAACAGCATAATGCCTTTGCATTCGTGTAGTTGAATTTTTTATTCGCTTGCGGACGCAGAAATGCTTGATAATATCCGCAGTCGGTGCTATAATCATATGTGCCGTAAAGTGCTTCGCACGATTACGGTAATTCGCCGCAAGGCAGATTATATTTTATTTTAGGAGATTGCTTTTTGAAGAAAAACAACGCCTCGGAGATTGCAGGCTGACCAGGAGACTTGTGAAATCTTTTCAACACAGGTCTTCCGGATTTTTATGCTTCAATTATTTCGGAGGAAAAACAATGGAAAACAACTGCACAATCCGCAAGGAAAACGAATCTGATTACAGAGAAGTCGAAAACCTCACGCGAGAGGCGTTCTGGAATGTTTACCGTCCCGGCTGCCTTGAGCACTATGTCCTCCACTGCTATCGTGACAGGGCGGATTTCGTTCCTGAACTTGATCTTGTCATGGAGAAAGACGGAAAAATCATCGGTCATGTGATGTATGCGCGTTCGGAAATCAAGGCGGACGACGGAAGAAGTGTCCCGATTATGACCTTCGGCCCGTTGAGCATCGCACCCGAGTTCAAACGCAAAG
>CAZIMM010000116.1:0-5675 GCA_964540415.1 uncultured Eubacteriales bacterium
GGTGTTGTAAGGCGGATCGATGTAGATGCACTTGACGCGCCCCTCATACTGCGGGAGCAACGATTTCAGCGCTTCCAAATTGTCGCCGCGGATAATTTTATTTCCATCCGCTTCTTCTTCTTCGCCGTTCTGTCCGACTCCGAGATATGTATATTTGTGCTCCAGCACGCGGTAAGGAACCTCCAAATGGTGGTTGACCACCTTGTCTTTTCCAATCCACTCAAGCGTCGGCATTGGCTTCATCCTCCATAACTATTGTCTGTGTTCCGTCTCTATACTCTTCCAACATTTTTTGCATAACAAGTGCGTCGCAATATTGCTTTTTGAATTCATCCATGTTATAACCGGCTAAATCCGGAAAAGGCGGGAGCTCTGCATCTCCCAGCCGTGTACACAGCTCTGTATAGCGCCCTTTATGCGTTTGCACATAATCCAAGAAAAGATTGTATTCTTGTTCTGACCCAAAAAGTACAATCGCCTTCGTGTATTGATTATATGAGTATTCCTCAGGTGATTCTTGGTGATGATAGAATTCCAAAAGACGATATCTCAAATCATCATATATATATAAGCCAAAATGTGAGATGCCTGTGTTCAGCAAATCGTATGATCGCTTGGGGGCAACAACAAAACTTCTGCCGCCGTCGAGAGCGATTCCCTGATAATGTTCAATTGCCGTTTGATAATATCTTAAAGTTATACGCCACCAACTCGGTGTGGTATTCACTTGACCGAATATGTAATATTCATAGCCATCTGCAGTTTCATCTTTTTCACAAGTGATGGTATATTCAGGAGCAAACTTATAAAAGTATCCCATATCTCTATCTTGTATTGTTTCCCAGTCGTCTGGATTCTCCAAATAGTAACAAAATTTTTCGATTGGAGTATCATCCAAATGAAATCGCTTGCGCCATAGATACTCAATGTGATTTATATCTGCCGACATATCTGCAGGCGTATTTGTATCCATAACTCGGGTGTATATGCTATTTGCGCAGACCTTTTCACATCTTTTCGTAAGGTAATATGGTGTGTCTCGACTGTTCTCAATTACAATTACATCTATGTTCTCTTTATTTAGACAAACGCTTTCGACATGAACGACCGGACGAATGCCGCCCGCAAACTTCTTGTCCTTCAAGAAATCAACGATTTGTTGTGTGTTTCTCCGATTTGGGTCGGACGATATATCAGCTACCGAAAAGCCCTGTTCTTCATCAATGCCAATGATGATATACGCAGCGCGGTTGTGAAGATTATTTGCCATGCAAATAATGTCATGCAGTAGGTTGCCACTATTGTCATACCACTGTTTCTTAAAATCCCAATAGCCGCCTTCTTGATGCAATGAAATCAAGTAGTATATTTCATGATAAATGGTCTGTTTCTGATCGAAAAAATCCATAATGTCATCCTCTTGCAAATTGTCGTTTCAAAGGCTTCATATATCGTTTTATAATGATTGTTGCGCACAATCATTATCTTTAATATTAGCATTATATCAGCAAATTGACAACAAATCAATTACGCTTCTATTAATTATGACACTTTCCGCTCCACAAACCATCTGCCGATGTTGTTCCCGGCAGCATTTGCGTTTCTTTCAAAGAACAGATAGCTTTCTTGCCCACGGATTTGAACTGTGTACCTATCTCCCTGCCCACCGGCTTTCAATGCGGCAGCTTGACATATTTTTGTCACCCTGTCTATTTGAAATATCTCACCGTCTTCCCAGATTATCTCCCTTGGAAGCATCGTGCCATCGTTGGAAAAGTCAGCACGAACCGGTACATAAACTTTAATTGACATCTGCTGTGTCTTCATGTGGCACCTCCAGCTTTTTGAGAAAATTTCCGTTTGCCATCAACGGCGCATCTATAACTTTGTAGCCCTTCCACTTCAGCATGCGGAACTTAAAATCAAGCAGTTCTGCCGGAACATACAGCTGGGCGGCTGCCTGAAAGAAAGATAAATCATCATTGAGCATTTCAAGGACATCTTCGTCCTTTAGTAAATACTCTGCAGCAAAAATGTTAGCCTCATACTCACACTGGCTTACGGAATCAAACAGTTCAAATTCGTGGAATTCTGCGACACTCGTTCGTTTTCTGTGAAGGACAGCGTGTCCGAGTTCATGAGCACAAATAATTCGTTGTAACGCCTGTGGCAAATCGCTGTTTATGGTTATTGTAAGGACACGGCTTTGTACGAGAAAAAAGCCCTTACAATCTGAAGTGCCTTTTCCCATAGGCACAAAAAACACAGTAATTCCAAGAATATCGCATAAACGGAAAGGGTCGGTTTCATTGTAATTTTTCATCAGACACCGCACTTCACGGCAAACGCCATCGTAATTTACCACAGAAACCACCTCCGTTCTCTTTTGTGGCCAATATATTAGAACCATATATGTTCGAAATAGCGGACAGTACCTTATTTTTTATTGCCAAACTTCTCTCTGGCAATTTCCTTGCTCTTTAAATATGCTTGCATAACTGCCTCAAAATAGGCATCTTTTGCATCCTGCGGAATTTCTCCGCCGGCAAACAGTGCTGCATTGCGTTCCATAAGGAAATCTATCTCGCGCGCAGCCTTAGCGCCATACCTTTCTCTTGTCTCCTCAACATAGGGCTGTTTTTCCAATCCATATGTCGGATCATCGATGTCATCATTAGATAAGTAATCAATAGATACCTGCAGCGCCTCCGCAAGTTTCACCAGCGTTTTATGACGAGGGCGTACCCCCTGCGCTTCATATGCCACGACAGCGCGGCTGCTCACACCAACAATTTCTCCAAGCTGTGCCTGAT
This sequence comes from uncultured Eubacteriales bacterium, assembly GCA_964540415.1. Taxonomy (GTDB): domain Bacteria; phylum Bacillota; class Clostridia; order Oscillospirales; family Acutalibacteraceae; genus CAZIMM01. The sequence goes on from CAZIMM010000116.1 coordinate 2,814, forward strand.
TGAGATGCAGTAGCGTTCTCGCTGTACGGACTTTTTCTGAAAATGTCTTCATTCTGTACACTCCTAACAATAACTTCCAATAAAACTTCTTCAACTTCATAATTTGCTATTGACAAGGTTCACATCGTCTGATATAATCAGTGAGAAGTTCCGAAGTTATGGCTTGATTATACACAACCCTGCTTCACTTGTCAAGAGCTTTTGTATGAAAATTCGGAAGTTTACCCAAAGGAGTGAATGTAATGACTTCTCACAGGGCGATTTTACACAGTGATTTAAACTGTTTTTACGCATCGGTTGAAATGATGCTTGACCCCTCTTTGCGCGGAAAAGCTGTAGCAGTCTGTGGCGCAACTGAGGACAGACACGGCATCGTGCTTGCAAAATCGGAGAAAGCAAAGAAAGCCGGGGTGAAAACCGGAATGGTAAATTGGGAGGCAAAGCAAGTATGTAAGGATTTAATACTTGTGCAACCACAGTATGAACAGTACCTTAAATACTCAAAACTTACTCGTTCCATATATGAAAGGTTTACAGACAGAATAGAGCCTTTCGGAATGGATGAGTGCTGGCTCGATGTTACCGGCAGCAAAATCTGCGGTTCACCGATGGGTATAGCCGAGAATATCCGAACAACTGTAAAAGAAGAACTTGGGCTGACTGTAAGTATCGGCTGTTCATTTAATAAGATATTTGCAAAGCTCGGCAGCGATATGAAAAAGCCCGACGCCATCACAGAGATAACACCGGAAAACTTCAAAGAAAAAGTGTGGCCTTTGCCTGCTTCGGATTTGTTGTATGTTGGCAGATCAACTGAACGCAGGCTTACGAATTATGGTATACATACCATTGGAGAGGTTGCCGCGCTTTCACCACAGATGCTGAAAAGTTGGTTCGGCATCAACGGTGTGGCATTGTGGCAGTTCGCAAACGGCACCGATTCCTCAAGGGTAATGCACAAGGACTTCGTTTCACCTGTTAAATCTATTGGGCACGGAATAACCTGTGTTGCTGACCTTAATAACAATGACGAGGTTTGGAAAGTAATGTTATCAAGACAACGGAATCAAATCTGACGAGCTGCTCAACGCTCTGAGGTATTCCGTTGCCGGAGGAAATGAAAATGACGAATAAAATCAAGGAACAAATACTCGCTGTTCGTGACACCGGGCTGACAAATATGTTCGATGTGAATGCGGTTCAGCGCATCGCAAAAGATATGTGCTTTTTTGAGTTGGTTACATTTCTTGAGGACAACTCAAAAGAGTATGTACAATTCATTCTGACAGGTGAAACGGAATAACCTTGTAAACAACAACACACTTTTAAGCATCGCTTTGGCGGTGCTTTTTTATTTGGAGGTAACACATGAGAAAGATATACATTGACTTGACCGAAAACAGAGTTCAGTCTCCATCAGTGTTCATCGGCTACATCGGTGAACACAACGCTACCGAGCTGCTCATCACCGTTGAGCAGGAACTTGTCAGCTCATCGGACTACCTTGTTGCGGTGTTCAAGTCCGGCCCCGTACTTTACAGGAGCAGAAAGATTTATGCCGATTCGGATATGAATGGCACATACCGCGACGGAAACTGCATACACGCAAAGCTTGGCAGATATCTCACCAATGAGCAGAGCTTCGGTCTGCAAGTCGAGGGCTATTCGCTCGATGCCGACGGCAAGCCGCTACTCATCGGCAAGTCGGCATATCTTTCAAGGCTGTTCCTTATGCCCTCACCCGACGGCACAAACGCTGTCGGTTTTGACGGCAGCTTTGAGGACATTGAGAAAACCATTGATGAATCCCACACTCACAGCAACCTTGACGCACTCGAAAAGCTGACGCTTGATGAATACGGCAACATAGATTTCGGCGGCACTGCCGGAACGATTAAGACCTATGCTACTCCGTCAGATCTGCCGGAAACGGCTGAAGCCGGAGATATTGCGTATGTTCTCTCAGCACAGGAAAGCAATGCTCTGTGCAATGTTACCATTCCATACTCGGAGAACCGGCCGATTGCGTATATAACCTTTGCCGAAGGTGCGGATATGTGGAACGGCTGCCCGGTTATTATCCGTAACCCGGAATCGGAAGAAACATACCACGACGGATTTTCATTTATGACCGACGGCAGCAGAATAAATTGTTCGCTTATGGTTTTGAATGGTCACAGGTTTCTCACTGTTGCAACGGAGCAGGACGATGAAAGTGTGCCGATGACAGCATATGTTTGTGCAGACACCGACACCTGCCTTGAAACAATTATGAGCGAAAGCGAAGTCGGCCCCGCAGAAAGTCAGCACCCGATGGACGCAAACAAGTGGTACAAGGCAATTGCTGTTATGGATGAGGAAACCGAGCAGATAGGCATTTCTTCGTTTGAGCAAAGTCCTCCGCCGGAATATCTGAATGTTGTCTTTGACTTCAGTTCGGCGGAATGTAATCCGCTGAGCTTTGACCGTCACATAATTCAGCAGATAATTTTTGCGATGAGGACGAAAGAACCCGCTGTTCTCGGCAAAGGCACCTACTGCTATGACGGTGAAAGCTGGCAATGGCAGGACAAAAGCAGTGTTTCATCGCTTTCGGAAATTGACGGTTCGTTTGCCGTCGGTTCTATCGTTTCTGTTGTTGCCGAACCGAACAATGCTCCAGCAGATTCTTCACGCACCATCGGCTTTTCGGATTACGGTCTGTCGATGATACCGAGCAGACCTGACAACTTTGTCATTCCCGGTGGACTTGAGCCGAGCGAAACCGTGTGGGAGATAACACTGCAGAACGCTAACAATGAGCATCTCAGAGTGCTGAACAAAAATGCCGACCGTCTGCTTTCGTATGACCCAAGAAACACA
>CAZIMM010000117.1:0-5675 GCA_964540415.1 uncultured Eubacteriales bacterium
CACCAACCGCGATTTGCGTTTCATGACAGACTACAGCGTTGCAATCGGCACGGTTATGACGAGCGAGAATCTCGTCACCTCCCACATCGGCACGACACTCGAGCAGGCGCAAAAAATTCTGATGCAATACAAAATCGAAAAGCTCCCGCTGATTGATGACCAGGGTTATCTCAAGGGGCTTATCACAATAAAGGACATTGAAAAATCCGTGCAGTACCCCAACTCCGCAAGAGACGACAGCGGAAGACTGCTGTGCGCAGCGGCAATCGGTGTGACGAGCGATATGCTCGAGCGTGCCGGTGCTCTGGTTCAGGCGGGCGCGGACGCTCTTGTGCTTGACTCAGCGCACGGCCACAGCCGCAACATCCTGAACGCCATTTCAAAGGTCAAGGCAGCTTATCCCGAGATTTCACTTGTCGCAGGCAACATTGCCACAGCCGAGGGTGCAAAAGCAATGATAGCCTCCGGTGCCGATGCTGTTAAGGTCGGCATGGGCCCCGGCTCCATTTGCACAACAAGAGTTATCGCCGGAATCGGCGTTCCTCAGATTACGGCCATTTTTGACGCCGCAAACGAGGCTTCAAAAACCAATACACCGATTATCGCTGACGGCGGCATCAAATATTCCGGCGAGATTGTCAAAGCTCTTGCCGCGGGAGCGGACACCGTTATGGTCGGCTCGCTCGTTGCGGGCTGTGAGGAATCCCCCGGAGACACCGAGATTTATCAGGGCAGACAGTTCAAGGTTTACAGAGGCATGGGCAGCCTCGGCGCAATGGCAAGAGGCAGCAAGGACAGATACTTCCAGGAGGACAACCGCAAGCTTGTCCCGGAGGGAGTCGAGGGCAGAGTACCTTACAAGGGACTTCTTTCCGACACCATCTTCCAGCTCCTCGGCGGTCTGCGCTCCGGCATGGGCTACTGCGGCTGCCGTGAAATTTCCGAGCTTCAGAACAAAGCCCGTTTCATTCGCATAACGGGAGCGGGGCTTATCGAAAGCCATCCTCACGATGTCTATATCACCAAAGAGGCTCCCAACTATTCCGGCAACGCTTAAGCATCGGAGAGTCATCCGAACTCGTATGGCTCTCCGCCCAAAGAAGGTTTTTTAATTATGAACGGTATCAGAGGAAAACTTCTCATTGCACTGTGCGGCTTTCTTGTGATTTTAAGCATAGTGTTTACGGTAATTGTATACAGGAGTAACGGAGAACCTGTCAATCCAACCACCCTGCCCGACCATGTGCTCGACGACACAAGCTATCCCGACCGGTCCGCTATTCAGACAGAATACACCCCCGAGATCCCCACAGCTCCCGGCGGTGTAACCGGACAAACTGTTGTTACGGTTGTCACTATCACTCAGGGCACAACGGCTGCGACAACAGCCGCCCCGGCGCAGTCAAATTATGCTTACGCCTACGCCGGCCTTAATCCCGTGCCCGCTTCAATCGACTCTGCAAACTGGAACCTTTTGCTTGTCAACAGGGACTATATTCTGCCCGAGAATTTTGATGTTAAGCTTGCAACCGTGAGTGACAGCTCAGTTCAGCTGGATTATCGCGTTGTGCCGTATTACAACGATATGCTTGCCGCCGCCAAGGCCGACGGTGTGACAGTCTCCTCTGTCTCCGGTTACAGAAGCTATTCACGGCAGAAAACAAACTTTGAGAACAAAATCAACTATTATGTCGGGCTCGGCTATTCAAAGATTGAGGCAACAAACCTTGCCGCCAAGGTGATTCTGCCGCCCGGAACAAGTGAGCACAACGCAGGGCTTGCAATGGATGTCGGCACCAACGGGGATAACAGCCTGACAGAGTCCTTTGCCGACACCGCGGCGTTTAAGTGGCTCAACGAACACGCGGCGGAATACGGCTTCATCCTGCGCTATGACAAGCCCACCCAGGATATCACAAAAATCACCTACGAGCCGTGGCACTGGCGCTTTGTCGGCGTTCAGACCGCTCAGTCCGTCAAGGCGTCCGGTCTGACGCTTGAGGAATGGCTTGAAAGAGCACAATAAAAGTTTTTTGTTTTTTCGGTGCTGTATCAAATGCGGGCTGCAAATATTTTTGCGATAGAAGGAACTATTTTTCCCCCCCGCAGTCCCGATACAGCCCGATTTTTATTTTCTGAGGAAAGAAGATGTGTACAATGATTATCCGCCTGCTTCGCCCCGACGAGCTGGAAAAGTACTGCAGAGTGTCCTCCATGGCTTTCATCTGGAGCCTTGAGCTTGAGAAAGAGCATATGCCCGAGCAATCTGTCTGCCTGGGCGCGTTTGATGACGACGGCGAAACTATTTTTGCCGAGCTGGAATTTTTTGAGTTCACAAGCGTCTTTTGTGAAGGCTCTTTCCCTGTTGTCGGCATCGGCGGGGTTGCCTCGCTTCCCGAACACCGCAACAAGGGCGCTGTGCGCGCGCTGTTTGAATACATTGAAAAGCTTTCCGCCGAAAAGGGATGGGTCTGCGGCTTTCTCTACCCGTTTTCATTTACATATTATCGCAAGTTCGGCTATGACCTCGTCTTACGCCATGCTGAGCTGAAAGCTCCGATATCCCAGCTTTCGGGCATTCCGCGCAGCTCTGCTGAAATCTACAACGGCACTGAATCGGAAAAGCTGTACAGTCTCTATAACCGCTGCGCCAAAAAAACAAATCTCATGCCGCTGCGCGACAGCGACGTGTATTTCCCGGCAGACCCTTACAAAGCCTGCAAATACACATACATCTGGAAATATCCGAACGGCGAGCCCGGCGCTTTCGCAACCTATTCGATTGACCGTGCGGGCGGGGTGATGAATGTTGACGAAATCATGTTTCTTGACCGTGAGGCAATGCTCGGAATGCTCGGTTTTCTGCGCTGCTATGACGGTCAGGTCAAGGATATTCTGTTTACAAAGCTCCCCGCGACTTCTCCGCTCATTGAGGTTTTTGACGAGTGCAGCACAACATCACTGCGAATGACAAACGGACCTGCCGGCAGAATTTATGACCTGGAGGCTTTCCTACGCACAAACAGATATCCGCTGCATTCCGGGGAATTCGCCGTGCGCTGTGTTGACAGCATTGAGCGCAACAACGCGGTTTTCCGCGTCAGATACGCCGACGGAACCGCACAGGTTGAAAGATTGACCGACTGCCCGGACTGCTGCGCCGAGCTCACCGCGACTGCCGCGGCAAGAGTCTTCTTGCAGGGCGACGGCTTAACAAAGGATATGCTCGAAAGCATTCGCGGAGTGAAAATTCTGGGCGACACCTCATCGCTTCTCGAAGCGTTTCCGAGGCGTGAAACCGCATTCTTCAACGGATTTTGATATGAACATAACTTACGGTAAAAATGAAGTCCTGATTACGGACCTCAAATGTTTTTCGCTCGCGCTGTCTCTCGATTGCGGTCAGGCGTTCCGCTGGTTTGAAACAGAGGACGGCTCGTGGCACGGAATTGCCGCCGGACGCAGTCTCACAGTGCGGCAGGATACCCCTGACTCTCTCCGTCTGTTCTGCTCCCGGGCGGATTTTGACGGCTTCTGGCGTGATTATTTTGACCTTGACAGGGATTACGCGACAATCTGCTCCGTGCTGTGCGAGGACGAAAAATTGCGCACGGCTGTTGAAACCTGCCCCGGAATACGCATTCTGCGTCAGGAACCGTGGGAGACTCTCTGCTCATTCATCATCTCGCAAAACAACAATATTCCGCGCATCAAGGGCATTATCGGCAGGCTGTGCGAAAGCTTCGGCACAGAGCTTGACGGCGGCGGGTATTCTTTCCCGGATGCCTCTATTCTCAGTTCTCTCGAGCCCGGGCAGCTTGCCCCGCTTCGCGCGGGGTTCAGAGCAAAATATATCGTCGATGCTGCAAGGAAGGTCACATCGGGCGAAACAGACCTGAAAGAAATTGCCGCCTCACCGTGTGAATACGGAAGGCAGCAGCTGCAAAAAATCGTCGGCGTGGGCGCAAAGGTTGCCGAATGCACTCTGCTCTACGGCTTCGGCAGGCTTGACGCTTTCCCCGTGGATGTCTGGGTCCGCCGCCTCATGGGTGAGCTTTATCCCGAGGGGCTTCCGGCGTGCACGGCAGGATACGAGGGTGTCGCTCAGCAATTTCTTTTCCATTGGCGCCGCAAGGCGGACAGTGTCGGGTCATCGCAGAGCTGAATTCCGGCGGTGCGCCGAAAACTTATGCATTTTTTTGCACAATTTAGTGCAATATTTTTTGCATATCTTATTGCAACACACGGAAAAAAGGTGTATAATGTGTGCATAATTATTCATTCGGAGGAGAAAATATACAATGAAGAAAATCAAAAAAGTCGTTCTTGCCTATTCGGGCGGACTCGACACATCCATAATCATCCCGTGGCTCAAGGAAAACTATGACGGCTGTGAGGTCATTGCGGTATCCGGTGACGTGGGTCAGGGAACAGAGCTCGACGGTCTTGAGGCAAAGGCTCTCAAAACCGGCGCATCCAAGCTCTACATTGAGGATCTGAAAAAGGAGTTCGTTGAGGACTACATTTTCCCGACTCTCAAGGCGGGCGCTGTTTATGAAAAGGATTATCTTCTCGGCACATCTTTTGCACGTCCCATCATCGCAAAGAGAATTGTTGAAATCGCAAAGGCGGAGGGCGCGGACGCCATCTGTCACGGCTGCACCGGCAAGGGCAACGATCAGGTTCGTTTTGAATTGACCATCAAGGCGTTCGCCCCCGAAATGCAGATTATCGCCCCCTGGCGCATCTGGAACATCAAGTCGCGCGAGGAGGAAATAGACTACGCCGAGGCGCATCAGATTCCTCTGAAAATCAACCGCGAAACAAACTATTCAAAGGACAAAAACCTCTGGCATCTTTCACACGAGGGTCTTGACCTTGAGGATCCGGCGAACGAGCCGCAATACAAAAACCCGAAATTCCTTGAAATGGCTGTCTGCCCGGAACTTGCTCCCGATGAACCGACCTACATCACCCTCGGCTTTGAGAAGGGTGTGCCCGTGTCGCTCAACGGCGAAAAGCTTGACGGCGTGACGATGATTGAAAAGCTCAATGACATCGGCGGCAAAAACGGCATCGGCCTTGCCGACCTTGTTGAGAACAGACTTGTCGGAATGAAGTCCAGGGGCGTTTATGAGAATCCCGCAGGCGCGATACTTTACAGAGCGCATCAGGTTCTCGAAACAATCACTCTCGACAGGGACACCCAGCACTACAAGGATCAGGTTGCGCTTCGCTATGCCGAGCTTGTTTATTTCGGCCAGTGGTTCACTCCGCTGCGTGAGTCCCTTGCCGCCTTTGTTGACAAGACGCAGGAGAACGTCACGGGCGAAGTCAGGCTGAAGCTTTACAAGGGCAACATGATCAACGCAGGCGTCACCTCCCCCTATTCGCTTTACAGCGAGGATTTTGCCACCTTCGATGCCGACGATGTTTACAATCAGAAGGATGCAGCAGGCTTCATCAACCTGTTCGGTCTGCCCATCAAGGTTCGCGCAATTCTTGACGCGGAAAGAAAAGACAAATAAAGCAATTTCAGATAACGAAAAACAGCGAGGGGGTTGAACTGCCCCAGATTGTGCAGGCAGCACAAAAAAGGCTCCTATGGCAGAAATATTTAATTAAGCGACAAACTGACTTCGTTTTTCGAGCGGAGTCAGTTTTGTTTTAAGCTG
>CAZIMM010000118.1:0-5635 GCA_964540415.1 uncultured Eubacteriales bacterium
TCAACAGCGCTTTGCCCGGCTGCCTCATGCAGAATGAAAGCGAAATTGCACAAAAAATCAAGGCTATGTTTTCAAAATATGCCGTCATTTCCTGCACCGGATGCGGTTACTGTATGCCATGTCCGTTCGGTGTGGCAATACCAAGCTGCTTTGCGGACAGAAACGCCTTTGAATTTGCCAAAAGAAGCGGAAAGGTCAAGCGCTTCAAGCTAAATCCCGCCCGCTCACAGTATATTCAAAGCACAGGATATTTAGGCAAGTCTGCCGGCAATGCGGGTAAATGCCGAAAATGCGGTGCTTGCGAAAAAAAGTGCCCGCAGGGAATTGAAATCAGAAAATGCCTTGAAGAAACTGCAAAGACAATGGAACCCTGGTGGTTTGCACTCCCGCTTTCAGTGGCAAGAAAGTTCAATTCCAGAAAATAATTTCCGATCAAATTGTTGTTTTTTGACAAATAATCTGTCAATTTTGCATAAGTTGACAGATTTATTTTTTTATGGTATTATCAAAAATTGGGAGAGTGAAAATTATGTCAATTTATTTCAAACAGAACACAACGGATTTTGACGATGCCGGCTTTGACGAGGAGATGTTCTTCTCAGAACCGTCCGCTCCTCGTGACGGTTTCGGAAGCGAAGATATATCATCCCATTCCTCTGAGGAGCAAATACAGCCGGAAAAAGCGAAGAGCGATTCTGTATTGTATACAGGCGCCGCCGCAACACTCTCAAACAGTGATTCCGATGTTGTCATGATTGCTCCGGCAAAAGCTCCGGTTGCAAGAATGTTTGATGAACCGGGAGATAATGCAAAGAGACCCAAAGCGCGGTACATAGCTCCCGTTCGCCCCGAACCGCCGAAGATGCTTGATGTGAATTTTCAGCATCCGGATTCACGTGTACGTATCGCCGTCGGCGAATATGTAAAGCTTTACAATGCGCACGTTATCAGCTTCGATGAATTTGATGCTGTCAAAAACAAAATAGTGCGTGCCGCAGCACAGAAGAAAATAATATGAATTCTTATTATCTCGGTGTGGACGGCGGAGGCAGCAAGACTACCGCCGCAGTATGCAATTCCGACGGGAAGGTGCTTTTGCGCGCCGTCGGAGGCTCGATAAATTTTTATTCCGTCGGCCTTGAAACTGCGCGTAAAAATATGCTCGCGGTGATGGATGAGTTGTACAAAAAGCTCGGAGAAAACAGCTTCAAAGCCGCATGTATTGGAATGTCAGCACTGAGCGGCGAGGCAAGCCGGGAAGAAACCGAAAAATTTACTCAGGGTATAATTATTGCCGAAAAAGTCTTGATGCATTCCGACGTTTTTGTTGCGCTGAAGTGCATGTTCACTAAGGGTGTCTGCGCCGTTGTAATTAGCGGCACCGGCTCAATGCTTTGCGCGAGAACAGCCGAAGGCGACATTGTCACTGCCGGCGGCTGGGGATATATTCTGGGCGACGAGGGCAGCGGCTATTGTGTGTCGCTCGAAGCAATCAGATATGCCGTGCGCGCTTTTGACGGTGCGGAAAAACCGACCACGCTCACCTCGGCAGTAATGAAGCATTTCGGTGTCGACAAGATGCCGGAATTGATTGACAGGTTTTATAATCCGACGATTACCAGAACCGAAATAGCCTCTTTTGCTTCAAAGGTTTTTGACTGCGCGGAGGACGGCGACTCAGCTTCTTTCGGAATAATCGACACCCAGGCTGCAATGCTTGCGGACAGCGCCGCCGCAATGCTGAAAGACTTTCCTGACGACACTCCTGTCGGTCTCTGGGGCGGTCTTTTTGAGCATCACGGGCTGATGAGAACGCTTTTCACAAAACATCTCAACAGCAAAAGGAACTTTCAAACTCGGCTTTTGTGCTGCCCTGCGGAATGCGGCGCACTTGCCGCGGCGCTGGAAATTGACGGCATTGAAATAACCGAAAAAATCGTTGCAGAATTCAAATCGGAGTGAAGTAATATGAACAAAGCTCTTGAATATATAAACAACATCAGCCGTTTGACCGAGCGGGTGCTCACCGATGAAATGCCTCAGATTGAGCTCGCCGCCAAGGCTGTTGCAAATGCACTGGAGAATGGAAAAAATGTGTTCCTTTTCGGCACGGGTCATTCTCATATGCTTGCCGAGGAGATGTTTTACCGCGCGGGCGGCCTTGTCAACATCAGACCGATTCTTGAGGAATCGCTGATGCTTCACAACGGCGCCGCAAAAAGCACCGACATTGAAAGGCTGACCGGTTACGCGCAAATTCTTTTTGACAGCTACTCGCTCAAAAGCGGTGATGTGCTTTTTGTGTTTTCGAATTCCGGCAGGAACGGCGCTTGTGTTGATATGGCGCAGCTTGCCAAGGAAAACGGTCTGACGCTTGTTGCGCTGACAAATATGCGTCACACATTGCAGGGAGCTTCGCGCCACCCGAGCGGAAAAAAGCTTTATGAATTTGCCGACATTGTGCTTGACAATATGGGCTGCGTCGGTGATGCGTGCATTGCAATTGACGGCCTCGGCAGGAACGTTGCAGCGACCTCAACGGTTATCGGTGCAATGCTGCTCAATGCCGTTGAAGCGCGTGCCGTTGAACTGATGGTGCTTGACGGTTTTGAGCCGGAGGTTTTCGCCAGCAGCAATGTTGACAACGGAGATAAAATAAACTCTGCGTATATTCAGAAATACAGAGGAGTGATTCCTTCACTATGATTTTTCCGGTGCCGCAAAAAATGAAGCTTGAAGGCCGGCAGATTTCTGATATTGAAAGATGCTTTTCCGTCAGCGGCGACAGCAAGTCATATGCCGCGGAAAAGCTTGCGTCACTCGGCTTTTCGTGCAGTGATAACGCCCCCGTGTCTCTCTTCCTGAAAAGGGAGGATTCGAGGGCATTTTGTTATGCCGAGCTGCCACGGAGAATATGCGATGAAATTTACAGAATTGATGTTTCGGCACTTCCCTGCGCAAAAATCAAAATCACCTTTTCCTCCGAAAGGGGACTGTTCAGAGCGCTGCACACCCTTGCCAAGCTTGTTGATTCAAGCGAGCTGAAAGAGGGGAGCGTGCAGGATTACCCGCTGTTTCAGAAGAGAGGTTATATTGAGGGGTTTTACGGCAAGCCATGGAGCTTTGCCGAACGCGCCGATTTTATGAGTCTCATGGCGAAAAACGGGATGAACACCTTTTATTACGCGCCGAAGGACGACGCTTACCACCGTGACCTCTGGCGTGAAATGTATCCCGAAAAAGAGCTTTGCGAGCTAAAGAGCCTCATAGGGGAAGCTCGTGCAAATGAGATAGATTTTCATTATTGCATTGCGCCCGGCCTTTCAATGTGCTATTCTGACGAAAAAGATTTTGAAACCCTTGTGAAAAAAATCGAAAGTGTTGCGGCGCTCGGTGTTGCGGGAGTCGGGCTTTTGCTTGATGACATTCCGGACACTCTAAATTTTGAAAGAGACAAAAGTTGTTTTTCCGATACTGTTAATGCGCACATATTTTTGATAAATGCGCTGTATGAGCGGCTGAAAAACGATATGCCGGGTTTGGATATGACCGTCTGTCCGATGCTTTACCACGGAGAGGGCGATGAATATTATATTGCAAAACTGGGCAGGAACATTCCGGCGGAGGTCGAAATTTTCTGGACAGGGCGCGACATTTGTTCCCAGCGTCTGACAACTCAGGAGGCCGCAGTCTTTGCACGCGCGGCGGGACACAGGCCGCTGTACTGGGATAATTATCCCGTGAATGATGCGGAGATGCTCAATGAAATGCACCTCGGTCCAATCATAGGCAGGGACGCACAGCTTTACCGCTTTTGTGACGGACTGATATCGAACGTCATGGAGTATTGCGAGTGCTCAAAAATTCCGATGCTTACAGTGGCGGATTACCTCTGGAATCCGGAAAAATACTCGCACGAAGCCAGCAGAAAAAACGCATTGAAAGCGATTCTCGGCGACAGGGCAGAGCTGTTCGGATTTTTTGCGGACAATCTCAACTGGTCGTGTCTGACAAAAGAAAACTCCGTTCTCATGGAAGAAAAGCTGATGAGCACAGGTATTCTTTTCTTAAACGGTGACACTGACGGAGCACTTGCCCTGCTCAATGAATATATTGATAATATGAATTCCTGCAGGGAAATGATTTTCGGCGGCGGCTCGTGTCTGTTTGATGAGCTCCGTGTGTGGATAAACAAATTCGGCGATTGCTGCAGGATACTCGAACTTTGCCGCGACATGATTGCGCATCCGAGCCAAGAAACAGCTGTGCAGCTCAAAAAATGCTCACAAACCTATCATTCAAATGCAACATGGTTGACCGGCTTTTGCCTGCGTGACTTCGCGCAGAGATGTATGCAAATCAAAACCGATTGAAAAACTAAAAAACAATATGGTAATTATGTGACGGAATAATGCATATTTTTTGTGCTTTTTATTTGCATATCACATTCACGGCAGCCGAAAGAATCGGCTGCTTTTTTGATTCTGTGACGGAGAAAGGAAAAATGAACCTGCATTTTCCACAAATTTTTTGCATATGATTTCATAATTAGTAGTGACAAATTATAAATAATGTTGTATAATTAACGCATTATTATAAAGCGGAGGCAAAAGCAATGAAACATAAACAGCTTTTTTCGTTACTTACGGCTTTTGTTCTTCTCTGCTCGCTTATGATACCGTGCGCTCCGAACGCACAGGCGTCGGGTCTGGTTCAGCTTGTTATTGGCGGCGAAACGTTTCTGGACGTTTACAACGGCATGGTCAATATCGGCTGGACTTATTCTTTTATCGAGGATAAATTGACTCTCAACAATTTCGGCACAGCGTCCTCGCCGCAAACCCCGATTTACATATATCCGAGTGCCGGTTTAATAATAATCGAGTTGAACGGCGACAGTTATCTTACAGCCGACGGCGGCTTTTGCCTGAACGTAATCGGCGACATTGTTTTCACCGGCACCGGCTCGCTGACGGTTGTGAGCGAGTCTTCTTACACAATCTACACAACCGAATCCGTGTTTGTCAGTGAAGGGGTTTCTATAAACGCCTCCGGTCTTGCCGGCATATCGGCGCTCGGAGGAATTTCTATCGACACTTCGGGCAGTGTTGTTTCTTCAACCTCCGGCAAGGCATTGAATACCGACGGTGATTTTTCACTACTCAACGGCACTGTAAATCTTTCCGGAAGCTACGGCCTTTATGCCGGCGGAAACTTCTGGGCGGAGGGCGGAACCGCAACACTGACTGCGACTGGAACCACTGCCGCGCTCAGATGTGTCGGCAATCTTGAACACAGTGCAAACGAAACAATTATGGCAGGCGCCGCTGCTCCCGGCTCGGCTGTCCAAAGCTATAATGCGGAAAAATACTGCCGCATTTTCTTCACCGGTATTCCGAAGCTCAATCCGCCCAAAACAATCAGGTGGGATGAGGACAATCCCGTTGTTCGCTGGGACGCCGTGCCTCATGCAACAAGCTACACCGTGCGCCTTTACAGAACCGGCAACAACAACGTACTTTTCACCAAAACCGGAATTACTGTGCTCAGCGCCAACTTCGCAGACAATTTTTCCGCTTTTGACAATTATTATGTCACCGTCACCGCCAACGCCGATGAGGTGTATTACACCGGC
>CAZIMM010000119.1:0-5538 GCA_964540415.1 uncultured Eubacteriales bacterium
GATTTCCTTCAAAAATGCGATTCCCGAGGCTCAGCCGACAATTCTCGAGCCCATCGGAACGCTCAAGGCATATATGCCGGATGACAATCTCGGCGACATTATGGGTGACATTACAAAGCGCCGCGGCCGCGTTCTCGGCATGGGCGCTGCGGACGAGCCGAAGATGCAGGAGCTTGTTGCCGAAGTTCCCATGGCGGAAATGGGCGATTTTTCAACTATCCTCCGTTCGGTAACCGCAGGCAGAGGCCATTTCTCACTTGAGTTCGCCCGCTATGAGGACGCTCCCGCGAACGTTGCTCAGAAGGTTATTGAAGAAGCAAAGCTGGCGGCAGAGGAAGAATAATCCGACACCTGTAGCTCACAAAAAGTTTCAAGGGGCTGTGTCAAACACCGCAAAGTGTTCAGATACAGCCCCTGTAATTTTGCCTGAAAACCCGAACTGTCCGTACATACGAAAGCTGCGCGCAACTGCGGAGCACTGTGTACGCTGTCGGGTTTTTGTTCATTTGCCGTGCTTTCAGCATCCTGTCTTTTTCCAAACCAGCCCTTGCTGCAAGCCTTTTTATCAAAGTGGAGGCCAGAGTGAAAACAGCAATCACCGCCACGGGCAGAGTCACAACCCGCGAACGTTTCCCGCGGATTTAAGTGAGAGTTCCAAGAACGTGCAAACATTTATGAACTGAAGAAAACCGGCAGCAATATATGACACCGACAGTGTTCAGACCCGGATTACTTCAACATCCCGTGATATCTTCCCATCCAATAAGGCAATGTGTATGTTGTTGACGACTCCTTTATGTCTGTGTTATACGGCCTAGTCAAATTATATGTGCATTGATTATATTTTCCGAGAGCCCTTTCATCGGGAGCCGCTACCGTCCAATCCAGTTTGTTAACCGACAGCACAAATGCGACTGTGTTTGCAAAATCCGAAGAATAGCTTGTGTATGCAAGCTGATTTTTCGAAACAAGGCTGTATGTCAAAGTGTCAACAAGGTTAAACCCGATTTCAGAAAGATCAAGTGTTGCAATGTCATCGCGTTTTTCGTTTGATGCAAGATAATCGACGGTATCAACCGGATGCCTGCTCAGCGTCCACGCAGCGGTTTCAATGGCCCTGTTGCCGTAAGCGTCCTTAACTTTTGTGTTCGGATATGCCAGCTGATAAATATAGTACCAAAGCGGATTTTCACTGTACTGCGCCGAAATCCACCATTGGTCAATTGCGTTACGATAAAATGAAAGAAGTTTTTTATCGGTTTCCATTTGAAACAGAGTGTAGAAAGCGAGCATTGCCATTTCCTCGTCCGAGTAATTCAAAGAAAGTCTGAATATCGTATCAACGAGATTGCCGTTGTAAGCGTTTATTGCAACAGAAATTGCCGGGGACAGCATTTCACCCGCCGATGCGGCAATTACGGACTTGTAACGCTCATAATACTGTGCTGAAACCTCTGCATATTCATATGCCGGGTCGAGTGCCGCAAGCCGATATTCGTCCTCCCACTTTCTGTCGCCGGTAATATATGCCGCAGTTTTGAAAATGCTCAAAAGCACAGCTGCATGGAGAGGTGCCATTGCAATATTTGAGCTTGAAAAAAAGCATTCACGGTTGAATTTTGACCACGTTGTCGGTTGCCCCGTGCCGTCAACAAGCACATAGCCGTTGTCAACAAGATGCTGCGCAAGAGCATCAATCGCATTGACGGTCAGGGCCTTTATTTCCTCATCCTCGGGCGCGAGGATGTCAAAGATCAGCTTAAATATGAACATATGCCCCACAAGCTCATCCGCGCTTGTGTCACCTTTGTAAATTATGTCGGCCGCAGTGTAACCCGCGCCGATAAGGTCATTCCACAGCCGCTGCGGCACTTGAACGGACGCGTCAACCTTCGCTCCCCGAAGATTTTCCCCGTTGATGTAATATGAACTGCTGCTCGGGGAAATTGCAGACACACCCGTTGCCGTTCTGTCAGAATTGACAGACCAGTAAATATTGCCGTATGTACCGAACCCCTCGTTTTTGAACGAATAAGTCCTCGCAACAAAGCCCTCAAGCAGTTTTGTACGGCGAGCATATGACACGCCGGAATTAGCGGGATCTCCGGGATCTGACCAGTTATCCGGCGAAAGGAAAGCAAGAGAGTCTGCGGGCATAAGCAGCTTTGTCGAGCCGGAAAGCGTAAGCAATCCGTTTGCAACTTTGAACTGAGCTGCGGGACTCCTTGAGGGAACGTTGACTGAGCAGTCACCTCCGGCTTCAAGTGCTTCGTATGAAAGCCTGCGTTCATTTATGGTTGCATTTATTCCGCAATCCCGCTGACTGCGCACATAAGCCTGTGTTGTTCCGCTGCGCATGGAAATATAGTGGAGCATCAGGACTGCCTCCGCGGACAGCATCGCGCTTTCGCGTGCCTGTGCAATTTGCTCCTGTGAGGCGGTTGAATCATTGCGTAAAACGGCATATCTCATCAGCTCACCGGCTCCGAACATTGAGGTCCACAGTCCGTCATTGTCCGATTCCATACCGTTCCATTTTCCTGAGTAATACATTGCTTCAGAGGTCATTCCGCGCCGTGATACGTCCTTTCTTGTGTCGAAACTCATCAGCTCGGCCTTTGATTCGCCGTCCATCTCAACCATTTCAATATGAGTAACTCCTTCGCTCATAACCGTCCATATCCCGTTCCGGCCGTCGGGAAAAATTGCAAAGACCTTGCCGTCTGTTGTGTCCGCGCTGTAAAAATAGCGGTCCCCCATAAAGCGCTGCTCAACATCACGCTGTGTTGGTGCCGAATTCAATGTGCGCAAAACGCCGTAATCAGTAATTATCCATTCCGCTCCGTCTGCGGTAACAGCTTTTCGATGCTTAGAATAGTCTTTGATTGATGAAACATACTCCGGTATCTCCTTGTTTCCGTGTTTATATCTGGTTACAATTTTCTGAAGGTTGTTAACCTGCTCAGTGCCTTCCCGTGAATAATTTACGGTTCTTCTCCTGCATCCGGTTTTCGTCGGCGACGCAACAACGCGAAGCGTTGCGCTGCCTTTTGAGCCGTCGGCACACACAGCAGTTATAACCGCCTCTCCGACACCGAGCGCGGTCACTCTCCCCCACTCGTCAACGGCAGCGGTTTCACTCGGCTTAGAAGACCAGGACAGCACTCTGTCGGTTTCTCCGTCGGGAAAAACATAATCAAGAGTGCGGCTATCTCCGACATCCATTTCCCAGTTTTCCGGAACAATAATCCGAAATTTTTTTACCGCCGGAAAAAATCCGAAAAGATATGAGCCGACAGCAACAATAACCGAAAGCAAAATTGAAAAGGCTCTTTTTATAAACAGCATATTTCATCAACCGTCCTGCGTATTTTTTGCGCAAAAAGGAATCCGCATAAACTTTCCAACTATGCTAACATATACGCATCTCAAATGCAATAACCCGGAAAATAAAAATCTCTTTTCTATTTTAATCATTGTGGTTGCAGATTTGCTCTGTGCTGTAAAGTCAGGAAATACAAAAGATATTTTTTGAACTGCATTACTTTCTGCCCGGTACTGTCTGCCATGTCAGTTCCCAAGGCACCTTGTGCTGATTCATTCCCTCATATTGACACAAGTGAAAATATGTGCAATACTGTTTTCAGGATTTTTATATGGCAGGAGGATATATATGAGAGATATAGATAGTTTTCAACCGCTGAATCATGTCGGTACAAATGAGATTAGAACCGAAAGACTGATTTTGAGACAATTTAGGTTAAGCGATAGTGAAGATATGTTCAAATGGGCAAGCAACCCGGAAGTTGTGAAATATCTCTCTTATCAGCCGCATAAAACAATTGAGGAAACAGACAGTATTCTAAGAGCTTGGGTAAATGCATACGAAAGCAAAACCACATATAATTGGACTATTGAATTTGAAGGTGTTGTAATAGGAAACATCAGCGTCGTTGAACGCGATGACGAGTGTTTTAGCTGTCACCTCGGATGGCAAATCGATGTGCCCTACTGGAACAAAGGGATAATGACGGAAGCAGCGCAGGCAGTTGTTGATTATCTGTTTGATGTTGTTGGATATTTTAGAATTTCATCCGGACACGACACCAGAAATATTGGTTCGGGGAAAGTAATGCAAAAAATCGGCATGACTCTTGAAGGAACTTTTAGAAAGTATTGTTTTCAAAAGGACGGCAGCATCGGTGATAAGAATTACTATGCGATTCTTAATTCAGACCGATGCACAAAGTGAGCGTAATCCCCCACCTGCAAGTCCAAAACCACTTACCGATTAGACAAATACATTTTTATATACGTTGTCATAAAGAGCACGCTTCGGCGTGCTTCTCTGCTCTGTTTGCAGTCGAAGGGAAACGTTCTCCCGTATGGACGAACCTTCGTGTTTGCCCGCTGAAAGCCACATACAAATTCTGTTCGCCCGTTCCGAAAATCCGGCAAAATCTGCTGTCGTCGCGCACGCCGTCCCAGAATTCGTTCTTCGCTAATCAAATAATCTCCAGCTCGTCCTTGCTCGTTCTGTCTGACGCAGATTTTCGCAAGCCACGCGGATTCTGTATAAAGAATCTGTGCTTGGTGCAGCTCGTTATAACAAGCTTTGTTTGACACTCGCTCCCCGGGGAAAAAGACTGCTCCTCTGCACACCGCAGCACACGAATTCGCTACGATTGCTTTACCTGTATTCGCGCGCCGTTGGGGGCGGCTGTACTCTGCCTGCCATCCGGAATTTCTGCTTTTGTGAGATGGTTTGTGAGCAATTGCAGGGATTGACAATACTACGGAATGATGTCCAAGCGGAAAATTTGCAGCAAATAGGTAACCATTATTATGCGCGATAAATATAATAGGAATTTGGTTATGTTAATTTAACAGCTTATTTTCAGAAAAATTAAATGAGGGAGTGTATTTCATGAATTAAACAGGATATTGTGTTGCAATCTACAAAAGATTTTCTACTTAGGGTTAATATAACATTGCGGAATTTTCTGCTCTGTTCTCTAAAAACTCAGAAAAATCCATGTTTAGCGGTAAAAATTCCAGATGCTGTTCATCTCGAATCTGATCAAATTTTTCTTTCCCGAATATTTTTATCAAATTTCGGATATATTTTGATTTAGCAGAATCGTTATGAAAAAGGATGGTGATCTTAGATGCTAATCCGAACAAATCAACAATAATATCTTCATCTGTAACATCAAGGGAATGCCCCATAACAAGCAAATTGATATAGCTGGAATCTTTTCCTACATCGAGAAGATCTCTAATCCAGCGCAAGTAAGAAACATCTGTATTATAGAGGGTACGTTGATAATACTTTTTGAATTCAATGAATGATGTATCCACTGTTCCTTTCGCATCGTACTTATCTGAGTTTATTCCGAGAACAATCTTATCATTAACATTTCCGTGTATGTGAAATACTTTAGTTTTGGGGTTAAAGAACTCGTATGTATTAGTATAGTTAAGGGTGAAGTGCTCCCCTGAGATTGGACAACGTGAGATTGTTTGAAATCCGGGAGT
>CAZIMM010000120.1:0-5512 GCA_964540415.1 uncultured Eubacteriales bacterium
CAAGCTCAACGGCGAAGTTTTCTGATTTTGTAACACATCATTGACAAACCTACATGTCGGCAACATTAATTTGTCGAACAAAACAAAAAACCCCCGCCGGGATAAGGCGAGGGCTGAAACTTTTACAGACCCGAAGGGATTCCGGCCGCTTTTATTTTTTAACTGCTTCACGCAGCTCTTTTTCGCTGTGCTTTTCCTTCCCTTCCGTGAAGTCGCATAAATCCTTTGGCATTGTGCCGTGGAGCTCCGGCTGCTCAAAGTTAAGCCCGCCCTCATATGTCGCAGGGAAGTAGCCCTCCTCTGCAAGCGCGGCGCGCTGCTTGAGCACACTCATAACATAGTTCTGGTTTTCGGTATTGTAGTCCCAGAACAGATACGGGAAGATTATAAGAATATGGCCGACAAGGTCAATGATTATCGGAATTGCAAGGATGTTGAAGCGAGCGGAGTCAAGCAGCAGAACATCCCAGTTTGTGTTGAAGCCGTTTTTTAGCAGAAGCATGGGAATAATCAGACCGACAACAGTCGTAATTGGCGAGCTTATCCAGCTGAACACGCCTGTGAGCCCGGAAATACGCTCACCTGAAAGATACATCTGATAGTCCCCGAGCCTTGTGTTCATATCGCTCTGCGCAACATCGGTTATCTGTGCGAAGAAGCCCCTGAAGAACTGTGAAAAGAACAGTGTAAGTCCGCAGATAATGACATTATCCTTGAGAAGCGTAAGCGCCGTAAGGCAAAAAACGCAGTTACCGATTTCTATGAATTGTTTGAATATGCGAAGCTGTTTATAGGAATATTTGTTCATAAAATGCGGGGCAAAAAAAGTGGGAATTGTCGTTCTGAACGACCACAGAAGCCCCAGCAGACTGTATTCAAGTCCGCTGAGCCGCATTGTGTAAAGATAAATAACAGTTGCAATGTTAAGCATACCGTTGCCCAGCGAGTCAATCACGCCGGACAGTGTGTTCAGCCAGTGATACTTGTTGCGGAAAACCTGAAACACTCCGTACCAAAACGGAATTGTCTGCTTTTTTTCAATCGGCGGCTGCGGAATGCGTTCCTGCACTTTGCCTGCAAAAACCATTGTGAGCGCTGCACAGAAGATGAAGACACCGGGGATAACATAACGGTAAAAGTTGATGTCGTCAAACTTGCCGAGCAGAGGAATAATCGCAACAAATGCGGAGTTTAACAGGTGGCTGATTTTCACCGTGTATGAGCGCACCCAGAGCCGCTCGTGCCAGTTCGGGCTGATCAGCGTTGTGCATTCCTCAACCTTGTTGCTGAAGTCATACATACCGTAAACCGAGAACAGCAGATATGCCAGCCACACTCTTTCATCAACATTCTGAATGTTGTAAATCGGAAGCCAGCCGATGAGAATCACCATGATGCACTTTTGAAAAACATCACTGTAAAGGGAATACTTGAATCTTCCGTATTTGGGAACGAGCTTTTTGCGATAAAAAATCGACCTTATGCCGCCTATGCCCGTGACAAGCTGCTGCACGCCGAAAATCTTGAAAAAGCTCCTTGCGCTTATGCCCTCAATGCTGTTTAATTTTGTTACGAGCCAGCCGCTTTGATTCATGAGGGATGACACATCCGTCAGCAAAAGCAGCAGACCGATTACAGCGGCTGCGGCATAAACAGTGTAGAACTTCTTTTCGGTTTTCCGGGGCAAAAAGCCGAGATTGTCGGCAATAATCCAGGCAAAAATGTTCCAGAGATAAGACAGAGGTATGCCTATCAGTCCGATAACGGAGAAGGCAATGTACGGCAGCTTGTAGTGGTACATAATCAGGAAACAGCTCGCACCGAAGCCTATGTAGCCGAGAGGGGACTGAGCCGCGTAGTTCATGCACACGCCCATAAAGATGTCCAGATGCTCACGCCAGGAGACATATTTGCCCTTTGCAGTGTCGGGCTGCTTCCAGTGCGTCTTAAGATCGGTTTTTATCTCACTGAATTTTGACATATCAGCTTTCCTCCCTTGTCCGGCCGTAGAGTATTTCCACGCTTGTCATGAACACCTTTCTCGTCTGCGGCGCCCACTGTGAGCCGAGGCTTATGCCTGTGTCATCCGGAGCGCCCATGTAAACGCAGGCTGCGGAGGTGCAGTTGTTGAAGGCGTGATGCCCGATTTCCGTAACACTTGAGGGAATGAAAATATATGATATGCCGGTGCAGCTGCTGAATGCGTCCGAGCCGATTTTTTTCAGCCCGTCCGGCAGATGTATGCTTTTGAGCGCGCCGCACTTGAAAAATGCAAGAGTTTCGATTTCGGTGACGGAATCTGGGATTTTGATGCTTTCAATTTCTTTACAGCTGCTGAAGCAGAGCTGACCGATTTTTGTTGCCGTATCCTTTATTTCGTAATTAACTCCGGCGGTTTTGTACAGCTGTGCAATTTCTTCGGAATTGTCGTTAACGTCTTTCATAAATCTGAGGATGTCATCCGAGCCTTCCGGCGCATTGCAGCCCGCTGCAAGCGCACAGCGGTAATAACCGTTCTGCATCGGGTAAAGCATAATTTCGGTCGGTACGCCGTTTTCGGTTTTGTAAAGCACACCGTCAATTGAAGCATAGTTTTTATTGCCGGGGTCAACGATTATCGCCCTGAGCGCCGTGCAGTAATAAAATGAGGTCGGGTCAATGGTTTCGACGGTGTCGCTTATGTAAATATACTCAAGATATTCGTTGCAGCACACAGCAAAGCGGCGCACCTCGTTGACGGGCTTTGTGCTGTCTTTTAACCCGGTTTCATCAATGACATAATCAATTTTCAGAACCAGGTCGGAGTCTGAGCCGCTGTAGCTTGAAAACAGCCAGCCGCCGCCGTTTTCCACAAATTTGTATTTTTCTTTTGATACGGAATTAAAGCTGAAGAAAAGCGAAAGAGAAACAAACACCGCAAGCCCGATGATGAATGCAGATTTCTTCACAATTGTTTTGCCCCAAAGCCCCTTTTCCGGGTCATCGTGAAGCACGGTATCCGGCTTTTTGGCAAACAGCGGGTCATACAGCAGCTTGCCTTCTGACACTTTTTCATGCTCGCCTGTAGCTTCACTCATTGCCGTTAACCTCCCTGATACTCAAATTATCCGCACACGAACGGTCAAGCTCAATAAAGCTCTCGCGCCCGGCAATACTTTCACTGATATTGGTGAGAACAAGCAGATTCACCCTCACATCTCCGGTCAACCGCAGGGTGGGAGCATCTGTCGGCTCTGCTTGTGTGCGGAACACATTCTTTATGCTCACGCTGCCGGCACGCACACCCTCCTCAAACCAGATTATCGGGCGGTCTGAGGTGTCGCCCTCAGACTTTGATGCAAACACACCGTCGATAGAAATATTGTCAAACCAGCTTCTTTCGCCCGGATGAATTTTGTGATGAGTAAACGACACGCCGTAGTAGCTGTATGTGCCGAAAATATTGCGGACAGAAATATTTTTCATTTCGCTGCCGCAGGAGAGCAGACGCAGCGCCGTGTAGCCGCCGCACGAAAAAAGCCCGTCAACAAGTATGTTTTCAATGTTGCCGCGTGTTATTTCACATGCATAAACATCATCGCAGTTTAGCGCAAGAAGGTCGTCGTTCGTTGCTCCTTTGATGTCACGGATAACACCGTTTCTTGCCGGCCCCTGAACGTGTATTCCGTCCATATTTGTTCTCTTGAGGTTATAATCAAACACAATGTTTTCCACCGTGAAGTTCTCAACAGCGCAGATGAGTGCCGCATAGCTCTCGGGGTCTTTGACAGTGAGCGAGGACAGACGGAAATTATTAACGCCGACAAAGCGCATGAAAATTCCGTAGTAATAGTCGTCCTCAAACTGTGTCAGCTCAAAGCGGGATTCACGGCTGCGGCGCTGCTGGTTCAGGTTGTTGCCGTCCCATATTCCGCCGCTGACGGAAATGTTTGTGTTGAATTCCTCCCCGCGCAACGGCAGCGCATCGTTTTCGATAATCGCGCAGTTCGCTCCGTCTGCCAGGCGCATAACCGCATTTGCATCAAGCACAAGATTTGTGTTGCTGTGGATAATCAGCGGCTTTGTGACAAGATATGTGCCTGCGCCGAGCTGCACCGTCCCGCACTTGTCAAGCTCTGCCTGCAGGGCGGCGGTGTCATCGCGGATTCCGTCTTTATACAGCATCGTCTTCCCCCTCCGGTGTGTATTTGTTCAAAGATATGTCCGGAACAGCATTGCCCCGGTTGTCCGGATAAGAAAACAGCCCGAACGGAAGAATGCTGCTCTGACGGCTTGTTTCTGTTATTCATGAAAAATTTTCAAATGCAGTAAAATTTTTGTGCAATTCGCATTATTAATTTTATACCATTTTCAGCGTAATGTCTATTGCATTATGTGGCAAAAACTTGTTATAATGTGACAAGAGCTCAAATGAAAGGCGGCAGAATGATGCAAAACAAAAAGGTTTTTCTGTTTCCGTGTTCAAATTATAAGGACATAAACCCGGTTGACAGCGGCTATCAAAACTGCCGGCCGGATTTTCATTACGGACCCTCGGCACGGGATTACCATATTTTGCACTATGTGGTGTCGGGCTGCGGCATTATGCGTAAGGGCGAAACCGAATTCAGCATAACGGCAGGGCAGTGCTTCATCATACGCAGCGGCGAAATTGCCTACTACCGGTCGGACAGTCTTGAGCCGTGGACTTACATCTGGCTTGGCTTCCGCACCTCTCTGCCACTGCCAGAACCGATAAAAGACTGCGATGTTATTGATGCCGAGTGCTATAAAAATGTATTTTTGCCGATTATGAATCACTCGGCA
Organism: uncultured Eubacteriales bacterium; assembly: GCA_964540415.1. Classification (GTDB taxonomy): domain Bacteria; phylum Bacillota; class Clostridia; order Oscillospirales; family Acutalibacteraceae; genus CAZIMM01. The sequence goes on from CAZIMM010000120.1 coordinate 4,807, forward strand.
AAAGACCCGAGGCTTGGGGCATTTTTGTGCAGCAAATGCTGGGAGCTGTTTTCTCTTATGGCGTCCGAAAAAAGCGACGTGGAAAACATAAACCTCTCACAAAAGGCAAAGGCGTTCATCGAGAACGAATATATGAACGATATCTCCGTTGCAGAAATTGCCGCAATGCTCCATGTTGACAGAACGGTTCTTTGCAAGGCGTTCAAAAAACAAATCGGCGTGTCGCCGCAGGAATACATTTGCGGGTTCCGTCTGCGCGCAGCCCGAAGGTTTATTGAAGGCGGCGGTTACTCGCTTTCGCAGATTGCGGCAATGTGCGGATATAATGATTACTGCAATTTTTCCAGAATGTTCAGCCGTGCTGTCGGTGTTTCCCCGCGTGAATATCAGAAGAAATCCGCTGAATAATCATTGCGTTGTTTTGGACTTGATACCGAAGGAAAACAACATTTCTCCTTGTTGACGTTTCAGGCAAAATATGCTACAGTTTGTTTCGGAAAAGATGTTACGAAAGAGGGTAAGCATATGCTTGACAGAATCCGTCAAATCGCAGCCGCATTTCTCGCTTTTGCAGCCATAATCTCTTCGGTGCTTTTCCCGGGCACTGTCGAGCCGACTCCTCTTGAGAACAGAATATATACGGACGGTGAGCTTGTGGTTGAGCCCGATGTGAATTCCTGCCTTGATGTTGCGGTGCTCGACGGGG
>CAZIMM010000121.1:0-5418 GCA_964540415.1 uncultured Eubacteriales bacterium
CCCTCCGGCTGGAGCGAATACAGATATTACAGCGGCGGAGCACAGGTGACAAAATTCTACATTACTTTCCCCCAGGCGGCGGAATACACCATATCTCCGACGAGCGGTGTTTATTACGCCTACTATGAGCAGGACTACTATTTCGTAATCAATCTGCAACAGGAATACAACGAATCTGACCTTATTGTCAGGGCAAACGGAGTCAGGCTGATAAATTATTACGGCTCATACATCATCTACGGTGTGCTTGAGCATCAGACGATAACCATCGAGGGTGTTGAACGAAACAAATACGAAATTAATCTTCCGGACAATGTTGAGGCATTCACAATAAACACTGTCATAGGGTACTATAACCCCACGGAGCACGGAGGAACATATGCGTTTTCCGTGGTGCTGTCGGAGATTTATAAGCAATCGGTGATAACCGTTAAGGCGGACGGTGTGCCGATCATTCCGCGTTACGGTGTGCTTTACTATATTGAGAATGTCACGCACGATGTGAATGTCACAATTGAAGGACTCATCAGAAAAACATATCCCGTACACTTCAGCATGCTCGACGGCACGGTGATTTCAACGCAGAATGTCGGGCACGCCTATTGTGCAACACAACCGGAAACGGCACCGGTGGTTGAAGGAATGAGCTTTGCGGGATGGTATGCCGTAAGTGACGCACCTTTTGATTTCGCCACGCAGATTTATGAGGAAACCACGGTTTATGCGCGCTACACCACACCGCTCACCGAGGATGGCTACTGTATGATCCGCACACCCGGTGAGCTTGAATGGTTCAGGGACGAGGTGAATTTCGGTAACACGGAAATCAATGCCCGTCTGATGAACGATATAAATCTGAATCAGGGTAACTATTCTCTTGAAAGCGGTGTGCCCGTTTTCACTTCGAACGCAGCCGAGTGGGCTCCTGCAGGAGTTACGGTTTATGATTCCGAGGGAGCATATGAGCATTTTTTCAACGGCAGCTTTGACGGCGCGTCACACAGCATTTCCGGAATATATATTAACCGTGAGCTAAGCTCCGGCACGGCGCTTGAGCTTGGGCTTTTCGGAACAGTCGGTGAGGACGCGGTGATAACCGGGCTGACAGTGTGCGATTCGCGCATTGAGGGCTATCAGAACCTCGGAACGGTTGCCGGAGTCAATCACGGCTCTGTTTCCGATTGTGTCGCGCAGAACACATATGTTTCCGGCATCACCTTTGTTGGCGGCATTGCAGGATTAAGTGACGGGAGTCTTTCAGGCTGTACAAATTCCGGAGCGGTTAACTCCTACTCCGCAGAGAGTCTGCCCGGCCGTTTTGCGGGCGGGGTTGCGGGAGTTGCAAGCGGCACTGTTGCCGACTGCTCAAACAGCGGCACGGTGAACGGAGTTTATGCAACGGGCGGCGTTGTCGGAATGAACGCGGTTATCACATCGACTGTCAGCGAGGTAGAAAACGGTCTGGGCGAAACCGAGGTTGTTGTTGTAACCGTGTATGACGGCGGAGCAGCCGTCTCCGGTTGTGAAAACTCCGGCACTGTCACGGGCGGTGAATTCACCGCGGGGATTGTCGGAATAACCTCGGGCGATGTTTCGTCTTGTTCAAACACTGCCTCTGTTTCCGGCGGCAACTGCACCGGCGGCATTGCCGGGCGGGGAACAGCGATTACTATAACGGAAAACCGCACAACCGGCACATCGGAAACGGTGTTTTCGGGCGGAGGATTTGATTTTACGGATTGCACCAACACCGCTGCGGTGGGCGGCTCTGATTACACGGGCGGTATTGTCGGCCGCAGCAGCGCGTTTACGGTGTCCGGCTGTTCAAACTCGGGCAGTGTTACGGGCTCGGATTACACGGGAGGCATCGCAGGCAGTGCCGATGTTTCAATTGCGTTTGCATCTTCTGATAATTCCGGAGAGGTTTCCGGCACGTCCTACACGGGCGGTGCGGCGGGCTTTGCCGACAGCGGAACATTCACAACCGTCGAAAATCACGGCGCTGTTGAGGGTGGAACATACACCGGCGGCATCGTCGGACTTGCGGACACAATTTCATTCAACACAGTAAAAAATTACGGTGAAATCATCGGCACCGATTATACCGGGGGAATTGCGGGAAGCAGTCAGGGCGGAGGCTTTGAAACAGCTTCAAACAATGCGCCTGTCTCGGGCGGTGACAAATGCGGCGGTATAGCCGGAATTTCATCCGATGCCGCGTGTCTCAGAATTTACAATGTCGGTGTCATCACCGGGCAGGGCAGTGCCGGAGGACTGTTCGGCGAAATACTGCATGTCACGCTGACCTATGCCTACAATAACTCCGCTGTTGCCGGAAGCACTGCTGCAGGCGGCCTTGCAGGTGTCAGCACTGCAAGCAGCTTTAACTCCTGCCATGCATTCGGCGAAGTGAACTCAACTCAGAACGCCGGAGCAGTGCTCGGAACGTCGTCGGGAGACACTGCTGCAAACCTCTACTATTGCTCGGATTTGTGCGCGACTTCACCGATTGGCGTCGCTCGCTCATATGATTTTTATTTCAGCGGTTATCTTTCCTATGTTATGAACACCTTCGATTCTTCCGCAACCTGGGCGCAGGGTGAAAACGCTCCGGTGTTTGCGGAAGCCGGACTTCCTGCAACAGTTTCGTTCGGCCTTTCAGGAGCGGGCACTGCCGCAAGCCCGTATGTTATCGGAAACGAGGCGGAGCTCAGGCTGTGTTCACTGCTGATTAACACAATTGACAATTCAAGCTACGGCGGCGCGCATTATATTCTTGCAGATAACATTTCTCTGACAAGGTCCTCCGCTGACAATAACTTTATTGTAATCGGCTCTCTTTCCGCACCGTTTACCGGGAACTTTAACGGCAATGAAAAAACTGTTTCCGGTCTGAAAATCAATTTGCCTAACAGTGATTATATTGCGATGTTCGGCTATACTGTGTCGGCAGAGGTCACTGCTCTGACGGTTGACTGCACTGTTGTCGGCAGGCAGAACGTTGCCGGAATCATCGCTTTGTCGGACGGTACGGAGGTCACAAACTGCTCTGTGCAAGGCAGCATAGCCGGAAGCGACTATGTCGGAGGAGTTGTCGGATATAATTACGGCGTAATCACTTCCTGCGAAAATCATGCCTCAGTCACAGGCATTTCGTTCTGCGGCGGCATTGTCGGTCAGAGTGATATGACTGTGTCGGATTGCCGCAATTTCTCCTCTGTCACCGGGAACGGTGCTCTGTTCGGAGATACCAGCCTTACTTCGGATTCCGTCGGAGGCATTGCGGGAAGCAACTACGGCACGCTCGAATTCTGCATTTCAAGCGGTTCGGTTTCTGCGGACGATTTTGCCGGCGGAATCTGCGGGTCAGATATGGGCAGCGTTATTTCCTGCCTGAATTACGGCACAACAACCGGCGTGTCCACTGCCGGTGCACTGTGTGCCTCTTCTGATAACGAGCCGGAGCGCAGTTGTTATGTTTATTCCGCAGCTGCGCAAACAGAAACGGTTTTCGGCGAGCAGATTGCTCTCAATGAGGTTGCAAGCGGTTATGCCGCCTATGTTCTCAACCAAAACGGCGAATACTCAGACTGGGCAAGGGGAACGGACTGCCCCGAACTTGCTCAGAGCCCGCAAAGCGCGGTCACTCTGCGAGTCATTTTTTACGCAGACTCAGCGGTCTTTTGGAGAAGCGGCACTTTCAACGGCGGCAGCGCTTATCCGCTGACCGACCCTGTGGTAGGCGAGTACACCTTCCTCGGCTGGGATACTGACACTTCTGCTGTCACGCAGAATCTGAATGTTCACGCTCTGATGACGCTTGAAAGACGGCTGACCCTTATTCCGACCTCCGGCTTGCAGATAATCAGAACGGGCGGATTTATTATCGGATTTGACCCGGAAAACATGCTCACCGCAGGAGAGCTGAAGGCACAGTTTACAAACGGTTCAATGGCTGTCAACGGACTTGAGGGCTATGAAATTGACGATTCGGATGTGCTGTGCACCGGCTGTTCAATTCAGCTTTATGACGACAACTTCAATGCGGTTGATGAATTGTATGTTGTCATAGTCGGTGACATTGACAGCAACGGCAAAATTGACGGCATGGATGCATTTTATGTCAATTTGATTGTTAACGAAATGCTCACGGAAGCCGATATAGGTCCCAGTGCCGTTTTTGCCGCGGATGCCGACGGAAACGGAATCGTGAACGCCGCGGACGCTCAGCTGATAAGGCTTGCGGCGATAAAAAAACAAACTGTACCCCAAACAAGATAATTATTTGTGAGGAATGATAAAAGTGACAGAACTGAAAACCAGGTGGACAGACAGTGTCAGCAGAGAAAATCCGCTCCCCGAGTATCCGCGTCCCCAGCTTGCGAGAGGAAGTTTTCAAAGCCTGAACGGACTTTGGGACTATGCAATTGTTTCTCGGCAGGTTGCGTTTTTCGGAGATGCTCAGGGTCAAATTTTAGTGCCTTTTGCGGTTGAAAGCCTGCTGTCCGGAGTGGGAAGGGCACTAAAAGCAGAAGAAAGACTGTGGTATCGTCGCAGTTTTACAGTTATAGAGGAGCACGACGGCAAGCGCGTTATGCTCAACTTCGGCGCTGTTGATTGGAAGTGCGAGGTGTATGTCAACGGCTCTTTTGCCGGCGATCACACCGGAGGCTACTGCCCGTTTTCTCTGGATATTACCGAATTGCTCAGGGACGGTGAAAATGAGCTGTCCGTATGCGTTTACGACCCGACGGATGACGGCTGGCAGCAGCGCGGCAAGCAGTCAAAGGAAAGCCACGGCTTCTGGTACACCGCAACCTCCGGCATCTGGCAGACAGTGTGGCTTGAAATAGTTGACGAGACATTCATCACCGGAATTAAATTTACTCCTGACATTGACACGTGTAGGCTCGGCATTGAAGTGTGCACCTCTGTCGGCGGCTGTACTGTGCGCGCTGAGGCGTTTGCACACGGTGAAAGCGTTGCCCTCAGCGAGTTTTCCGGCAGCGGTGCGCTTGAAATAGCCTCCCCAAGGCTTTGGAGTCCTGAAGATCCGTTTCTGTATGACATCGAGTTTTCTCTTTATCGGGGCGGCAAGCTCTGCGACGAGGTGAAAAGCTATTTTGGCATGAGAAAATTTAGCATTGAAAAAGACTCTAACGGATTTCCGAGACTTTGTCTGAACAACGAGCCGTATTTTCAACGCGGTTTGCTTGACCAGGGCTATTGGAGTGACGGCATTCTGACTCCTCCGACAGATGAGGCTATGGAGTACGATATCCTCACCATGAAGCGCCTCGGTTTCAATATGCTCAGAAAACACATCAAGGTTGAGCCGCTGCGCTGGTATTATCATTGCGACAGGCTCGGAATGCTCGTCTGGCAGGATATGGTAAGCGGCGGCGAGTATATCGGAAA
>CAZIMM010000122.1:0-5326 GCA_964540415.1 uncultured Eubacteriales bacterium
CAACCATCTCCTTCAGAGCATCCTGCAGGCGATCCTTGCCATCTTTCTGCTTGACGAAATTGCCAAGAACGGCGATGATACAATAAAGCTCACTCACGAGCAGATTGCGAAATATATGGGTTCGGCGCGTGAGGTTGTGTCAAGAATGCTCAAATATTTTTCGTCTGAGGGAATCGTAGAGTCCTCACGGGGCGGAGTAAAGGTGCTTGACAAAAACCGGTTGCGTTTGCTTTCACTTTAACATGGCAAGGATTTGCTCCTTCGGCCGCGCACCGACTGCCTGATTGGCAACCTTTCCGCTCTTCATCACAACAAGCGTGGGGATGCTGACCACACCGAACGCCTGCGCCAGCTCCGGCTCTTTGTCCACATTGACTTTGCCGACAAGCACGCCGGAGTTTTCTTCTGCTATTTCGTCAACAAGCGGGGACACCATTTGGCAGGGGCCGCACCAGTCGGCATAGAAATCAAGGAGCACTGTTTTTTCGCTGACTTTGACTGAGTTGAAATTTTCTTTGTTTACTTTAATAACTGACATATTTTTTTACCTCTCATTCTTTTCTTTGTAATAGAGCATGCAGTGACAGTATCCCTCAAAATCGGGGTCTGCAATCTGTTCTCTGAATTCTTTACACATGCATTTATATTCTTCGGTTTTTGGGATTCGGCATGGGCAATATCCGTCCTTGGCTTTAAGTCCTTCTCTGATTTTCGCAACAAGTTCCTTGTCTTCGTTCAGTTTGACCTTTGGCTTCATCTTCATCTACCTCTCTTTCGTTTGATTGGATTATATCATCCGCCGAAGTATTGTTCAGTGACTCAATCACAATGTTTTATGCAAGCATACTGAGTCTTTCCGTTTAATATTATATTATCCCCTTTTTTCATATTCATAAGAAAAGGACGGCATTTTCAGCCGTCCGATTTTTCCGCTTTAATTTTTGGTTATTTTTTCGATATGCTTTTAAAATGTTTTTAGATTTATTTTATTAGCAGAAAGCATTAGATTGTCACCAATTAACACTGTGCCGGCACTGAACAGTTATTTGCCCTGCTCCAAAACAATTATTTTGTCTCCCTCAAAGACTTTGCCGCCTTTGATCACCTGCGCAAATACTCCCTCTTTAGGCATGATGCATTGGCCGACAAGCTGACGGATTGCACAGCCGTCATGGCACTCCTTGCCGATTTGCGTAATTTCAATTTCACATTCACCGACCGAAAGGTGCGTGCCGACAGGCAGTGTGTGAATTTCAATCCCCTGCGTTGTGATGTTTTCGGCAAAGACACCGTGACACAGTCCGTCTGTGCGCATGCCCTGAGCCTTTTCTATGCTTTCCTTTGCAAGCAGGCTCACCTGTCTGTGCCATTTGCCCGCGTGTGCGTCGCCCACAAAGCCGAAATCCTTTATCATTACTCCCGGATTCACCGAAGTCTTGGGAGTTCCTTTTTTTTCGCTTATGTTAATTGAAAGAACAGTGCCTTCCATATTCATCCTCCTATTTTGTTCATTGCATGTGAATTGCCGTAGCCGCATGAAAATTTGTGTCCCTTGGGCTTTGACGAAACAATGTCTTTGATTGCCTCGGTCAGCTTTTCCTCATCGTTAATGTATTGCATCAAATCGTAGCTTGTGTCATATCCGAGGCAGGGACGGACACTTCCGTTTGACAAAAGGCGTATTCTGTTGCAGCTGTCGCAGAAGTTTTCACTGATAGGCGTTATAAAACCGATTTTTCCCAAAAAGCCGTCTGCTTCATAATATCTTGCCACGCTTTTTTCAAAATCTTTTTTTGTTTCAACCGGGTGAAGAAAATCAAACTTTTGAATCAGCTCGTCGCCTGTTACAATCAGCTTTTCGTTTTTGCCTGCACCCGAAAATGGCATTAGCTCAATAAAGCGCACATCAATTTTCCGCCGTCGTGCAAGGTTTAACAGCGCTTCCGCCTCGCTGTCGTTTTGTCCGCGCAAAAGCACCGAATTCACGCGCACCTTAAGCCCGGCCTTCTCGGCAGCTTCCATTCCCTTCATCACCTTGTCAAGGCAATCAATGCCCGTGATTTTTTTGTAATTCTCCCTGTCAAGCGAATCAAGGCTTATGTTCACGGCGGATACGCCGGCTTCCTTTAAACGTTCGGCATTTTCCGACAGCTTAACTCCGTTGGTGGTGAGAACAATTTTTTGAATTCCCGGTATACCGCTGATTTTTGCCGCAATTTCCGCGATATCGTTTCTCATAAGCGGTTCACCGCCAGTAAGCCGTACCTTCGTGATTCCGCACCGTGCAAAGGCACTGACTATTTTGAATATTTCGTCAGGCGTAAGCTCGTTAAGGTCGGGAGATTCAGCACCGCAGTAAACACATTTCAGGTTACAGCGCTGAGTTACCGACACACGAAGATAATCAATTTTTCTGCCGTATCTGTCAATCATTGTGAAAGTCGCTCTTTCCGCCTGTCTTTTGAAGCAGCTTAATTTCTTCTACGGTCATTCTCCGGTCAATCGCCTTACACATATCATAAATTGTCAGTGCCGCAATGCTGACGGCTGTCAGCGCTTCCATTTCAATTCCGGTTTTGTAGGTGCAGACTGCGTCCGAATAAATGTAAAGCTCGTCAACTCCGTTGTTTTCAAAGCTTATGCCGATGCTTTCAATCGGAATGATATGGCACAGCGGAATGAGCTCGCTTGTTTTTTTTGCCGCCATAATTCCCGCGATTCTTGCCGCAGCAAGGCCGTCGCCCTTTCTCAGTTCAGAATTGAGCAGCTTTTGCAGCGTTTCCGGCTGCATTTTTATTTTTGCATATGCCTTCGCGGTGCGGCGCGTCATCGCCTTTTCCCCGACATCAACCATTATTGCTTCGCCGTTATTGTTCAGATGTGTAAAGTCCACTTTCATCATCCTTTGCTGTATCCGCCGAGCTCCTGCAGGCGGATATAGAAGTCCTCGCTGTCCAGCACCGATAAAAACGCTTGAACCTGCGGGGAGTTATAATATTCTTCATTAATCAGAAAGTCATATTCCTCGTTGCAGATAGGGATAAAATCGAGGTCATACATTTTTGCGGCGGAGTAAATTCCGAGCCCGGCATCCGCATTGCCGGCATTTATCAATGCAGCAACCGCAGTATGCGTGAATTCCTCGTTGTTATATCCTGAAATTTCGCCTGCGTCAAGATTGAACTTTTTCACAAGAAAATCGCAGAGGATTCTTGTGCCGGAGCCGCGCTGACGGTTGACATAACGGCAGCCTGCAATATCTTTGAAGCTGCTGATATTTTTGGGATTGCCCTTTTGAACCATCAGCCCCTGAATACGGTTTACGCCCCTCTTCAAAACAACCCCGCCGTCGGGGAAATGCTTTTTTATATAAGGAATGTTATATGTCGCGCTTTCTTCATCAAGCAGATGGATTGCACCCATGTGAGCCTGCCCCGCCTTGATTGCCGCAATTGCGCCCATACTGCCGACGTGTGACGAAACAATGCCGACGGAGTTGTCATTTTTTCTGAGCATGTCGGCAATCTCGTCAATTATCGGGTCGTGACTGCCGGTGATAATCAGAGAATTCTCAATTTCTTTTTTTTCCTTTAACAGCCTTACGGTGACTATTTCACCCGCTTCAATGCCCTCACTGTTCTGGTCAATTTCCAGAATGCCCGACGCCTTTGTAAAGCTCGTAACAACACCCGCGCCTCTGGGCAGAGGCACAGCGGTCAGCGTTCCCCCGACATTGCCGAGCGTGACCCGCACATATTCTTTATATTTGAGTGAAGAGACAACACGCTTGCCGAGCACTGCGGTGACGGTGTTTTCCTCAGTCTGCTTTTTGCCGTAATATATATCAACAATTTTTTTGACGATTTCCTCCATAATTACGATTGCGGAAACCGGATAACCCGGAAGTCCGACAACGGGTTTGTCACCTATAATTCCGAGAATGGCGGGCTTTCCCGGCTTGACTGCGATTCCGTGAACGCAGACCTCACCCAAAGAAGAAATTATATCATAAGTGTAGTCGTCACGCCCTGCGGAAGAACCTGCAAGAACCAGCACTGCGTCACATTCGGAAGCAGCTTTCTCAACAGCTTGTGTAAGCAGCTTTTTTTTGTCGGGAACGATGCCGTAAACAACGCTTTCGGCGTTCCACTCGCTGAGCATTGATGAAAAGATGGAAGAGTTGAATTCGATGATTTCACCCTTTTGGGGGGTTTCTTTCGGCGCAACAACCTCATCACCTGTGGGAATAATGCCGAAAACCGGTTTTTTGACAACCGTAACGCTTCCGATGCCTCCTGCAAGAAACGCGCCGCAGAGCGACGGAGTGACCTTTGTTCCCGAATAAGCAATCATATCACCCATGCATATGTCTTCACCGACCTGACGAACATTCTGCCACGGATGAACGGGAGAAATCAGCGTGACACTTCCGTCGGCGTTTTCACTGACATCTTCAACCATAACAACAGCATTCTTGCCGTCGGGAAGTGCGTCGCCCGTGTCCACCTCCACAAACTTGTCGGCTGCAAGCGTCAGCGGACTTTGCTCCGCCGCGCCGAAAGTGTCCGAGGCAAGCACGGCAATTCCGTCCATTGCGCTTGCGTTGTAATGCGGCGAACAGATTTTGGCATATACTGCCTCTGAGAGAATGCGTCCGTGTGATTTGCCGGCACGTACTTTCTCGCTCGCACTGCAAAAGCCGTGTGACCTGATAAGCGAAAAATACTTTTCCGCTGCTTCGTCAAGCGGTGTGTTGCTCAGATAATTATGCTTCATTTCAGCACCTCAAAACAAATGAACCTCCACGGTGTCGCCCGCCTTCAGCCCTTCAAGATTTCTGTCAATTCTGATATAGCCGTCAGATTTTGCAAGCATTGAAACAATGCCGGATTTGCTGTAAACCGGCACGGCAAAGCCGTTTTCTATTTTCACACACAGAAATTCCTCTCTGCCGTGGTTGGATGAAACATTGGATTTAAGCCTGCATTCCCTGATTGTTTCAGTATAATTATTCAGGCTCAGAGCGTTGAGCAGAGGCCTTACCAGTTCCAGAGTGACAAAGAATGCGGCCGCGGGATGTCCGGGAAGACCGAATACGGCGGCTTTGCCGATTTTTCCGATAATTGTCGGCTTGCCCGGCTTCATGGCGATTCCGTGAGCAAAGACCTCGCCTGAGCGGGAAATAACATCAACGGTCATATCCCTTGCGCCGGCGGAGGAGCCGCCCGAAACAAGAACAACATCAAACTCGCCTGCCGCTTTCAGAACAGCGGAATGAAGCTCCTCGAATCTGTCTTTGACAATTCCGAGGCACTCCGCTTCACAG
>CAZIMM010000123.1:0-5146 GCA_964540415.1 uncultured Eubacteriales bacterium
GACGGCAGGCAGCAGCTTTTTATCAAGCTCAAAAAGGGAAAGAACACGCTGAAAATCTATAATCCCATAACCTCACGCATGGATTCCGCGGCAATTCAGTACACCAGGATGGGACTTGAGCTGAAAAAAGCGAGCAGGGAATACGCCGAACAAAACGGTGTGCCCGAAAAACCGATTGTCTATTCAATCTGTGAATGGGGCTTCAACCGTCCGTGGAAATGGGGCAGACAGGCGGGCAATCTCTGGCGCACAACAATGGATATAAAACCTTTCTGGGCAAGCATCGTCGGCATATACGAATCAACCGTCCGCCTTGCAAAGTATGCCGGAATCGGCGGCTGGAACGATCCTGATATGCTCGAGGTGGGCAACGGTGAGCTTACCGATGAGGAAAACAAAGCCCACTTCACCCTTTGGTGTATGATGGCAGCTCCCCTCATCCTCGGCAATGACGTGCGCGATTTTGTGCGCGCGGACGGCACTCCGGACACTGATAACGAAACCTATAAAATCGTCACAAACCGTGAGCTGATTGCAATTGACCAGGATGCTTTGGGTGTGCCTTGCCGCAGAATAAGCACGAACACGAAGCTTGATATTCTTGTAAAGCCCCTCAAAAACGGTGAGGTTGCAGTATGCTTCTTCAATAAGTACGGCGATTCGACAACCGCAAGCGTCTCTATGGAGGACATCAGAGAGCTTGAATTCACCGCTCTTCCCGAAGCGGATGAATATGTTACGCATGACCTTTGGCTCGACACTTGCGAAACCGTGCGTGACCGCCTTTGCGCAAGCATTGCCCCGCACAGCGTCAAGGTTTTCAGAATCAAGGTAAAATAACACAATAACGCAGATTTTCGGCCGTTGCTTTTTCTGTTGAGCAACGGCTGAAAGACTGTCTCGAAGAAAGGTTACAGAAATGCAGTACTGGGAAAATCCGGAGATTTTCGAAGAAAACAAGGAGGCACCTCATTGCCTCGCATTTGCTCATGATAACTTTAAGCAGGCGGTGAACGGCGAACAACCGCCTTATAAGCTCTCTCTCAACGGGGAATGGAAGTTCCACTGGCAAATGGGCACAGACGGCTTGCCGTCCGGCTTTTCGGAAGAAAATTTTGACGATGCCTCGTGGAATAACATCACCGTGCCGTCTGTCTGGCAGCTCAAGGGATACGGAAAGCCGGTTTACCTTTGTGCAGGTTATCCCAAAGCTATTTCAACGGCAAAAAGAAAAATTCCGACGGTCAGCCACTCAAAAAATGAGGTCGGCATATACCGGCGGACATTTGTGCTGCCCGAAAATTACGCGGGTAAGCAGATCTTCATTCATTTCGGAGCGGTGAAATCTGCTTTCTTTCTGTATATCAACGGCAAGCGAATAGGTTATTCTCAGGGCTCCATGACCCCGGCGGAGTTTAATATAACAGATTTTGTTCGGCAGGGCGAAAACCAGGTCACTGCGGAGGTTTACCGCTATTCCGACGGCACATATCTGGAGGACCAGGACATGTGGTTCCTCTCCGGAATATACAGAGAGGTTTACCTGTTCGCCGAGAAAAACTACTGCCTCTGGGATATCTTTGCAAAAACATCTTTAGATGATGAATATAAAAACGGACTTGCCGAAATCGAAGTTGCCCTGCGCAACTACACGGACACTCCGGTTACGGCATTTGTCGATGTTTTGCTTTTCAGAACCGGCGAACAGCCGCGAATGATTGAGAGCAATGAGCTGCTTGTCAAGCCCGGCGAAAGCTTTTTCAAACTCAATCATATTGAACCTGATGCGCTTCAATGGTCTGCGGAGCAGCCGAATCTTTACTCTTTGGCGGTTGTGCTGAGAAATTCAAAAAGCATCATTTCAGCAAAAATAATAAAAATCGGCTTCAGGCGCATTGAAAAGAAGGGAAACGTTCTTTATATCAATGGCAAAAAGGGTCTGATAAAGGGTGTAAACAGGCACGATTTTGATCCTGACAACGGTTGGGCAGTTCCGAAAGATAAATATTATGCAGACTTATATTTGATGAAACGCGCAAACATAAATGCCATTCGCACCAGTCATTATCCGAACGACCCCATGCTTTACGATTTATGCGACGAGCTTGGTTTTTATGTAATGGATGAGGCTGACATTGAAACTCACGGCGTGCGCCGGAAGAACACACCCGGGGATGACCCACGTTGGACTTGCGCGGTTGTTGACCGTGTACAGCGAATGGTTATGCGGGACAGAAGCCACGCTTGCGTCTGCTTCTGGTCGCTCGGCAATGAGGCGGGGGATGGCTCAAACTTTCTTGCGGAGAGAAAAGCAATTTTAGAGTTGGATGATTCCCGCCTGATTCATTACGAGGGAGAATTCAATTTTGACAAATCCGACTTTATCAGCAGAATGTATCCGACAGAGAAATACGTCGAAAAGCTCGGAAACAAGCAGGAGATAAAGGTCAACTTTTTTGAAAACTTACTCAACAGACTGGCGGCGGACAGCAAGCCGATATCTGCCGAGGCTTATGAAACGCGTCCCGTGATTTTCTGTGAATATGCTCATGCAATGGAGAACAGCCTGGGCAACTTCAAGGAGTATATGGATGCGTTTGAGAAGTACGACAATCTTTGCGGCGGCTTCATTTGGGATTATGTTGACCAGAGCATACGAGTTCACGAAAACGGCGTTGAAAAATGGCTCTACGGCGGCGATTTCGACGAGGGAATGAGCAGCTACTACTTCTGTGCCAACGGCATTATTTCAGCTGACAGACGTCCGCATCCGTCATATTTTGAGGTCAAAAAGGTCTATGCTCCGATGGAAGCAAAGGCGGTTGACCTGCAAAACGGAGTTGTTGAGATTTTCAACAAAAACCTCTTCGCTTCTCTGGATGATTATGCAATTACCTGGAATATCACCGACAACGGAAAGGAAATTTTCCGCGGAAATTGTGACGGCCTGCATGTCCCCGCGCAGAGCAGCGTCAAGGTAAAAATTCCCTACGATATCAGTCAGCTCCCCGGCGGTGAGTGCGTTCTTACAATTGGATTTTTGACAAAGAATAATTCTCCGTGGGCGGCGGCCGGCTATGAACAAAGCTTTGACCAGTTTGTTCTTAAAGAGGAAACGCAGCCGGAGGAGTCTCCGTTCGGAGACAGTGAGATTTCCTGCATCTGGCACGGAAAAGAGGCATCCGTAAGCTCCGGTTTGATGAGTGCCGAAATAATCGCCGGCAAGCTTGTCTCGTTGCGTTACGGCGGAACTGAAATGATTGTGCAGGAGGATGCCCTGCGTCCGAATTTCTTTAGAGCACCTGTTGACAACGATTGTGCCTACCTGAACTTTGTTCCTTATTTAAAATTCCTGCATCCTAAATATCAATGGAGAAGAACGAGCAAACAGACAATTGCACGTAAAATGAAGGTTCAGGAAATTTCCGACACAGAGATTAAGGTTACGGTAAAATGGTTTGCACCGTTTGTCTTCGGCGCAAAAACCGAATACTCCTTCTGCTCAAACGGAGAGGTGACAGTCAGGCATACGGCAGGCAGTTTGTTCAAGCAAATGCTGCGCGTCGGAATGCGTATGGGAATAAACAGCGCGATAACTCAGGCGGAATGGTATGGCAGAGGCCCGCACGAGTGCTATTGTGACAGAAAAACGGGCGGCAAAATTGCTGTGCACAAAGCTGATATTGACCAGCTGGAGCACAAATATATGCGTCCGCAGGAAAACGGCAACCGCACCGAAACACGCTGCCTGATTCTCAAGGATATCTGCAATTCCGGCATAAAAATCAGCGGTATTGACGGCTCGATTTTCGACTTTTCCGCACATAATTACTCGCTTGAAAAGCTTGACAAAGCGGAGCATCAGTATGAGCTTGAGCGCGACAATTATGTTTCGCTTTATCTCGACGCAATGCAGTGCGGCGTCGGCGGTGATATACCGGGCTGGGCGCATTTGCGTGAACCTTACATCATGCACCCGTGGAAAAAATACTCTATGAACATTAAAATAACACCGATGATTTAATTCTAATTTATAATACTAATTCACAATAAATCAAGCCCGGTAGCGGAGATAAATCCGCAGCCGGGCTTGATTTCTATTTGTCAGATATATTTTTCAATCAATGCTTTTGCAGTTTCAAGAGTGTCCGGACGCTCGCCGTCTCGCTCCTTGTAAACAGCAATCCAGTTTTTCTCGAACTTGGCAAGTCCTCTGAAAAACTCGCAGCCGAGGTACTCGTCTCTGCCGTCAAAGCGGTGGCGCGAAAAAGCAATGACGTTGCTGCGCTTCTTGAACGAGGTTGCCATGCTTTCAAAGAGCGCACGCCAGCGCATGGCGTAATAGGTGGTAATAAGCCCGGACCATTCGCGCCAGCAGGAGTCGAAAAGCGAGGTGTCACGCATTGGTCCGAAAATAGTAATCATGCTGAGCATATTTATTTCAAAATTTTGCTTTTCCTCCTCGGAGGTGCCGTTCTTTCTCACCTCGGCAAGGTAGTAATCAAGGTCAAACTCTTGCTTTGTGCGCAGCAAGCTGTCCATGTCTTCAAGCAGTGTCAAAAATGCGTTGCTGTTGATCTCAAATGCCGCGGCATCGCGTTTATGATATGATTCAATAGTATTCTTACAAAGAACATTAGCGCGGTCACTCAATGCCTGACGGAGAATATCGCAAACATCAAGCTCAAAATCATAACCGCTTCCGCCGCTGTTCAGCAGCATATTTGCGCATTTGAAAAGTGAACTGCCGTCGTCGGCGAGTTCAAGCCCGGAGTCAAAAGGTGAGGTGTGAAGCGGTTTGGTGGTTGGCCTTGTGCATATCATTGAACCGTGTTCACGTTTGCCGGCTTCGTCCTTGCGGTTGTTTGCAAGAATATCAAGCGCCTTTTCAGCTTCGCTTGCCCCTTCACCGTATTTTGCAGATGAATATTCCGAAATGTAACTGTTAATATCGACCTTTCCGGGTTGAGTCAACATGTGCATGGCGAGCCCGGAATAGAGAAAATTGCTTCCCGGAGCATCGCTGAACACGCCTTTTCCGGCAATTTGGGGATATTCTCCGCGAAGCTTTTCGTAGCTTTCGGACGCAAGAGCTTTAAGGTCGCCGTGAATGGTATTTACTCCGTTCGAATTGTGAGCAATGCCG
>CAZIMM010000124.1:0-5077 GCA_964540415.1 uncultured Eubacteriales bacterium
ATACCCTACCATAGGGGGCTTTTTTGTGCTGTCTGCACAATCTGGGGCAGTTCAGGTTTCGGGGAGCTTTTGCTTTTTGTCTTTCTGAATTGTACCGGTTCTATTGACATAGAGGCATATTTTCGAGAAGCTCTTTATAATGCTCAAACGAGAACGGCGGCATACCGCAGAGATAATGGTTGAAATAATCCTTGCCGCCGATGTTCCAGTGGATAAGCAAAATGCGTTTTTCGGAGTAGTACAAACTAAGCCGTGTGAGAAGCACGGTTTCGTTTGCATTAACGCTGAACTCACCGCTGTAAAGCGTTTCTCCGCTCTCAATGTCACTGATTTCAAGCTTGCCGGACATCTTTTCAAGCGTATCATTTGCGGCGATGACGGGATAGTGCCAGCTTGTAAGCTCGCCGAGCATGATGCAGAACGGCTGCTGAGAAGTTTTGATATAGTCAAACGCGAGCTTTTTATCGAAGTTATAATCCACAACTGCATCCGAAACCTGCGGCCAACCGTCAAGCAGATTCCACCATATTATGCCGCCTTTGCGTGGGATTGCAGTGCGTATACGTTCAATGAAGTATTTGAACGCCTCCGCCTGCGAAATCTGCGAGGCGAGCGAAAAATCCTCAAGGTTGTCGGGTATCTCGCCGAAAAGCTGCATCATATGATTTGCCATCATAGTTATGCGGCCATTGTTGCCCATATAGTCCGAGGAATGAAGAGTCCATTGCTCGTTGTCATACGGCCAGAGCGCTTTCTCGTCAATCATTTTTCTTAGTGAAGCCGGTGACGGGCAGCCGTGGTAGCCGGTTTCGCTGACAAAGCACGCTTTTGAATCCCTGTAAAAATCCGCTTTGAAATAATCGCGCGGCCCCCAGAGATGATCCTCCGGCAAGAGGTTGATTCCTTTTTGAAGGCGGCGGAAATTTTCGCTGTCGATATACGGTGAGCTGGGCAGATATTCTCTGTGAGGGTCATGCAAAAGAAGCAAGCCCGGAATAAGCGTGCGTGTTATGTAATTGTTTGCAGGGTCAATGTCGGCACAGCAAAGCCCGCCGTCGTTTTCATTATCGCCCGACCAGAGAACAAGGCTTGAATGGTTGCGCAGTGCTTTTATCGCCCATGTGAACTCAGCAGTCACATTTTTTATCATGCGCTCGTCTGTCGGAATTACCTGGCACGCCATCATAAAATCCTGCCACACCATAATGCCGTGGCGGTCACAATAATCGTAGAAGTATTCCTGCTCATACACGCCGCCGCCCCAGACGCGCAGAATGTTGCAGCCGCATTCGCTCACAAGCGCCATTGCCTGCTCATATCGCTCGGCGTCACGGCTGTGCAGAGCATCAAGCGGAACCCAGTTGCTGCCCTTTGCCATGACCTTGACACCGTTGATTTCAAAGACAAATTCCGGGTTTTCATCTGCAAGCGATTTGCTCCTGATCAGCTTTGCACTGCGAACGCCGACATTAATCTGTCTGCTGTCGAGGATTTCATCGCCGTAATGCAAGTCGAAAACCGTGTCATAAAGATTCGGTTCGCCGTAGCCGTACGGCCACCAGAGCTTTATGTCATTCGGCTTGACGCTGAAGCGCGCGGCATTCTTGCGCCAGAACCTGTGGTTGGCAAAAAATTGCGAGTTGCCGCAATTGCCGTTGACAACAATGCGCAGCTTGTTGTTTTCAAGAAAATATTCGGGCGGTGCCGTGACGCTGACGGTGAACTCAATTTCGCAGTTTTCACCACAGCCCTTTGTGCGGTAAGCGATTTCGTCAATTCGCACCGAAGGTCTGACAAGCAGCGTCACATCTTTCCACAGCCCTGCGGTAAGCAGACGCGGAAAGATATCCCAGCCGTAGCAGTGCGCAGGCTTGCGAATGAAGCACCCGCCTGTTGCCTGTGAGCCGTAGAGCAGATACTGATTGTATTTCTGCGAAATGGTGTAATTAAGCGAGCTTGAAATTCTGACGGCAAGGCGGTTTTTGCCGTGTTTGTTGACTGCTTCCGTCACATCAAACTCAAACGGCATAAATGCGTTTTCGCTCCTGCCGATTATTTCTCCGTTAAGCTCATATTCGGCAAGGCAGTCAACGCCGTTAAAACGCAGAATAATTCGCTCACCGTCTCCGGCTTCGGGTGAATCAAATTCAGTAAAATATATGAACTCATAGGTTTCATATTTTTCGGCAAGCTTTGTTGACATCCCCTTGAAAATGTCCTTCGGCAAAAGACCCGCGGCGGCAAGGTCAAGCTCAACATTGCCGGGAACTGTTGCGGCGATGCAGTCAATATTATTTGATTCAAGCTCGTCGGACTCATACCTTTGTGCGTTTGCGCTGTCGTAATAGTACAAAACCCAGTTCGATGAGTTAAGGCTGTATTTTTTGTCCATTTTATTGCTCCTTTAAAAGCTTTATTATTTGTAAGATTTTGTCAAGAGAAGAAGCTCATCGTATTTCATTGTTCTGTCCTCGAGGAAATACCGAGGCGGAGGATGTCTTCGTTAGTTGCGTCAATGCGGATGCCGTTGATTTCGGGAAATGTGAGCATGATATTGATCCCAATGAGTTTGTTGCATTTGCTGTCAGGGTGATTTTTTCTGAGCCAACACCCGTCCTGCCCGCGTGATGTTAACCGCTAACGATACCGAGCAGTTTAAGAATGGAACGGAAGAAAATCTCAATGTCAAGCAAAAAGTTATAATTCTCATGCCATGGTATGCAGTTATACACTGGCATCACCGGCATTTCGGTGCTGACGATATTCTCATACAATATGGACTGCGTATCGAAATTCTTGATATCATTTTCATGGAAGGTAAACGAGCGGACACCGCGTTTCGTGCCGTTGCCATACACATGGAATCCCGCACCCTTGCAGTAGCCGAGAATGATGCCGTCATCCGTTTTGCCGATATAATCGTTATGGTGGTCATGGCCGAAAAAGGCAGCGAACACATCGCCCCGCTCGACCCAAGCATTGTAAAAGCCTCTGTTTTCAGCCGCCACACACGGCTGCTCGCCAAGCGAACCCGCTATGTGCTTATCCGGATCGGGCAGCCAGTATTTCCCCGCCTCGCAGCCTTTGCCTTTCATCGCCCCTTCGGTGTCAGGCGGCACCTCGGTCATCAATTCCGAATAAAACTCCGGAACGGGGATGTGCTGAAACAGAATCGACGGCAGGGGTTCGCCGCCGTTGGCAGTTTTTAATTCCTCACTCTTCGTTTTATACCATTCAATTTGGTCGGGCTCTATTAAATCTTGGGCTTGACTCAGCAGCTTGTAGCCGCCCGAATAGACCATATAAATGTTCAGCGCGTCCGCGGTGCCGGCGCTGTTTTTCACTGTCAGGTTATAGGTGCCGCAGCCGGACAGCTTGCCGTCGTCAACCGCCAGGCAGGTTGGGTACTCCATATACATCCGCATCTGATCCTCAAGGGTGACGAGCGCTTTGATGCTTTCACCGTCGTGGTTGCCGAAAACAACTGCGAACGGAATGCCGCGCGTGTCGACAGGCCCGACAATGGCGTGGATAGCGGCTTTCATCTTTGACTTGCCCATTGTCAGCCACCAGCCGGCGTTATTGTCTCCCGTGAATACAACCAAATCGGGCTTCACTGTGTCGAGCGCCGCCTCAATGAGATTCGCAGTTCCGATGTGAAGCTGGTCGGTATCCTGCGTGTCGGAAATCTGAAGGATGGTGAATGTGCCGTCGCACCCAAATTGCAGAACCGGGCGCGGCGCGTTATAGGCAAAGCCCGCGGGGACTGTCAAACAGATTATCGCGGCCGAAAGCAACAGAGAAAGAGCCGTTTTGATTTTTCTGTTCATTGCAGTCTTCCTTTCCGTTTCCATGGATTTTTTTACTATTTTTGATTATATCATAAATTTAACAAAAATATAGATTGTTTTTAAAAAATTGTCAGTGCGCAAAAAAGCTGAGAGAATCTATTAAACCATTTGTTAATATCAAAGGGCGATAATCTTTCGTGAGTTCTCATATTACACAAAAAATTTAAAGGCACAGAAGCGAAATCATCTTTCCGGTTCTGTGCCTTTTTCCTGTTATATGCTTTTGGGTTTTCCGGCTTTCGCGTTACGGGGTTCAACGCGCCCCAGGTATTGCGTTTTGCCGCGTTCAGCTCTCTTTTCTTTTTCTTTGAGAGCTTTTCTTTTGGTATGAACTTTTCCATACTGACAGCTCCTTTCTCAAAGCTGAAAAATTATATCACAAAGCATTGAATGAATCAATAGGGAGGTTTATCCGTGCGGACATCCCGGCTGTTGCAGATTTATTATAACCTTAAGCAAGCGCAGGATATCGCGACTTACACTTTCTCAAAGCAATACGGCATTAACAGCGATAAAACATTAAAACAGACAAAAATAAAGGCAGCCGTCGCTTTTGTTTCGCAAAACGGACTGATATTTGCCGGCAAAAATACACTTGCCTGTTATAAATATTATTTACTCATCTTGTTTTTATCTTCTATCGTCAAAAACGTGCCTTCGCAGGAATCAAGCTCAACGCAAAGGCTGTCAGCTTCATCAACACTTTTTACAAGTTCGCCCTTTTGATATACCGAGGCATTCACCTTGTTGGCAAATCTGATTTCGATTTTTTGCGATGCCGTGGGGTCGTACATATTTTTGCAGTTGACGAGCATTATTCCGTATCCGCCGGTATCCTTACAGAAAAAATAACCGGCGAGTGCAGAGCTTTCGGATCTTATTTCGCTTACTATATCAATTCCTTTAAAGCCTCGACGTTCTGCGGCTTTCTTTTGCATGTGCAACGCGAACGAAAACGGGGAGTAAACCTTTTTCGATATTGTCGGCAGCACGCCAAGACTCCTATATCTTGAAAGAACGGGCGAAAGCTTTTGAAGCTGTTCATTTGCTCTTTTTGAGTACAGGTACTGCTCGGTGAGATTGCCGTTCTTGTCAATCATCGCAACCGCCATTTCACCCCAAACGGGCGCATATGAAACATGGAGAATCGTGCGCGCTCCGTATGCCAATACCGTGTACATTTGCCAGATTATCTGTTCGTAGGTTGTGTTGCCGTAAAGGGTAGA
>CAZIMM010000125.1:0-5039 GCA_964540415.1 uncultured Eubacteriales bacterium
CTGAGTCTGTGTCAATATCGGCCTGCTTCATAAGAAGCCCCCTTTCGTTTGTTCAACCGGGAATTCAGGCGTTGCGATACATATCATACACCACAAAGCCTCCGATTCCGCCAAGCGAACCGGGGTATGTTTCCATGCACATCATGCATCTCGGGTCTGCCACGGGGAATCCGCTTGTGGGGAAGATGCCAAATTCCGACGAGGTTCGAAAGCCCAGACGGTTATAAAACCGGAAGTTTCCCTCAAGAATTATGCCCTTGAAGCCGCGATTTTTAATCTCGTTGATGCCGAGCGTAAGCATAGCTGTTCCGATGCCCTGCCGGAGATAATCGGCGTGAACCGCAACGGGTGCAAGCATAACAATATCCGTTTCGTCCGCATTGCCGTGTCCGCCGTCTTTTGAGGGCGAAAGCGGAAAGTGCGAAAACATAAAGTGACCGACGATTTTTCCGCCAAGCTCCGCCGCAAACGACAAATCGGGGATGTAATATTCCGAGTCACGGATTTCCTCAACAAATGCAACCACATCCGTGCCGTCGGAATAGTCGGTGCCTTCGCTGAAGGAGCGCAGAATCAAAGCATCAATTTCGCTGAAATCCCGCCGCGCCTCGGGGCGAATGCTTATATCATTTCTCATAATAGCACCTTTCCTCCGCAATCTACCTCACAAGATCATTCAAGCATATAATTTTACATCCCTTGCCTTCGTAATAGATCAGCATTTCATCAATTTTTCTCTTGTCATAGCTCGTGATGCAATCCGACAAAACGCTTACATTATAACCGCTTTTGCACATATTGAAGCAGGTTGATTTGACACAGCCGGTTGCATCCGCTCCGGCTATGAAGAAATCGGTTATTCCGTTCTGTTCAATAAAGTCCGTGAAGCTCTCGTTTGTTAACGCGTTGCTCTTGGATTTTGTAAATATGTTATCCGACACAATTTTCATTTCATCAACCAGTTCCTCTCCGCGAGTGCCAGGCTTAAAAGTCCTTGTGCCGTCCGACAGATTATTGTGCTTGATATAAACAACATGAATACTGTTGCTTGATGCCCATTCAACGGCTTTGTTGATGTTCCCGATAATTTCCTTGTAGTTCTTTGTGATGTCATTCTGAATGTCTATAATTACTAAGGCTTTATTCTGCATACTGATTTCTCCTGTTTTAAATTATGGTTTAATGATTTTCTTGCTGTATTGGCTTACTTTTATGCCGACACGGAAGACAAAAAATGCTTACAAGATTCCCGATAAATCAGATTTGACGCAATAAAAATTACAAATCCAACCTGAACAGTCTGTTTTTCACATCGAACACAAATCCGGCTGACAAGAGTGCACCACACGAAGCTTTGTTCTCCTCCTCGGGCTGCACAATGATTATTCGCGCATTCTTACAAGAACGAATTAGTTCAACCAAAGCGAGAATTGTCTTGTTTCCAAAGCCTCTGCCAATATATTCTTTGTTACCGATTAAATAGTCGATGCTGTAAGTGCCGTTTAGGCTTATGTCTCCGTGCCATGTTTCTCCGCTCAGACAATACTCATAGTATTGGCAGAATCCAATCGGCACACCCTCGCACTCAGTAATGAAGTGATGTATCCATGAAAACACTTCTTTTCGGTTTTCAATTTCATTTATCCAATCAGTAGGGTGTTCATACCACCTTGCCACATGTTTTTCATACACCCATTTCCGAAACAGGGCTTGGTCTGAATCTTGAAATTCTCTCAGTTCAATATCCGTATTCATCAAACACCTCATCAAATTCCGATTTTTCATTTTTTCAACCGTAGTATAGCATGTTTTTGTGACTTTTTCAAATATCACAAATTATATCCACTATCTTATAATCAAATGGAGCATCATCGGAATGTATGTGCAAAAAAGAGGGAGAGCTTCTGTAAACTCCCCCTCGGTGGCTTAAAAAGTATTCAACAGAAAAACCATTTTATCAGATTCATCACTCCCATTTAAAGCATCTGACCGAAACAAATGAACAAACAACGGCTATTCCCGCCATAATTAAAATCGGAATCAAAATATCAGTGGCAGTTTGACCGAGAGCGGCGTATTTAAGCAGCTTTATTCCCTGCGTGAGAGGTAACACATCGGCAGCCTTTTGCATTGCTCTCGGCATTACTTCGTAAGGAAGAGTCGCTCCCGAAAAAATCAACATCGGAAAATACAATACGCTTGCGATTATTCCCGCGGTCTTGCTGTTCTTCGCAATGCCGCCCACCATCATTCCGATTGAAAACATAGATAACATAACCAACAGCCAGCCGAGCATAAACAGTAAAACGCTTCCCTGCATGGAAAAGCCGAAGAATACAGCCGCAACAATGAAAAGCAGGGCAAGCGACACAAGCGAATAAAGTGCGTATATAGTCACCTGCACGCATAAAATCACTATCGGGCTGACCGGTGTAACACGGAAGCGCTTCAGAATATGCTTGCTTCGGTAGTCGGAAACCACGAGCGGAAGCCCCATAACGCCGCCGGCACAGATTGATATCGAAGCAAGCGCGCCGAAGGACTGTTGTATGAAGGTATAACCTGCGCCGTCAAACGCGGGTTTGTTTTTGTATATGACTCCTAATATAACGAGTACGATAACAGGCATACAAATGGCAAATATGACCATATCCATGCCGCGCAGTGACAGTTTCAATTCGGTTTTGAGCATGGTGTTAAATGTTTTCATCAGTTTCAGCCTCCTCGTCAGTATACCAAAGATACGCGTCCTCGAATTTTTCACAAGGGCTGCCGCTTATTGCTTCTTTGACCGTGCCGTAAAAAATACATTCGGCTTTTTTGAGAATACAGATTTTATCGCAAAGTTCCTCAACCTCGTCCATGAAGTGTGAGGTCAGGAGAATGGTCAGCCCCTGCTTCTTTAAGTTTGACAATATCCGCCACACGTCTCTCCGCGCCCTCGCGTCAAGCCCGGTTGTTAGCTCATCAAGAAAAACGACCTCCGGCTTCGGGATAAGTGAGAGAATTATAAACAAACGCTGCTTTTGTCCGCCCGACAGTTCTTTTACCAAGGACTTTTCTTTATCCGCCAGTCCGAATTCCGCAAGCAAGCTTTTATAGTTTTCCGGATGCCTGTAAAGTGAAGCCGTTACTTCACACAGCTCGCCCACACGGATATTTTCCTGATAATTCGCTTCCTGAAACTGTACTCCGACCTTTTCAAAAAGTTGTCTCCGGTCGGCAATCGGAGATTTACCCAAAATTTCAGTCTGACCGCTGTCGGCAGTTTTTGTTCCGAGAATACATTCGATTGCCGTGCTTTTTCCGGCACCGTTTGCACCGAGTAAGCCGAACACCGTACCGTTTTCCACGGTAAAGCTCAGGTTTCTGACCGCCGGGATTTTTCCATAGGATTTTGAAAGATTTTCTACTCTGATAGCTTCATTCATATCTATCCCCTCCTCAACGAAAAAAATTATAACACCAAACAAAAGTCTGGTGTTATAGTGGAGGGTTGGCATATTTATCTTTTATTTCAGTTAACAGCTCTTCAATAACTCTTGCATTTCTTTTCGCGTCTTGTAGGGACACCGCCAGCTTATCGCAGGCAGAAATTATGGTTTCGTCCTGCCCCGGTTCATTCAGCGCCGTATCAATATCCGCGGCGCGGTCGGCATCCAATGCGCTCAGCATTCGCAGAATTGCCGACAATGAGTAGTTGGCGCATCTTAAGGTCCGGATGATTTTGAAACGCCGGATATCATCCTCCGTATATACGCGATAACCGTTTTCCTTTCTCTTAATTATTATCAGCCCGTTCATTTCCCAATTACGAAGCGTATCCATGGTAATGTCAAGCAGCAGGGACACCTCTTTGCGTTTTAAACTCACGGTAATTGTATCCGCTTTGTCAGAGCATATTTCCTTAACGATACCGACGGCCTCATTTGTATAAGCGATTTCCGAATCGAGCTGACGAATGTATTCATCAGTCAAGTATAACGCCGTATCAAAATCACAATCCGCACAAGCCTTTATAATACTTATTGCTTTTTTCCTGAGCCCGTTTTGCAGTACCTCAGTTTGTAAGGCTGTTCGGGCAATCTTAAACTGATATATATGCAGCTCAGTAAAAACCCTGTATCCGTTTTTCTTCCGCACAGGCGGCGTGATCATGCCCCACTCTTCATATAACCTGACAGTATTGGGGTGAATACCTATAAGCTTTGCGACATCGGAAGTGCTGTATGTTTCGTTAATAATATCCACCGCCTTCCGATAAAAATATGAATTTACCCGGCAAATTTCGGTTTGTCGTTATGTCACATTTTTAAAATGTCACAATAAAAATAATCAAATGTTTTCTTTGTTATTTCCCTCACAGTATCGGAATTATAGTCGGGTCTGCCCCAAACCATGTCTGCACATCGGTGTCATCAGTACAATTATCCAACCACGCTATGCCAAAGTCATAAACTGATGTTTTTGTTGTCGAAAAAATCTCGTAGCTAACACCGTTTGGCAAATAATCATTATCGTAATCGTACCCATCGGACACGTGTTCTCCATTAGGATAATATCCGGCGTCACCCTCCATTCCGATTGATAGCTTTGTGCCGCCTTCATAAAAGCTCTTCAGTTCAAGGCATTCTCCACTTTCAATACCATCCTCACCGGATGAAACGTAATCATTAATAACGCAGAATATTTTGTGATCTTTGCCATCAGGCAGAAAATTAACCCGAATCAAATATCTGCCGTCAATGTCTTTGCACAGCTTGTCTGTTGCAGCAAGTGTTGCATAATAATCAATCGGATTGTTATCTATGAAAACCATGATTACACCCAGCGGTGTTTCCAACATAATCCAGTTCCTCAATGCATGCCGGTTAATTTCATCTCTTTAAATAAGTGTTTGTCAATGTGAAGATTATAATAATCTGATGTGTTTATTCGCAATGATAGATTTTGATTTTTTGCTCAACCATAATAATCGTCATTTTTCCATTTCATTGGGTTTTCGTCGATATACTGCTATGCTTCAAGATAGCCTTGTT
>CAZIMM010000126.1:0-4827 GCA_964540415.1 uncultured Eubacteriales bacterium
CACCCGAAAGAATACTTTCAACAAGCCGGGCACCCAAGCTGTGGTCCGGAATATTAAACCATGTGAACACGCCGACCAAAGCGAACAGAACGCCCGCGATAGCCGCACAGGTTTTCACTAATTTTCCGGTCTGCTTTTGCAGCGGAGTGTCTTCCTGCGGTGCAGAAGCAACGCCGAGACCGATTTTACCGTACTCGGTTGAAGAACCGATTTTATCAACCTCAACCGCGGCCGTGCCCTGCGTTACAAGTGTTCCGGCGTAGCAGTAATCCTTCCGCCAATAGTCAGAGGAAGGCTCGGCGTTTTCTGTGGGAATCTTCCATACGCCCTCAGCCTCGCCCGTAAGCGAGGATTCGTCAACGCATAAATCCGCGCATTGAATTACAGTGCCGTCTGCCGGAATTTTTACGCCCTCACAAATCATCATGAGGTCGCCCGGGACGAGGTCGGCGCTTGCAATCTGCTGTTCCCTGCCGTCCCGCAGAACTTTTATGTGCGGAGCGGATAAGTCTTTGAGCGCGTTCAGGGTTTTGTCGGTCTTCCACTCCTGAATCACATCAATACTGATTACACCGACAACGAAAATCAGCATGATTGCGCCGTCGCGCGGCTCGCCCAGAATAAAATAAATGACAGCTGCAATTATGAGCAATAGAAACATGGGCTCACAGAGAATATGAAGGACTTTTTTCAAAAAGCTCTCCTTTTTCTGCGGCTTCAGTTCATTCTTGCCATATTGCTGCTGTCTGATTTTGGCCTCCTCGGAAGAAAGGCCGACGTGTTTTGTGGTGATTGTCATAAAAGAATCCTCCGTTTCCCGCCTTTGCGGCGGTGTCGTGATTTCTCATATGGCACTCCATTTGAGGTCGATGTTCCCACAAGTGAGTAAAAAAGAACACACCTATGGAACATACTACTGTCCCACAGATGTGCAAAAAAGCAATCTGCTGCCGCTATCCGGGCGGCCCGGCCCCACGCCCCTCAGGGCATCGCCTGCTCAGTTTGTACTGTTGATCTCGCATTTCAAGAAAAGAAATGTAATGCAGTGCAAAGAGATTTAAACCACATTAACACATCTATATGCAAAAGTCAAGTATTTGTTTCCGCAGTTTCTTCAATTGATTTTCCGATTGTGCTACTCACTGCTCAAAGCCGTCGGTTGACAACCGCCGGAAGACAATATACAATAACTGCGGAGGCGGTTTGAAGTGAAAAAAAGCGGAAAGATTGCTCTTTGCTCGATTGCCGCTCTGACAGCGGTGGCAGGGCTCACTGCGTTGTGGCTCAGCGGAAGTTCTTCC
Source organism: uncultured Eubacteriales bacterium (assembly GCA_964540415.1). Taxonomy (GTDB): domain Bacteria; phylum Bacillota; class Clostridia; order Oscillospirales; family Acutalibacteraceae; genus CAZIMM01. The sequence goes on from CAZIMM010000126.1 coordinate 1,302, forward strand.
GGAACACCCGGAGCGGAATTTGAAGTTAAAACGCTGTGCAAAAGCGGCGGAGTGTATGAGAAATACAGAATTCCCGGGATTGTTGCCACCAAGAAGAATACGCTTCTGGCATATTTTGAGGCACGCAGCGGCTCCGGCGATTGGTCGGCAATGGACATTGTTTTGTTCCGCAGCACCGACTGCGGGGAGAGCTTTTCCGACAGCGTATGTATTGCACAGGGTACGAAAAGCGGCGCGACTCTCAACAATCCCGTCATTGTTGTCGGCAACGACAACACGCTGTTCTTTTTGTACTGTCGGGAATACGGAATTGCAGAGCGAAACGGCGGAGTTTTTTTGCGCAAAAGCACCGACGACGGACTCACATGGTCAGAAGAACGGGATATCACCGAATACACCCTGCCCGAATACCGCAACGCTTTTGCCACGGGACCCGGCCATGGCATATGCCTTGAAAACGGAACTCTTATTGTCCCCGTCTGGCTTGTTCCGAAAAGCGCCGGTGCGGAACTTACATCGCATCACCCCGCAGAGGTTCGGATTTTCAGCAGCACCGACGCAGGCGAAACCTGGCAGCTCTCCGAAAAAGTCCCCGACGGAAGCATCTCCGATCCCAACGAAACTGCGGCGGCGATTTGCTCCGACGGCAGCGTTTTGCTGAACATCCGCGTTCCCGAGTCGGGCTTGCGCGGTGTCTCACGCAGTGCAAACGGCATATCGGACTACTCCGATATTACACTTGACAATGCGCTCAAAGACCCTACCTGCTTCGGTTCGCTCACCCAGCATGTCTTTGGCGGTGTGCACACAATCCTTTTTGTCAATTGCGAAAGCACAGTCCTGCGTACAAATCTCACCGTTAAGGGAAGCACGGATGACGGAAAATCATGGACTTCGCGCGGAGTGATTGACAGCGGTCTCGCGGGATACTCCGACATAGCGGTTGACGGCAACGGCAAAATCTATGTGCTGTATGAAACAAAAAACTGCCGCACAGCCTCCCTCGCACGCTTCGGGATTGACTTTTTAAGACAATTATCAGCAGAGGAATCAAATAAGCAATAAATATAATTGCTGCTGCATCCTATTGTAACGGGAAACAGGAAACATGAAAACATATTTTGCCCATTGAAGAAGCAGACGTTTATTTGCTGTCAGCGGCTCATCAAGCGGCTTGCTGAATGAAAATAGTCTTTTTGTATTTTCATTGTATTCGACAGTTTGTGTGTCTGCACCAAATGCCGTTTTGTCTTTTTCGTCGAGCACGGCGGTTATACTGTTAATTATTTAACCTGTTCAATTGTACAAATAATGTGAATTTGCGGTTAAAAAGGCACAGGCTCGCTTTCCCCGGTTAAAAGGTATTATGCGTCTGCAGATATTTCATATTTTTTTGCAAAGTGTGCTTGACATTATTTTCAAAGGGTGCTATACTTAATATGCAAAGTTTGCTTGACATTTTTTACGCTTGACGGAAGTGCACACCGCCACAAAAAACGAAAGGGGAAAAATGAACACACGAATCAGAGAATTGCGAAAACAGCATAAGCTTTCACAGGGGGAACTTGCAGATGCAGTCGGAACAACCCGCCAGACAATCACCTCAATAGAAGTCGGGAAATATACTGCGTCATTGCCGCTTGCTTACAAAATTGCGCATTATTTCGGCCTTCAAATTGAAGATGTTTTTGACTTTTCCGATATTGAAAATATTTTATAAGGAGACAGTAATTATGAATGAATATCGCAGAAAACTTAAATTCCAAAACATTTTGTTTATTATCGGTGCACTTGCACTTACAGCAGTTCAGGTTCTGGCGCACACCGGCGTCATTCAGCCTGCTTTGTCGGCTTCCGAATTGTCTGATTTCGGAAACGGCTTTATTGCCGGAGTCGCCGCAGGGCTGACGCTTCTTATTGTCATCGGAATCATTATAAACCTTCGCGCCATGAAAAGCGATGAGCGTCTCAAAAAGCTCTACTGCAAGGAAAATGATGAGCGAGCAAAGCTTATTGCCGAAAAAGGCAAAAGTTCAGCCGCCTCGGCATTCGTTTTCAGCTTACTTATTGCAAGCATTATAAGTGGATTTTTCAATTTTACGGTTTTTGTGACTCTTTTGATCTCAACATTTGCACTGGCTTTATACATGTGCTTCGGGAAGCTTTATTATAATAAAAAACTGTGATTATCAAAAAGCGGATAAGGCACAAATTGTTGCCTTTGGCATGTAATGAATAAGAATTCCGGTTCAATCGGCATCATAAGATTATGCTGTATTATTTTGAAAAACAAAGGGAGCAGTGACATATGAACTATATGGACAGTACCTTGCCTGTTGCACAACGGGTTGAAGCTTTGCTTGAGTTGATGACTCTTGAAGAAAAGGCGGCTCAGCTCGACATGCTGAGCGGTACGGAATACAACACCGTAAAGTCAGCCGAGCACAGATGCTCCGTGCCCGAAAATTCCGATTATTTTTGGGAGCGGCTGAAGGAAGATTTCTGCGATACGGGGATCGGCTACATACACGACAATTACACTGTTCCCGCTGTTTTCAACAAGCTCCAGAAATTCATGATTGAGAATACGCGTCTGGGCATTCCCGTAATATTTACCGGAGAGGCATTGCACGGCATCTGCGGTCTTTACGGAACAGTCTTCCCCGCTCCTCTGAATTGGGGTGCAACTTTTGACCCCGCTTTGGCATAAGAAATAGGAGCTGCCATCGGACGCGAAACCCGGGCACTCGGAATGCATGAAATTCTTGCTCCCAACCTTGACATTGCACGAGAGCCGCGTTGGGGACGCGTTGAAGAGACCTTCGGAGAGGACACCTGTCTGTCCTCCCGCATGGCGGAAGCAGTTATATCCGGAGAACAGAAAGGCGACATTTCACGCCCGGATGCGGTTGTCGCCGAACCGAAGCACTATGTTGCCCACGGCATTCCCGAGGGCGGCACAAACTGCTCTCCCGCAAGAGCCGGACGCCGCGAGGTTGAAAGCTGCTATCTCCCGGTTTTTGAGGCGGGCATTGTCAAAGGCGGAGCGTATGATGTTATGACCTGCTACAATTCGATTGACGGCGAGGTTGTCACCTGCTCCGACTATTATCTCAATGAAATACTTAAGAAGCGCTTTTCCCTGCGCGGAGTTGCCCGCTCAGACTGGGGAGGCGTTGAGCGCATCAACAAAATTCATCATCTTGTCAGCGACAATAAAAGTGCCGTGTGCAAAGCAATTTCAAACGGGCTGGATGTCAAAGGTCTTGATATGCCGAACAAGGATTGGCAGAGATATATCGTTGAACTTGTCAACGAAAACAGGCTTGATATTGAACGCGTGAATGATGCCGTGCGTCGTGTTCTGCGCGTAAAATTTGAGCTTGGCTTGTTTGAACACCCATATACTGATGAAAACGCTTACAAATCCGTCATACGCTGTGGCGAACATAAAGAGCTTGCGCTGCGCGCTGAACAAGACCAGTAAAAACGGACAGTGAAAAAAAGAGCCTCCTATGGTAGAATT
>CAZIMM010000127.1:0-4726 GCA_964540415.1 uncultured Eubacteriales bacterium
TGACAAAGAGCTCTTCAATAAAATCGGTTCAGCAGACAACAATATTTTCACATATGAAAAAGGTGACGACACAAAAGTCACAATGCGCCTGACAGTTACACTTTATGAAGGCATAACCGTAAATAAGGCTATCGACAAAGTTTTTGAAGATGACGACGATTTTGTCCTTGGCGAAGAAAAAGTTAAAATCGGAAAAGGCGACGCTTATGAGGCACATATGCTCACAAAAGAGCAATATGTCGGTCAGGACAAGGTATTTTACACTGATTATATCATTATCGACGGTGGCAGAGCTTTCCGCCTTGAAACTATTTGCATTGAAGAGGCTGTTGAAGGTGTCGGTGCGCGACTTAACGCTATGATTGACAGCTTTGAAATTATTGCATAATCGGTGAACAATTTAATGAACAAAATTTGTAAAGCATTTTTTTCAATTTTTATTGTTGCAACGGTTTTTCTCAGTTGCTTCGGCTGTGCCATACCCGGAATAACTGCACAGAAGAGCGGCAAGATTTCCGAGGCCGAAAGTTCCGTCGGTAACGTGAGCGGCGAATACCATGTTTTTCGAATGGAACAGACCTCGGGAACGGTTGCATTTTCGAGCTATTTGACCATGTATTTTGATGCTGTGTCAAATGCTGTGGCGGTGCGCGACATGTCGAGCGACAAGCTTTGGTGTTCACTTCCTTTAAGCGGCTCCGGAGTTTCCGACAGTAACGCCTGCGTTGCGCAAATTTCCGTTGTGCAAAACAATAAGCGCTATTTGCTGAACACGCAGGACAACAGCGTTGCAATCGGCACGGCAAGCTATGCCGTAAACGAATTCGGCGTGAATGTTGCTTATATACTCAGCAACGACAGCAAGATCAAATCAGGCATTGAACAGCACACAGCCGACAAAACAGTTGAGAGTTATCTAAAAGGTTTAATTGCAATTGAGGTCAACGTCAGCTATCAGCTCAAAGACGGCAATCTTTTTGTTTCTCTCACTTATAAAAACCTCGGCGATCCGAAAGCAGTTGTTGAAAATATCGACTTGCTCAATTGGTTCGGTTGCACGGCAACTGCTGAGAAGGACGATTTTATACTTGTTCCTGACGGCAGCGGTGCTTTGATAAACACATCCGCTCTGCCGAAAAGATTTGACGAAGTCAGGCTGTCTGTTTACGGAAACGATCAAAGTGCCGTTCAGAATCTGCCCGCCGCCATTGCCCCTGTTTTCGGCATGCGACAGGGTTCGAGCGCGTTTGCCACAATCATCGAAAAAGGAGACGCACTTGCAGTTATCAGCGCAAGAACAAAGGCGACACCGGGCAGTCAACTCAACCGTGTCGGCGCTCAGTTCACTGTTACTCCGTCCGGTGAACTTGACGGCAACAGTTATATTTCCGACTATTCTTACAGTGATGAGCTGCGGCTGTGCTACCGTTTTCTGTCGGGCAACAGCGCAGATTATTCGGGCATTGCTTCAAGCTGCCGCGAGCAACTCATGCGTAATGCGGTTTTGTCAACACGCAGTGTTAAGGAAGCGGCTTATCTGCCCCTTGTTCTCACACTCCACGGTTCTGCGGTTACTTCCGGAGTAATCGGTCATTCAAAAACACTCACTGATTTTGCAACCGCAAAGGATATTGTGTCCAGAATAAAAGCAAAGGGTATCAACAGCATTGCCCTCAGATACAACGGCGCTCTCTCCGGCTCTGACGAACAGGAAGATATATCTTCCGCGACTCTTTTGCGGAAGCTCGGTGGAAGAAAAGGCTTTAATGAACTGGGTACATATATGTCTGCGCAAAATCTTGAGTTGTATCTGAATGTCAATCTACTCACTTCGCTTGTTCTCGGCAACAACGAAGCAACAGGGCTTTACGGAAAAGCCGGTGTTCAGATTGTGTTCCCGAAAATGTTCACATTCGGTTTCGGTAAGGAAAGCTCTGCTTTTAAACTTCGCAGACTTGATAATCTTGAGGATACCGTGCTCAATGTACTTAACAGATTCAATCACACAAACTTCACGGGCTACTGTCTGAATGACATCGGCAGTTTGCTGTATACGGATTATTCAACAGGCATTGACAGACAGGCTTCCGCCGAAATGATTGCAGAAAAGATTGTGCCGCTTTCCACAAACAACAAAATCATGGTGGATACCGGGAACTTCAGAACACTGAAAAACGCATCCATCGTTAGCGGAATACCGTTTACTACGTCATATGAACAGAGTGAAGCATACACCGGCATTCCGCTTGTGCAGATCATTCTTCACGGCATTGTTGAGTACAGTCCCGCCGCCATCAACCTTGAAGACGATTCTCAGACTGCATTCCTCCGTTGCCTTGAATACGGTGCATGCCCCGGCTTTGAATTTGTCGGACACATTCCGAAGAAAGCATCAAAAGAGTTTTCTGAAAAATATGATTGCGAACTTTGGTTCAACACGGTAGCAGACTATTATTCTGCGTGCAACGAGGTTCTCAGCCGTCTGCGTGCATCAAGAATAACAGACCATTATGAAATTGCCGACGGTGTTTATTGCACAGAATATGAAGCCGTTAATAAGGTTTTTGTAAACTACAATGATAAATCTTATTTCGTTGATGATATCGGAATAATTGTTCCAGCAAAGGGCTATGAATACTATCCGCAATAAGCAGTACAATCTTTGAAAGGATCTCAAATAATGTTTTCATCACAACAAATCATTGAGAGAACCTGCAAATCCGGAGCTGACAATTACAAACCGAAGCCCGTTGTTGCCGCAACAGCTCAGGGAGTTTATGTTACCGACCCAGAGGGCAAGCGTTACATAGACTGCCTTTCAGCGTATTCCGCATTGAATTTCGGCCATCTTCATCCTGAAATTGTTAATGCAGCAAAGCAGCAGCTTGACCGTATATCTCTGATTTCACGCGCTTTTCATTCTGACAATCTTTATCGCTTTTATGAAGGTGTTTGCGGTCTGACGAACAAAGACACAGTGCTTCCCATGAACACGGGTGCAGAGGCTGTTGAAACTGCTTTGAAAACCGCACGTCGCTGGGGAAACTACGTTAAGGGCGTCGAGGACGGCAAGCAGGAAATTATTGTCTGCTCCGACAACTTTCACGGACGTACTATTACGGTTATATCCATGAGCACAGACCCCGGCGCGCGCAACGGTTTTGCTCCGTTCACTCCTGGATTCGTAAAAATTAAGTATGGCGATTCTGCCGCGCTTGAGAATGCAATAACTCCCAACACCGTTGCTTTTCTCGTTGAACCCATACAGGGCGAAGCGGGAATAATCATCCCACCCGAGGGTTATCTCAAAGAGGTACGCCGCATTTGCACTGAAAACAACATTTTGTTTATTGCTGATGAGGTTCAGACAGGCTTTGCGCGCACCGGAAAAATGTTTGCCTGCATGCATGAAGAAGTTGAGCCGGACATTTACACCCTTGGCAAGGCACTCGGCGGCGGAATTTTGCCGGTTTCTGCAGTTGCCGCCAACAGTGACATTCTCGGAGTTTTCGAGCCGGGAAGTCACGGTTCAACATTCGGTGGCAATCCCCTTGCCTGCGCCGTTTCCTGCAAAGCAATGGAAATTCTTGTTCGGGATGATTACCCCGCGCAGGCAAAAGAAAAGGGTGAGTATTTTCTCAACGGGCTTAAATCCATAAAAAATGATTCAATTGCCGACGTACGCGGCAAGGGTTTGCTCATCGGTGTCGAATTCCGTGAATCCGCCGCACCGTATGTTTCGAACCTAATAAAAAACGGCCTTCTCGCAAAGGAAACTCACGAAAAAACCATTAGATTTGCTCCTCCGATTATCATTACCTACAGCCAAATTGACGATGCTCTTGAAATTATTAACAGGTCATTTTTATAAGGAGTATTAGCAAAATGAAAAAAATTGTTGCTATCATTACATTTCTTGCCACACTCACATTCATCGTTCCCGGATGTAGCGGCAAAAAAAAGGTTGAAAATGCACAAGCAACCACAACAAAAGCGCAAACCACGGCTGAAATTTCCGAAAGCGTCACAGAAACATCTTTCACCGTTTTTGTAACGGAAATTCCGGAAAATGCTTATATTGTCAAAGATGTAATTGAGATTACTTCGCTTGAATGGGAAATAATCAAAACTGCATTCAGTGAAAAATTTCCGTTCAAGGGATATGTCGATCTTTCTCCGGCTCAGCGCTCTCAGTTGGTTGCTGTGGCGCAGACAATGGGATATGAAGATGTTGTAATCAGATCCGGTCGAATGTATTTCGACGGAATTGTTGCTTCTGAGTATGTTAAGCATCATCAGGCATCGGATAAAAAAGCGACCACATCAGGGCAGAAAAATACCGCCGCTGACGTGACCGAGAAGAATTGAGAATACTTTTAAAATTACAGCGAAGACAAATCATACGGTGTCTGCTGATAGACAAAATAATTGAGCCAGTTAGCAAACAGAAGTGAGCCCGCTCCCCTCCAGGTTATTCTGGGCGGGAGCTTTTCATTGTCATCCGGGAAATAGTTTTCCGGGATTTTTATGTTCAGTCCGGCCTTTTTGTCTCTGAAGTATTCGTTTGCAAGAGTATTTCGGTCATATTCACTGTGACCGGTTGAAAAGAAGTTCCTGCAAGCCATGTCTGAGAGAAGGTGCACACCGGCGCGCTCAGAATACGAAATGATTTGAAGGTCCTTGACCATTGCAATATCATTCATCCTTATTTCCGTATGCCTTGAAT
>CAZIMM010000128.1:0-4555 GCA_964540415.1 uncultured Eubacteriales bacterium
ATATTGTTTTATGGGTATTCGCCGAAAATATCGGTTCAATCAGGTTTTATGAAGTCTGCGGCTTTTCCGTCGACGGAGCATACATGTTTTACAACTGCGGTAAAGAAATGAAAGCTATCAGAATGAGAAGGGAGATATAAACAATGAGTAGTAATCAAGACAAAATATTCGATATGTACGCTGACGGCACGAGGGAGGACGGTCGCCACGCTTTTTCACGCTCCTCCGGGCTTGAATTTTATTACACAAAGAAGCACCTTGAAGGTTACATAACGAAAGAAAGCCGCGTACTTGAAGTAGGCTGCGGAACGGGCTATTACGGCAAGTATTACGCAGATAAATGTCGCGAGTACGTCGGTATCTATCTCTGCCCACAGCATATTGAGATATTCAAGCGAGGAATCTCGGAAAACAATTTGGTAAATGTTTCCTGCGACGTCGGTGACGCGACAGACCTCGACATGATAGCAAGCGATAGCTTTGATGTTATTCTTTGCCTGGGACCGATGTATCATCTGCCGCCAGAGGAACGCGAAAAATGCTTTTCCGAGTGCCGCAGAGTCTGCAAAGCAAACGGCATAATCACCTTTGCATACATCAACAAAATCGGTGTATATGCGGGTGCCTGCATCGTTGACAGCAACACATATCCGAACAGACAAGCAAATAAATGTGTTCTTAAAAACGGTACGGACGACATCAGACCGGACACGTTTTTCTTCACCACGCCTGAGGAGATGAACGCTCGCGCCGAAAGTCACGGACTTCAAAAAATAAATAATCTCGGCACGGATTTTTTCGTAACTGTGAAAATAGTTGACGATATGACCGAGAGCCAATTTAAGGTGATGAAGCCGTTATACGACCAAATGACAAGCTGCGAATCCTGCACAGGCATGAGCAATCATGCGCTGCTCATATGCAGAAAGCAATAAAAATAAGTAGTGCTGATAATGAATAACACTTGCAGGTGTCCTGTCAGTTAAGCAGGATGCCTGCTTATTTACTTCCGGTATTGTCTGCTCCGAATTTTCAATCAAATATGTTTTTAACAGATTGAATTTGTTATGATTATTTGATATGATTTTTATATATTTACTTGTCGGAGGAATTCATATGTCCGCACTTATTGCCAGAATAACGGCTATTTTTACGTCTGTTCTTTTAATTATTCAGTCATGGATTCCGTTTTTCAACCCAATAAACAGAAACATAAATGAAAACATAAACATTGATGTTAAGCCCGACACATGGGCGGCTATATCCTCGATTTCTATAAAAACGGCGATGTCGCTCCCGGAGGACGCTTCACGTTTGTATTTTAATCAGGCGAAATATTCAAGTCCTCCGGCTGCGTGAAGCAGTAAAATATCATCTCACCCTGTCGGATAAAAGCCTCCTACTCGTGTCCTTTGCCATACCGAGTGTTTATACAATGTTATGTATGAACACCCGGTTTTTTATTTTACTTCGGTTGTGGGAATATGCTCAACAGCAATGCCTGTAAAAGCAAAACTGACTCCGTTCTAAAACGAAGTCAGAATGTTGCTTATTATTTTTACCGGACTGCCATTCGGTCTATTTATGCTGTCTGAAAAAACCGAAGCAGTTCACTTTTCAGTGAGCTTTCTTTTTTGTCTTTGCCGCGCAGCTGCGGCGGATAATTGCCTGCAAGCTTCGCGGGAGCTGCGGGCAATTCACTAAACAGCAAGGCTATTGTTTTTGTTTTCACGCGCCACGGCGAGCATGAGCTTTATTCTGTTCTCCTGGTTGACCATGGTTGCTCCGGGGTCATAATCAATGGGCACAATGTTTGAGTCGGGATAAATACCTCTGAGTTTTCTTATCATTCCTTTGCCCACGATATGATTCGGCAGGCAGCCGAACGGCTGGGCGCACACGATGTTGCCGTAGCCGTGCTCGGCAAGTTCCATCATTTCCGCTGTGAGCAGCCACCCCTCCCCCATTTTACAGCCGTAGCCGATAACCGGTTCAATCAGCTCCTTGAGGTGCGCATAGGTGCACGGAGCTGTAAAGTTTCCGTGAGCTTTCACCGCTGAAATGAAAACGGTTTCCACCTGAGTCATATATTTCATTGCAAGTGTCATAACAATCTTTTTGAGCTTCTTTCCGCCGTACAGGCGAATATCCTCAAGGCGGTTGTCGGTTTTGAAGAGAATGAAGCCCAAAAGCCCCGGCACCATCACCTCGCAATCCTGCGTTGCAAGGAAATCCTCGAGAAAATTGTTTGCCAGCGGCGAATACTTGACATATATTTCTCCTACCACACCGACCTTGGTCTTTTCAATATTGTTCACGGGGATTTGCGCGAAGCTCTGCGAAATCTGAGGCAGAAGCTTCCGAAGTTTTCCGAGTGAATAGCCCTTTCCGCGCTTGAACATTTCCGAAATGTCGTCAATCCATTTTGCAACCAGAGCATCGGTTTCTCCCAAATTTTTCTCATAAGGCTTGACTTGGTTTTTAAGCAGCATAATCATGTCGCCGTAAATAAGCGACGAGAGCATTTTTCTCGCCATAGAGATACGGATTTTGAAGCCGCTGTTTTTTTCAAGTCCCGAAAGGTTGAGAGAAATGACCGGAACAAAACCGTAGCCCGCTTTTTTCAGCGCCTTGCGCAGCAGATGAATATAGTTTGACGCACGGCAGCCGCCGCCTGTCTGGGTTATCATGAGCGCTGTTTTGTGAACATCATATTTGCCGCTGTCGAGCGCGTTAATCATCTGCCCGATAACCAGGAGAGCCGGATAACAGGTGTCGTTATGAACATATTTCAGCCCCGTATCCACCACTGCTCTGCCCGTGTTGTGAAGCAGCACTGCATTGTAACCGTAATTTGAAAACACATTATGAATCAGGGTAAAATGTATTTCCGCCATGTTCGGAAGAAGAATTGTGTAGCCCCTCATATCCTTTGTGAATTCAATTCTCTGTGAAGTATCCATTCTTTCCCCTTTCCTTATCTTTCGAGTGCGGCAAACAAGCTGCGAAGTCTGATTTTTACCGCGCCGAGATTGGTTATCTCATCGATTTTTATTTGAGTGTATATCCGTCCTTTTTTCTCAAGAATACTCCTGACTTCATCTGTGGTTATCGCGTCCACGCCGCAGCCGAAGGACACAAGCTGAACAAGGTTCATATCTTTGTCGCCGCTGTCGGCAATATATTTCGCCGCAGCGTACAGGCGGGAATGATATGTCCACTGGTCAAGGACGCTTGTCGGGAATTTTTCAACAAGGCAGCTCACCGAATCCTCTGTCACAAGAGCCGCACCGCATTCGCAAATCAGTTTGTCAATGCCGTGGTTTATTTCCGGGTCAAGGTGATACGGTCTGCCGCACAAAACAATCACGGGCATTCCCTTTTTCTTTGCCGCCTCGATGAACTCTCTGCCCTTTGCTCGGATTGCAGCCATGTATGAATAGTACTCCTCAAAGGCGCAGTCAACGGCTTTTTTAACCTCGTCACGGCTCACGGGACAAAGACGTCTGCTCACTATTTCGCAAATTCTCGGAACAAAATCCTCACGCCTGTGAAGCCCGACATACTCATTGATAAAGTTCGCATTCTCAAGACGTGAAACGTTAACCTTGATAACCTCCGGGTAATATGCCACAACCGGACAGTTATAGTTGTTGTCACCGAGATTTTCATCTAGATTGTAGGTCATGCAGGGATAAAAGATATTTTTCACGTCCATGTCGAGCAGCGCTTCAATATGGCCGTGCAGCAGCTTTGCCGGATAACAGACAGTGTCCGAGGGTATTGTGTGTTGCCCCAAGACATAGAGCTGTCTGGTTGAAACAGGCGAAACAACAGTTTCAAAGCCCAGCTTTGTGAAAAATGTGTGCCAAAACGGCAAAAGCTCATACATGTTCAGCCCCAGCGGAAGCCCGACCTTGCCGCGAGTGCCCGCGGGAGATGAGAAATACTTTGATAAAAGCCCGCTTTTGAATTCATAAAGGTTCATGCCGCTGTCATTGCTTTTGCCCAGAACAGGCTTAGAACAGCGGTTTCCGCCGATGTATTTTCTGCCGCCGGAAAAGCTGTTTACAGTAAGCCTGCATGAATTCTGGCAGCCACCGCAAACAATCGCCTTCACCTCATGGCTGAATTCTTCGAGATGCTTTGCCGTGAGAACAGTGCTCTCCCCTTTTGTGTGTTCCATGGCATAAACCGCCGCACCGTAGGCACCCATCAGGCCGGAAATGTTCGGGCGAACTACATTGCGCCCGATTTCCTGCTCAAAGGCGCGCAGCACCGCGTCATTGAGAAATGTACCGCCTTGAACAACAATGTTTTCTCCCAGATCATCCGCCGTTGCTGCCCTGATAACCTTGTAGAGCGCATTTTTCACAACGCTGATTGAGAGCCCAGCGGAAATGTTTTCAATGCCAGACCCGTCCTTCTGTGCCTGCTTTACAGAGGAATTCATGAAAACAGTGCAGCGGGAGCCGAGGTCAACAGGCATTTTTGCAAAAAGCCCGAGCTTTGCAAAATCGGCAATTGAATAATCCCAGGCGCTTGCAAAGGTTTG
>CAZIMM010000129.1:0-1654 GCA_964540415.1 uncultured Eubacteriales bacterium
GCGTTCAGAATGATAAAGGACATATTTACCGGAAAGTTTTCCTTCAAAAATCTTCACGGTGAGCGCAGGATGCTGTTGATGTTTATTGTTTCCTGTGTGCCGTTGCTGTTTTTGCTCCTGCCCGTGGGCGGTGACAGAAATCTCATGGACTTGCTCGGCTCGCTTTCCGAGGATTCCGACATCATCGTTGAAGGCTTCTGCTTCCTGTTTACGGCGGCATTGCTGATTATCGGCTCTGCACGGGCGGAAAAGAACCGCCATCCGCTCAAAGAAATTGAAATCAAAGGCGCTGTGGGTGTCGGTATTGCCCAGATGATTGCCGCAGGCTTTCCCGGCATATCGCGTTCCGGCTCAACCATCTCAACAGGTATGCTTTTCGGCGTTTCAAAGCCTTACATGGTTCGATATTCTTTCATTCTGGGCATTCCCGCCATCCTCGCGGCAAGTGCCGTTGAGCTGAAGGATGCTGTTGAGCTTTCTGAAACGGTTGAAGTACTGCCGATTATTCTCGGCGTAATCACCGCCGCAGTTGTCGGCTTTTTAGCAATTAAAGTGCTCGAATGGCTTGTGAAAGAGAACAAATTCAAATATTTCGGATATTACTGTGCGGCACTCGGACTCTTTGTTATTGTTGCCGGCATAGTTGAAAAGCTTTAAAAGGAAGGTAAAGGAATGGCAACTCAAAACGGCGGCAAAAAGGCGTCGCAAAAATCAAGCGTCAAGACATCCAGACCTGCGGCAGCAGGCAGTGAAAGAGTACAAACACGCCGTCAGACGATATCGGTTGTGCTTTTCTGCCTCTCGCTGTTTTTGCTGTGTGTGGCGCTGATACCGTCATCCGTTGATGCGGGTGACTGGAACCTCTGGGAGGGGCTGCGCAGCGTGCTGTTCGGTCTGTTCGGCATCTGTGCCTTTGTTCTGCCCGTGCTCATGGCATACATAGCGTATCTGTTCTCAACGGACAGGCAGTCCGGAGGTGTTGCGGGCAGGCTTTCCGGCATTTGCGGCTTTGTGGCGGCGCTCTCTTCAATCATCCACCTGTCGTTCAACACAAAGTTTTACATTGAAACCGTCACCCTCGGAGAGCAGATAACAGATGCATGGGGCTTCGGGGCTGACATCGGCAACGGCGGCGTGTTCGGAGCACTTCTCGGCGGCCTGCTTTCAAAAGTGTTTGGCAGAACGGGCGCGCTCATCACAATAATCATTCTGATTTTCTTGTTGTTTATGCTTGTCACGGGGACAACTCTCGGGCGCATTTTCGAGCTTTTCAGGCTTCCCGCAAAGAAGGCTGCTGAGCACAGACGAGAGCCGCATGAGGAAAAAGTCAGGGTTGAAAAAATCAAAAAGCCGCGCCGCACTGCATATGACCTTCCGGTTGAGTCCGAAGCTCAGCCGCAACCGGTAAAGCCCGAAAAGCCTATTGAGAAACCGACATACAGCATTGATGTCAGCCTCGGTCCGCCGCCGGAGCAGTCTGTCCGCTTTGACGAACCGATGCCTTTCGACAGCAGTGCTTTTTCGGACGCGGCTGAGCTTTTTGACAAAGAGAACAGCACGCCCAAAAAGCCCGCACGTGCGAAACCCGAGAGGGCTGCGGACAAGCCTGTCCAACGCAAGAGCGGTGATTCCGTCATCGACGACGCGCTGAGCA
>CAZIMM010000129.1:1664-4445 GCA_964540415.1 uncultured Eubacteriales bacterium
CTCCGAAAAAATACAAGCTGCCCCCGATCTCCTGCCTTTCCGCGAAAAGCAGTGCTTCCGCCGGAGATTCGCGTGAGGAGCTTGTTTCCAACGGACAAAAGCTGGTGAGCTGTCTGAACGATTTCGGCGTTGACACAAAAATTGTTGACATCTGCCGCGGTCCGTCGGTCACTCGGTATGAGATTCAGCCGGCGCCGGGAGTTAAAATCAGCCGTATAACCGGCCTTGCGGATGACATTGCAATGAACCTTGCCTCATCCGCCGGTGTCCGTATTGAAGCGCCGATACCCAACAAAAACGCTGTCGGCATTGAGGTGCCGAACAAGTCACGAGCAACTGTCACACTGCGTGAAATCATCACAACCGATGAGTTCCGCAATGCAAAAAGCAAGCTGAACGTTGCCCTCGGGCGCGACATAACCGGCAACGCAATCTGTGCCGACCTTGCAAAGATGCCTCACCTGCTCATTGCAGGCACCACAGGCTCCGGTAAATCCGTGTGCCTGAACGCAATGATAGTCAGCCTTCTGTATAACGCTTCACCGGACGAAGTGAAGCTGCTGATGATTGACCCGAAGCAGGTTGAGTTCACGGTTTACAACGGAATTCCTCATCTGATAGTTCCCGTTGTTTCGGAACCGAGGAAGGCAGCAGGTGCGTTGAGCTGGGCAGTTACCGAAATGCTCAACAGATACAAAATGTTTTCAGAAAAGAACGTGCGTGATTTTACCGGCTACAACAACCTCGGCCGCTCTGACCCAGATTTCACTCCGATGTATCATATCGTCATTTTCATTGACGAGCTGTCAGACCTGATGATGGTTGCACCCGGCGAGGTTGAGGATTCAATCTGCCGCCTTGCTCAGATGGCGCGTGCAGCCGGCATCCATCTTGTGATTGCAACGCAGAGGCCGTCAGTCAACGTCATCACGGGAATCATCAAGGCGAACATTCCCAGCCGTATTGCACTTTCCGTTTCGTCACAGGTTGACTCGCGCACGATTATCGACAATGCCGGAGCCGAAAAGCTGCTCGGTTACGGTGACATGCTCTTCAACCCCGTCAGCCTGAACAAGCCCATAAGAGTTCAGGGCTGTTTTCTCTCGGATGAGGAGGTTGAGAATGTTGTGCAGTTCATCAAAAAGCAGGAGGAAAGCGCATATGACGACGAAATTATGGAAGAAATTGAGCGCAACGCTGCCGTTGAGCCGAAAAAAGCTCGCGGCAATAAGTCTGCTAATCTTGATTCCGACGACACTGATGAGCTTTTTCGGGATGCAGTTGCGCTTGTTGTCAACAATCAAATGGCTTCCACTACTCTCTTTCAACGTAAACTCAACCTCGGCTTCTCCAGAGCCGGCCGTATTATGGACCAGCTCGAGGAAAGAGGGATAGTCGGGCCGAAAAACGGCAGCAAGCCGCGTGAGGTTCTGATATCCAAACAGGAATATATGGAAAAATATGCGATGCGAGACAATCCATTCGGTGGAGCTTCAGACGATGAGTGATTTTTTGCCGCTGACAGCGGACGAAATGCACCTGCGGGGCTGGGACAGCGCAGATTTTGTGTATGTAACCGGCGATGCATATGTTGACCATCCGAGCTTCGGCTCGGCAATAATAACACGTGTGCTCGAAGCCGAGGGTTTTCGGGTTGCCGTACTTTCGCGCCCGTCGTGGAAAACCACAGCGGATTTTGAAAGCTTCGGCAGGCCGAGACTCGGCTTTCTCGTTTCCTCCGGCAATCTCGACTCAATGGTTGCACATTACACCGTTGCCGGGAAGCGCCGCAATGACGACCCTTATGCTCCCGGAGGCAAAGCGGGCGGCAGACCGGACAGAGCCGTGATTGTTTACTGCAAAAAAATCCGTGAGGCTTACGGCGACATCCCTATAGTCATCGGCGGGCTTGAGGCTTCACTGAGACGCTTTGCACACTATGACTACTGGGATGACAAGGTGCGTCCCTCCATCCTTTTCGATTCGGGCGCGGATCTGATTTCCTTCGGCATGGGTGAGCGTTCAATTGCCGAAATTGCCCATCGGCTTGACGCGGGTGAAAGCATCTCACAGCTCCGCGATATCCGCGGCACCTGCTACTCGGTGCGGGTTGAGGAAACGCCTTTTACAGGTGTTGAATGCCCTTCATTCGAGAATGTGTGCAAGAACAAAAGAGAATACGCCGTTGCCTGCCGCATTCAAATGGACGAGCAGGACAGTGTGCGCGGGAAGCTGCTCAAGCAGCGCCACGGCAAGCTGATGCTTATACAGAATCCTCCCGCGAAGCCGCTTTCGCAGCAGGAGCTGGACAGGGTTTACGCACTGCCGTTTGAGCGTACCTTTCATCCGTCATATAAGGCTCTCGGCGGTGTTCCCGGGCTAAGTGAGGTTCGATTTTCAATCACGCACAACCGCGGCTGCTTCGGCGCGTGCAATTTCTGCTCAATTGCCTTCCATCAGGGGCGCGAGGTAACGTGCAGAAGCAAATCCTCAGTTCTCGACGAGGCAAGTCTGCTCACAAAGCTTCCGGATTTCAAGGGATATATTCACGACATCGGCGGTCCGACCGCAAATTTCCGCTCACCGTCATGCGATTTGCAGCTTGAGAAAGGGATGTGCAAGGGCAAAAAATGTCTTGCGCCCTCCGTGTGTCCGTGCTTAAAAGCCAACCACGGTGAGTATCTTGATTTGCTGCGCTCGGTTCGCAGTCTCAAAGGAGTCAAAAAAGTTTTTATCCGTTCGGGTATACGTTATGACTATATGCTGCAGGACAGCGACGAC
>CAZIMM010000130.1:0-4348 GCA_964540415.1 uncultured Eubacteriales bacterium
TTGCGGATTGTCTCTCTGTAGGCAACCTTCGGAACTTCAAGGTCAACCTCAACGCCGAACTTTGTTTTGAGCTTTGAAATGACAACATCGAGATGCTGCTCTCCGAGACCGGAGACAACCTGCTCTCTTGTTTCCTTGTTTGTGACAAAGGTGATTGTGGGATCCTCCTCCATGAGTCTGAGCAAACCGGAGGTGACCTTTTCTTCCTCACCCTTCTTGCGAACCTTGACAGCCATTGAAAGGCAGGGGGCGGGGAAGTTAACACCGTCAAGAGTGATGGGGGTTTTTGGGCTGCAGATTGTGTCGCCGGTGGAAACACCCGCGAGCTTTGTGACAACGCCGATGTCGCCGGCGGGGATTGCGGTTGTGTCCTCCTGCTTGCTGCCCCTGACGGTGATGATTTTGCCCATGCGCTCGCTCTCACCGGTTCTGGAGTTGAACGCCGGAACGTCAGAGGTGATTTTGCCGGAAACAACCTTGAAGAAGGACATCTTGCCGACAAACGGGTCGGCAACTGTCTTGAAGCAGATGGCGGCAAGTGTGCCGTTCTCATTGCAGGGAAGGTCGGTGTCGCCGGCTTTTTCTCCTGCGTACTCCGCCGCGTTGGGGGCAATGCTGACAATTGCGTTCAGAAGCAAATCAACAGCGTCGGTCGTGTAGCCCGAGCAGGCGTATACGGGATAAAGGTCTCCGGAAGCAACGCCGGCGGAAAGACCCTTGGCAACTTCATCAGCCGTGAAAGCCTCGCCCTCAAAGAATTTTTCCATGAGCGCGTCATCTGTTCCGGCAACTGCCTCGTTGAAAATTTCCTTCATGCTTTCGATATTGTCGTCCGACGGGAAATCAACTTCGGAGGGCTTGCCGTCCTTGTATACAAAAGCCTTGCCTGTTGCGAGGTTGACATAGGAGGCAACCTTGTCGCCCTGCATATGGGGCACAACAACAGGGCATACCGCAGTGCCGACTGCTTCCTGCAAGGCGGAAAATGTTTTGTAGAAATCGGTGTTCTCGGCGTCGAGACGTGTAATGGCAAACATTTTGCCGATTCCTCTCTGGTTGGCGGCTTTGAAAGCCTTTTCTGCGCCTACATCATATCCCGAGCCTGCCGCAAGGACGATCAGAGCGCACTCGGCAGCGCGCATACCCTCGCTGACTCCGCCAGCAAAGTCAAAAAGACCGGGAGTGTCAAGAATGTTGATTTTGCAGCCATTCCACTCAAGCGGAGCGACAGCGGTGGAAACAGAGGCTTTGCGCCTTTTTTCCTCTGCGTCAAAGTCGAGAACAGTGTTGCTGTCAGCCACACGGCCGAGTCTGTCTGTCGCCTTTGCAAGGTAAAGCATAGCCTCTGCAAGAGTAGTTTTTCCTCTGCCGCCGTGACCGGCGATTGCAATGTTGCGGATGTCCTTTGCGGTGTACGCTTTCAATATGTTTTCCTCCTCCTGACCGGCTTTTATACACGGTCAATGTATCATTATCAATAATGCTTTTTTCACATCAAAGCAATACCGAGAGTTATTATACCATAATAAGAAGGGTATTTCAAGAACTTTTTTGTCATTTATGACAATGTTACAGAGATTTCCGGCAATTCTGCTTATGTGACATTTAGATGTAAACTCATTATAAAAATAAACTGATTTTATTGACTTTTACCAACCGTTCTGGTAAAATAAACAAGTTATCATAGGTGTACGGTATCCTGCGATGCAGCAATCGCGGAAAACCGAATCAAACGCCTAATCAAGGAGGAATGTGCTTTGACAGATGCAGTAACCATGGCATACATAAACATGTACGCTGTATTGGGAACTCTGGAGAATCTTTGCGAGCTGGACACAACGGCAAGCGCAATGCTCTCCAACAAAAAGCCGATTTCCATCGGTTTCGAAGTCAAGGGCGGCCCGAGTGCCACTCTGACCTTCAAAAACGGCAAATGCAGAATGGATCAGGGCTGCACAAAATGCGACATTAAGCTTCCGTTCAGCTCGTGCGAGAAGTTCAACGGACTTATTGACGGCACCGTTACCCCTGTCCCCTCGAAGGGCTTTCAGCATATCGGATTCCTGCTCAAGGAATTCACCGCGCTGACGGATTTGCTCGGAAAGTATATGCGTCCGGATCCCGCCGATCTTGACGATCCGGAGTTTTTTGAAATCAGCACCTCGCTGATGTTCTACACAATCTCCGTTGCACTTTCTCAGATTGCAAACAACGACGAAATCGGCAAATTCAGCGCTCACCTCATTCCCGACGGCGACATTGCCTTCGGCATCAAGGACGGCCCCGCGGCGACAATCCGCTGCCGCAACCACAGGCTCGTCACTCTCAAATGCCCGTGCGAAAACCCGCGCGCCTTCATGGAGTTCGGCTCCATCAAGCTTGCAAGGGATCTTTTTGACGGCAAGGTCAACGCCGTTGCCTGCATCGGTGCCGGTGAGATAGCGATGAAGGGCATGATAAACATGATCGACAATTTGAACAGAATACTCGACAGAGTAGCTCTGTATCTTGCATAAGGAGGTGCGGTGAAATGAGTTTTCCTGTTTATGATTACACTGAAAGCCGCAAGCTGTTCGACAGAGCAACAAAAGTTATTCCGTCTGGTGTTTACGGTCATCTCGGCCCTGCGGAGGGCAACTTCATCCCCGTGACCTCTTTCCCGCTGTTTGGCGAGAAGGCAAAGGGCGCATACTTCTGGGATGTTGACGGCAACAGATTTATCGACTATATGTGCGCTTACGGTCCGAATGTTCTCGGCTATTGCGA
The DNA here is from genome assembly GCA_964540415.1 of uncultured Eubacteriales bacterium. GTDB lineage: Bacteria > Bacillota > Clostridia > Oscillospirales > Acutalibacteraceae > CAZIMM01. The sequence goes on from CAZIMM010000130.1 coordinate 2,767, forward strand.
CAAGGACGTTGACGCTGCAGCAATCGCACAGTCAAAGCTCGGCAACTGCACAACCTCTCCCAGCAAAATCACTGTTGACTTTGCTGAGCTGATGGTTGACACCGTTGCAAGCGCCGACTGGGCATTCTTTGCAAAGAACGGAAATGACGTTACAACCTGCGCCATAATGACAGCCCGTGCGGCAACGCACCGCAAAAAGATCATTTTCGTCAACGGATTCTATCACGGTGTTTCCGCTTGGACTCAGAAAATCGACTATCCCGGCGTTCTGCCCGAGGATGTTGCCAACAATCTCTATGTAGACTGGAACGATTTTGAGGCGCTCGAGAAGATTGTTGCGGAAAATGACGGCGAGATTGCCGCGTTCATTTCCACACCTTATCTCCACGGAAATTATTTTGACAACCAGCTTCCCGCAGACGGTTATTGGCAGAAGGTTCGCAAGCTCTGCACCGACAAAAACATTGTTCTCATAGTTGACGATGTTCGCTGCGGCTTCAGGCTTGACCTTGCCGGTTCCGACCATTATTACGGCTTTGAGGCAGACCTTATCTGCTTCTGCAAGGCAATTGCCAACGGCTGGAATGTTTCCTGCCTTTGCGGCAAGGAATTCCTCAAGAGTGCCGTAAGCAGTCTGTCATATACCGGCAGCTACTGGCTCAGCTCCGTACCGTTCGCCGCAGGTATTGCCTGCATCAACAAGATGAAGAAGCTGGACACCCCGACTATGTTCCGCGAAAAAGCTCTCAAGCTCACAAACGGACTCAAGGATGCCGCTGCGAATAACGGCTTTGACCTTGTTGTTTCCGGTGAGCCGGCACTGTTCTACATGAGAATTGCCAATGACGACAGCATGTTCCTGCACCAGGAATGGATTGCAGAGTGTGTCAGACGCGGCATATTCTTCGCGGGTCACCACAATCACTTCATGAACGCTTCAATCACCGATGCGGACATCAAATATACCGTAGAGGTTGCCGACGATGCATTCAAGGTTGTGGCAAAGAACCATCCCGAACTGTTCTGAACAGGGGATTGACACTGTAAAGTTTGGCGGATGCCGCAGTTAAGCCGCGCTTTGCTGCGTCGTTCGCCGTGAAAAATAATTTACGGAAAGGCGGAATTTAAAATGCCATTGACAAAACAGGAATGGCTGGCGCTTGAAGCAAAAGCGAATGACCTTCGCAATCTTTGCCTTGACACCACATTCTGGGCGGGCAGCGGTCATATCGGAGGCGGTATGAGCGTCATGGATATGATGACAGTGCTGTATCACAAATATCTCAGGCTTGACCCAAAAGATCCCAACTGGGAGGACAGAGACCGTTTCGTAATGAGCAAGGGTCATGCGGGCATTGCTTATGCACCCGTGCTTGTGGACTACGGCTACAATGACCCCGAGCAGCTCAAAACCTTCAACCTCACAAATTCCAAGATGGGAATTCATCTTGACTCAAACAAGGTTGTCGGCGTTGACGCGTCAACAGGTTCTCTGGGTCACGGACTTCCTCTTGCAATCGGTATGGCTCTTGCAGCAAGGGTTAAGGGCAAGGACTATAAAACATATTGCATCCTCGGAGAC
>CAZIMM010000131.1:0-4335 GCA_964540415.1 uncultured Eubacteriales bacterium
TAATGACGAGCTTGTTGTTACGGTTATAGCCACCGGCTTCGGTGCGGACGGAAAGTCCGGCCCGTCAATGCCCGGTGAGGTATCTTCCGGCATCAGCGGCATATTTGCGCCCACAGCCTCAACAAACGGCATCGGTGACATCATAGCCGCGGCAGAAGCAAGGCCGGCGGCAGCTCCTCAGCAGCCCGCAGCGACGACGCCCGGCACATTCTCAGCCGCTCAGCAGCCTGCCGAGCAGAAGAAGCCGATGGAGCCGGACAACGGCATGGGTTACGGTGCTGACGACGATGACTATTTCCAGCTTATAGATTTCTTCAAGAATGACAAATAATCTCTGCACATAATAATTCCCGGCAGTGAAACCGCTGCCGGGTTTTTCTCGGCTTTCGGGCGAAATTTCACATATTCCGGAGGAGAACATGGCAAAGAATAAAACCGCTAAGCCCAACAAACCGTTGACAGTGGGAGAAACCGTGACTTATTCTCTCGGTTCACTCGGGCGTGAGTTCAGCAACAACTGCGTAAACGCTTTTTTCCTTGTTTACCTGTGCATTTATCAGGGTCTGAATCCGGTCCCTATGACGGTTGCTTTTGTTCTGGCAAAGCTGTGGGATGCAATTAACGACCCCATGCTCGCAACACTTGTCAACAACAGCAAAAAGAGCCGCTTCGGGCGCTACCGACCCTGGATACTTTTCGGCGCGATTGTCAATGCCGTTTCTCTTGTGCTGATGTTCGCACCGATAGGCGCACAGCTCGGCGAGGCTGCAAGATACACCTACTACATATTCATGTATGTCCTCTGGGGAATGTCCTTCACGGTGCTTGATGTGCCCTTCTGGAGCATGCTCCCGACAATTGCAAACACCACCGACGAGCGCAACAAGGCAAGCTCAATTGCAAAGCTGATCGGCGGTCTTGGCGGTTTCCTTGTCGGTATGGTCGGCACATCGATTATTCTGCCGACTTTTTCAAACCGCGGAATGACAAAGGCTTATATGATTCTCGGCGCTGTTGCCGGAATAATAATGATAACTTTCCTCCTTTTCACCGTTATTTTCAACCGAGAAAAATATGCCGTGCCGCACGAAAACGTCGGAATGCGGTATATTTTTCAACTGTTCAAAACCAATGATCAGTTGCGGGCATACGCAGTGAGCCTGGTGCTTTATCTCACCGGCACGAGCATTGCGCTCTCTCAGATTCTTTATTTGTATATTTATTGTTATGAGGACGGCGCAAACCTCGTCAAATCCGGTTTCAGCTACACTCTATTCTGGGTTATCGCCTGCACAGGCCAGGGCATAGCAATGTTCTTTTATAATCAGCTCACGAAGAAAATTCCGCGCGAAAAGATTTATGAATTCTCCTTCACCGCGTGCATTGTCAGCTATGTGATGATGTTCTTCATTTTCTTCTTCCTCAAGCCCGGAAACTATCTTCTGAATGCCATTCTCATTGCACTGTCCGGTGCGTTCCTGATGCTCTCAAACGGCCTCAACCAAATCGGCAGCACGGTTATGGCGGCGGACGTTGTGGATTACGGTGAATACAAAACCGGCAAGCGCGCCGACAGTGTTATCTTCAGCATCCAAACTCTTGTTACGAAGTTTGCAGGTGCAATCGCAATGCTGATTCTCGGTCTGGGAATCGCGGCTGCTCAGCTCCCGACGATATCCGAGCTCCCGATTGTTGACGCAAACGGAAAATATGTTGAATCTGTCAATGTTTTTACCGACGATGACGGAACTTATCTTATCAACAGCGAAGAAACATGGGAGAAGGTTACAACAAACGAGGAATACTCCGCAAAGGCAAAATTTGTGACGGACAATTTGATTTCCGCAAAGAGCATGACAATTCTTCGTGTGTTCATGTTCCTCATACCTATTCCTCTTTGTATCCTCGGATATGTGATTTATAAGAAAAAATATTGGCTGTTCGGAAAAAAATATGATGATATTAAGGCGGAAATCGACAGCCGCCGGCGCGAAAACGGATTTGATGAATACGGCAACGCAATTGAAAAATCCGCTGAAACAGCGGACAAAAAATAGAGCAGGTTTGTAATTTCTGAAAAAAGCACCCCTCGGAGCTGTGCCCGATGTTTTCGGGCAGCTTCGAGGGGCGTTCTGTTTTGAATGCAGAGCTTATTCGCGAACGATACCCTCAAGGAAGTTGACCTCTGTGGCAAAGCCGTCGCGGTCAATTCGGAAGGTTTTAATCTCATGTGCGCGGAAATCAACATAAAACGCGGCGTTCAGCGGTTCACAGCAAACAGTTGCTTTCGTGTCACGGCCGGATGTTTCATACAGACGGATAACAGCGTCTCCGGAGTTGTCCTCACAGAATTTGAGCGCCGTGAGCAGGATATTGTCGCGGTTGATTTGCAGAAAGCTCTTGACTTGAGGCTCACCGCTGCCCTTATGGTAGCTTTCGGGAACAGCAATAGGCGTGTTGTTGAACTGAGCCGCTTCAAACACGATGTCGGAGTTCTCCGCCTCACCCTCGTGCAAATAAATGCCGTATTCAAACCGCTGGAGTCCCTCGTCGGTGAAGTTGAAATCCGCTGGAGGACGGTGTGAAAAATGGTCGGCGAAAATGACGTTGCGCAGGCAGGTCAGGCGAAGCTCTTTGCCGGGGCAGTCATAGCTGTATTTTGAATCGCTCATGACGCTTATTCCGAGTCTGCGTCCGCAGTCGGTAACGGTCAGATCGGCCCAGTTCTGCGAAGGCTCCTCCTCGCCGTTGCAGGGGCGTTTTATGAAGCCGCACGGTATTTCATACGTTGAAATCTCATCTTCGCCGCTCATGGAAAACGGAATTTTGAGCATTGTGAACTTTTCCTGCCAGAAAGCCTTGCATTTGACGCGCAGCGTGCGTTGGCCGATTGCAAGAATGAAATCCTGTGACAGGTGCGATTCCCCGAAACGGTGCTTGATGCGCATTACGGCACGCACAGGTCCCGCTTCGGCAAGCTCGATGCTTTCAAGCTCCATGAGACCCTTGATATCGTGGAAGGTAAAGACCCTGTGCGCCCAGGTGTCTGTTTTACTGTCATCAATAACCGTAGGCACGGCGAAGCCGTCTGAGGCGTAATTTATGCCGTTCTCTTTGTTGATAAGCTTTGATATGCCGCCGGTCGCACGGTCGAATTCTGCGCGGATATACTCATTTTCAATGAAAAGAACATCACCGTCGCCCGAACTGACACTGTTTTCGGGCTCGGGCAGCTCTGCTTCATCGTCGTCAAGGTGTTGAAGCCAATAGGTGGCGTAACCCAGAGCCGGAACTTCAGCCATGAAAAGTGTGTCAAGGTGGCTGTCGTTTGAACGTGAAGAGCGGATGTTCTGGAAGGCGACGGGCTTGCCGTTGCTGTCAGTTGCGGCGCAGGACGGATGATATGTTGAGACCGGAACGCTGACCGCGCGGGAAAGGGGGTTGAACACAACAATCGGGCGGGGAATGTTTCTGGGCGCGCTGTGGTGGCGCACGGCGGAAACGTCAACAGCATCGGAAACACCGTCAACCCAGGTGTCGATTTTGCCTGTCAATCTCAGCAGAGCGTTGTTAATTGCGCGTGAGCCGATGGTGCAGGCGTGCCCCATGCTTTCCTTAACATCCTCATACGCCTCCATAATGGAGCAGCCGCAGAGAATATCGTGGAACTGGTTGAAGCAAACGTCCTTCCACGCCTCGGCAAAAGATGCGGTTGTGGGCTTGCCGGAGGCGACAAGAGCGGAAATACTGTCCCACTTTTCGGCATTGATAAGCAGGTTCTCCGCCTTGCGGTTGAGCTGCTTTACAAGTGATGTTGCCGAATAGCAGCCGCTCGCATGGTGCTGCAAATCGTCAGACCAGACGGGAAGGTCAACCCTTGTGTTGAGCAGATCGTCAAAATAATCCTCCGGAGAGGCAAATTCAAGTGCAAGGGGAGTGCCGGATTTTTTGTGCTCAAGCAGCAGCTCAATGTCCGCTTTTGTCGGACCGCCGCCGTGGTTGCCCACGCCGTAAAACAGCATTGTGCCGTAACCCGTCTGCTCGCAGCGCTCGTTCAGGAGATCCAGAGAACGTTCAATGGAACGCTTGCCGCTTTCGCCGTAGCCGTAGGGTATTCTGAAGGTGAGAACGCGCGAACCGTCCGCACTCTGCCACCAAAAGGCGTTTTCTGGGATGTTTGCGTTCTCGCTCATACTAGGGCGCATCATAACATAAGTGCTCATGCCGCCCATTCGGAGCAGCTGAGGCAGCATGCCGTTGTGCCCGAACGAGTCAACGTTGTAGCCGACGTGACAGATTCTCCCGAATTTCTCATAATAATAAAGTTGACTGTAC
>CAZIMM010000132.1:0-2135 GCA_964540415.1 uncultured Eubacteriales bacterium
TCACCCCTTACAGGGGTGGAGCAAACCACCGGTTCAACCGGTGGTTTTGATTTCACTGTCCGTTTTTACTGGTCTTGTTCACATCCGGCGGGGGCTGTGTTTTTTGTGCTTTTATGAATCAGCTTCAGATATTGTCTGCGCACTGACAGTTTTCCGATTATTAATTCATTCATCCCCTTGACAAACTGTTCTACTTGGTGTAGAATACAAATATACTACAACGAGTAGAATGAAAGGAACACCGCTATGGCCGATTTACAGATGGGCGCAATTGAATCCCGCTTTGCCGATATAATATGGAGCAACGAACCGCTTTCATCGTCAAAGCTCGCAATGCTCAGCGCCGAAGAATTGCAGTGGAAAAAGACCACTTCTTTTACGGTTCTCAAGCGCCTGTGTGACAAGGGCATCTTCCAAAACAACAAGGGAACCGTAACCTCGCTTATATCAAAACAAGATTTTTATTCAATTCAAAGCGAAAAGTTCGTTGAAGAAACCTTTGACGGCTCTCTGCCTGCTTTTCTGACGGCGTTCACCGCTCGCAAACAGTTGACGCAAAGGGAAGTGTCGGAGCTTCGGCACATGGTCGCCGAATATGAGGAGGGAAAGTGATGGAAGCTGTTTTTCTTCATCTGCTGAACATGAGCATCACGGCAACATGGATTGCCCTTGCGGTTATCGTGCTGCGGGTTTTACTGAAAAAAGCGCCCAAATGGATAATGAGCGTTCTGTGGGGCTTTGTCGCGCTGCGCCTTATATGTCCGTTTTCAATTGAAAGCGTGTTCAGTCTGATTCCGAGCACCGAAACAGTGCCGCGAAATATTGTTCTTTCCGACACCCCTGCGATAAACAGCGGCTTTTCATTTGTCAATCAAGCCGTCAATCCGATTATTTCAAGCGCACTTTCTCCCAACGCCGCCGAGAGCGTTAACCCGTTGCAGATTATAGCATTCGCCGCCGCAGTAGTTTGGCTTGCCGGCGTGCTTGCAATGCTCGGTTACACAATAATCAGTTATCTGCGTATCCGCGGAAAAGTGAGCGAAGCCGTTCGGTCAAGTGACGGCGTTTGGCGGTGCGACCGCATTTCAACCCCGTTCATCCTCGGCATCATCCGCCCGAAAATCTATCTGCCGTCTTCTATGAATGAGAGCGACACGGACTATGTGCTGTCCCACGAAACGGCACATCTGAAGCGGAAAGACTACATATGGAAGCCGCTCGGTTTTTTGCTTTTGACTGTGTACTGGTTCAACCCGATTCTGTGGGTTGCCTATGCTCTGCTGTGCCGCGACATTGAGCTTGCCTGTGATGAAAAGGTTATAAAAGAAAAGGGCGCGGAGGTAAAAAAGCCGTACTCGGAAGCGCTTATCAATTGCAGCGTTCCGCGCAGAATGATTGCCGCCTGCCCGCTTGCCTTCGGCGAGGTCGGGATGAAAGAAAGAGTGAAAAGCGTGCTGAGCTACAAAAAGCCCGCGTTCTGGCTTGTTATTGTTGCCGTTGTTGCCTGTGCCGTTACGGCTGTGTGCCTGCTGACAAACCCCGTCGGCAAATATTCGATTTCGGGGAAATACACTGTTTCGGAAAGCATTTATTGTGACGGAGTATTCAGCTATTATATGACACCGGAAACTGCGCCCTCCATAGCAATTGACGAAAATATGAAGGTATCAGAAATGAAAGACGGAGAGGTTTTAAGCAGCGGATTATTTGAGGAAACCGAGCTTTCGGATGATAATTTCGGCAGCTTGTTCAACGGCTCGGAGATATGGCAAAACGGCGAAAGTGCCGAGAGCCTTCAAAAGCAAAACAAGACAGCATTGTATACATCATGGCAGGCGTCGGAAAACGGTATCTTTCCATATATGATTCTTCGGCAAAAGGACGGAACAGTTTACATTGTCTATGCAAATGTTGAGGACGGCAAGCCTTCTTGCATTCGCTGGATTTATGCTCTTGAGTGGCAAGAGCAGACAAATGCAGAAATTGACAGCTCCTTGGCGGCTTTTCTTGACACAACCATTATGAGTCACCACCGAAGATCCGGCATCAGCGAGAACCCGTTTATCTGTATTGATTACAAGATATTGGATACAGAAAAATCCGGCTCCGAAACCACCCTGTATATGTGGGTGCTC
>CAZIMM010000132.1:2145-4219 GCA_964540415.1 uncultured Eubacteriales bacterium
TCGCCACCGGCTCCACCAGCGCCTGCATTCAGGAGGAATACAGCTTTGACGGCGAGCTTCATGAGGATTCCGGCTCTCATACGCCTACCGTCATTACAGTCGGTAAAAAAACGGAAGCGGACGGCTTGGGCTATGAGCTTGTTGAATACTGGGAACCGGGCATGGGTTCGCAATTCGGTAAGGATATAAAGAGCAAATTTCCTTTGCGCTTGCAGCGAAAGGCACTCGATTCACAGTGGTGCATTGAGGAGCAGGAGGCAAACTGCCTGAAAAGCGCTCAGGAGTATTACAAAACATCGTCCGCACCCGCCGATGTCAGCGTACCCGAAACCACCGTTACGCGAATTGCCGAGGAAAACACACAACCGCCTGCGGCTAGTGAAGGCAAAAAGCCATATTTTAAAGCAACGGTGCTTGAAGTCAACAGCAGCTCGGTTTTGGTTGAACCCTTTGAAGGAACGGATGAGAGAAAAAGCAGCGACAAAATAAGCATCAGCTTAAATGTTATATCGGCAATCCCCGTTCCGGCTCTCAAAGCGGGTGATAAAATCAGAATTGAATATAACGGCACAATTGCCGAAACCTATCCGGCGCAGATAGACACGGTTTTCGCAATATATGCTCTTGACGAAAACGTCCGTTGCTACTGCTTCAAAGATTCTGCAGAGCCGGCGATGAAGCCGAGCATCGTATTGTCAAACGGAAATCGCTTTCAGTTCACATATTCGTTTTTCAGCAGCTACATTGCAATCGGAAGCTATGAGCTGACCGATACCGTTTTGACCTTGAAAACCGATGACGGTCAAAACACTTATGTTTTTGCTGTTAAAGGCGACACCTATGTTTTTGATGCCGGCAAATCGTCGGCTATCCCGAAATACAAATACTCCAAAAACGGTGAGGCGGAGTCTCCGGTTCCGGACGGAGCGGTGTTTCGGTAAAGCAATTGCACAAAACAACAAATACGATAAAGAGAAACACTCGCTCATGTGTTATGCCTCATAGGTACATTTTGTGACCTATGGGGCATTACGTCGGTACTGCGCCACCTATACCGGATACAAGAAATCAGGGTTGCAGTATATGCCTGCAGTAATCTCAATGGCTTGTTGATGACGGAAATGTAATCAGAGCATTTGAACAGCTGCATTGTGTACGTAATGCCGCTGTTTTCTATATATAGATTTGCTTGTTGACATAATATACAATATGTGCTATTATTCTCTCTATAGCAGGAGGTGAGAAGCATGGTTTTTGGTGGAATGCAGAAGGTATCTCTGCTGGATTATCCCGGCTTGGTAAGCTGCACGGTTTTTACTTCCGGTTGTAACTTCCGCTGTCCCTTTTGCCACAATGCCGTGCTGGCCCTCAATCAAGAAACGGAAGTATATACAGACGAAGAGGTTCTCCTCTATTTGAAAAAAAGAAAAGGAATTCTGGATGGGCTCACCGTCTCCGGTGGCGAGCCGCTGCTTCATGGAGATTTGGATATTTTTCTGGAGCAGGTGAAGAATATGGGTTACAAGGTGAAGCTGGATACCAACGGCTCGTACCCGGATGCCCTGCGGAAACTGACAGAGCGGGGGCTCGTGGACCGGGTGGCAATGGACATCAAGAACAGCCCGGAGGAATACGCCAGAACGGTGGGCCTGCGGGATTTCGATTTGACCCCGGTCCGGGAAAGCATAACGCTTCTCATGGAGGGCTGCGTGGCGTACGAGTTCCGCACAACGGTTGTCCGGGGCCTTCACACGGAGGAAAGCCTCGCCGGTGCCGCCCGATGGATTGCCGGTGCCGCGGAATATTATTTGCAGGGGTTTGAGAATCACGGAAACCTCCTTGCGCCGCAAGGCTTGGAACCCTATACGGCGGAAGAGATGAAACACTTTTTGCGGGTGGTAAAACATGATGTTCCAAATGCAGCGCTTCGGGGCATCTGATTGTATGATAGGAGAAGATGGAATGTATAAAATTTTAAAGCGTGACGGAAACATAGTGGAATTTGATCTCCAAAAAATTGCAGATGCGATGACCAAAGCCTTTGATGCAACCCAGACACCCTACACTGCCAGCG
>CAZIMM010000133.1:0-4102 GCA_964540415.1 uncultured Eubacteriales bacterium
CCATAAGACCTGCAAGATATGAAACCTCAAGTGAGTGATTGAGCACGTTCTGACCGTAGCTTGTGCGGTATTTGAGTCTGCCGAGAATCTTGACAAGCTCGTGATGAATGCCGTTGACGCCTGCGTCAACAACCGCGCGCTCGCCAACCTGCTTGATCGTCTGGTCAACCTCTTTTTTCGCCTTTTCGTACATTTCCTCAATGCGCGCGGGATGAATGCGGCCGTCCGAAATAAGCTTTTCGAGTGTAACCCTTGCAACCTCGCGGCGGACAGGGTCAAAGCTCGAAAGAGTGATTGCCTCCGGTGTGTCGTCAATTATAAGATCAACGCCCGTTATCGTTTCAAGAGTCCTGATGTTGCGGCCCTCGCGGCCGATGATGCGTCCCTTCATCTCGTCGTTCGGCAGGGCAACAACAGAAACCGTTGCCTCAGCCGCATGGTCAGCCGCACAGCGCTGAATTGCTGTTGAAATAACCTCCCTCGCAAGAGTGTCCGATTCGTCCTTGAGCTTCTGCTCGTATTCCATGATTTTCATGGATTTCTCGCGGACAAGCTCATCCTCCAGGTTCTTCAGCAGGTAATCTCTTGCCTGCTCTTTAGTGTAGTTGGAGATTTTTTCGAGCATTTCAAACTGACTGCGTTTGATAGTTTCGATTTCTTCAAGACGCGCGTCCGCATCTTTGATTTTCTGGGCGACTTTTTCTTCCTTGTGTTCAATGCCGTCCACTTTTTTGTCGAGTGCTTCCTCTTTCTGAATAATCCTGCGCTCCTGACGCTGAACCTCAGCACGGCGTTCACGCAGCTCGCGCTCTGTTTCCGTGCGCAGACGGTGGATTTCGTCCTTCGCTTCGAGAATTGATTCTTTCTTTTTGGTTTCCGCGGTTGAGAGAGCTTCGTTGACTATTCGAGCCGCCTCCTGATTTGCGGAACCGATTTTTGCTTCGGAAACTTTACGTCTGTATACGCCGCCGACAAAAAATCCTGCAACGCCGAAAACCAGCGCTGCGGCAACTATTAAAATAATTGCTGTAATTAATTCCAAACACTTGCACCTCCTTTGATGACTTTTTTAATGAAAATTTTCGGGAATAATAAAAATCTGCGCGGCGGATGCGCTTCCATGTGCCGCGCATGGAGAGTGTGCCTTGGCAGAGGCAGGCAAAATGACCCACTTCAACACACTACAAAATCAATTTTATAGCTTTTTGTTTAAATTGTCAAGGGTTTTACCTTACAAAAACCGTTAATTTGTTAAAATACCGATATAATATACAATAATAACATATATTTCGCTTGACAAGCGCAATCGGCGGTGATAAGATAAATATCAATATATTCAAAGCGATGACGCAGAAAGCATGCTCGCAAAAAGCGGCAACAGAGAGCGCCCCGTTTGCTGAAAGGGGTGCGGCGGCTTTGAGCACTGCAACCACTGCCGAGCGCCTCCGAGCCGTTTCACACGGGAAAGGAGAGCCGTCGGTTACGTTATAACCGTGCGCGGCATTTTGCCGTGTTGAGTGACGGGGTTGTTCCCGTAACAAGGGTGGAACCGTGGAGCATATATTGCTTCATCCCTGCGGCAGGTTTTTATGTGCCTGCGCGGGATGAGGCTTTTATTTTTTTAGGAAAGAGGAAAATCACATGGTAAAGGTAACACTTAAGGGCGGAGAAGTCCGCGAGTACGAAAACGGCACAACAGCCGCTGAAATTGCAAAAAGTCTCGGCATGGGGCTTTACAAAGCGGCATGCGCCGCGAGAATAGACGGCAACAATGTTGATCTGCGAACCCCCGTAACGCAGGACTGCGAGCTTGAAATCCTCACCTTTGATGATGATTTCGGCAAATACACCCTGCGTCACACCGCTTCGCATGTTCTTGCGCAGGCGGTCAAAAGGCTGTTCCCGTCCGTGAAGCTTGCAATCGGACCCGCGATTGACAACGGCTTCTATTATGACTTTGACAGCGACACCTCCTTCACTCCCGAAGTTCTCGAAAAAATCGAGGCTGAGATGAAGAAGATAATCAAAGAGGCGCTGCCGCTTGAAAGATATGAGCTTGACGCCCCCGAGGCAATTGAAAAAATGGAGAAGCTCGGTGAGACATACAAGGTTGAGCTTATCAAAGAGCACGCAGGCAAGGGCGAAAAAATTTCATTCTTCCGCCAGGGCGAGTTTGACGAGCTTTGCGCAGGACCGCATCTGCCGGACACCTCACGCATCAAAGCGTTCAAGCTGACCTCCTGCACCGGTGCATACTGGCGCGGAGATTCAAACAAGAAGATGCTGCAAAGAATATACGGCACCGCGTTCACCAAAAAGGATGAGATGGACGCTTACCTCGAGGCTGTGGAGGAAGCCAAAAAGCGCGACCACAACAAGCTCGGACGTGAGCTTGAGTTCTTCACAACTTCGGACATCATCGGTCAGGGCCTTCCGATTCTTCTGCCTAAGGGTGCAAGGGTTATCCAGCTGCTCCAGAGATTTGTTGAGGATGAAGAGCAGAAGCGCGGCTGGCTGCTGACGAAAACGCCGTACATGGCAAAAAGCGACCTTTACAAGCTTTCCGGCCACTGGGATCATTACCTTGACGGCATGTTTGTTCTGGGTGACGAGAAAAAGGACGACGAGGTTTTCGCTCTTCGCCCCATGACCTGCCCGTTCCAGTATCAGGCCTATCTCAACCGCGCAAGGTCATACCGCGATTTGCCCCTGCGATATAACGAAACGTCCACCTTGTTCCGCAACGAGGCGAGCGGCGAGATGCACGGACTCATTCGCGTCAGGCAGTTCACAATTTCCGAGGGACATCTGATGTGCACCCCCGAGCAGCTTGAGGACGAGTTCAGGCGCTGCCTGGAGCTTGCAATATACATGCTCAAAACACTCGGGCTTTATGAGGACGTGTCTTACCGCTTCTCAAAGTGGGACCCGGAGGATAAGGAAAAATATATCGGCACTCCCGAGCAGTGGGATGAGTCTCAAGGCATGATGAAGCGCATTCTCGACCATCTGCAGATACCCTATGTTATCGGTATCGGCGAGGCGGCGTTCTACGGCCCCAAGCTCGACATTCAGATCAGGAACGTGTTCGGCAAAGAGGACACGCTCATTACAATCCAGATTGACCAGCTGCTTGCCGAAAAGTTCGGCATGGAATATGTCGACTCCGACGGCGTGAAGAAAAACCCCTGCATCATTCACAGAACGTCAATCGGATGCTACGAGAGAACGCTTGCGCTTCTCATCGAAAAATACGCGGGCGCTTTCCCGCTGTGGCTTGCTCCCGAACAAATGAGAATTCTGCCGATTGCCGACCGTCATCATGAAGCTGCGGCGCAGGTTCTCTCAAAGCTCGAGTCTCTCGGCTTCAGAGCAACCGCAGATTACCGCAGCGAAAAAATCGGCTACAAAATCCGCGAGGCACAGCTTGAAAAGATTCCCTATATGCTTGTCATGGGCGACAAGGAGCTTGAGGACGGCACTCTGAGCGTGCGTCTCAGAGGCAAGGGAGACATCGGCTCCATGAGTGTTGATGATTTTGCACAGCTGGCACTTTCGCAGACAGCGAGTAAGGAGATATTCTGATTATGACCTACGATTTCGCAAACCGCACAAAGGGTATGCAGGGTTCGGCAATACGCGAAATGCTCAAGCACACAACCGGCTCAAAGGTGATAGCCTTTGCTGCGGGCAACCCCGCGCCGGAGTGCTTCCCCGTGTCCGACGTGCAGAAAATAGCTGCTGACCTGCTTGAAAGAGACCCGATTCTCGCCTTGCAGTACGGCATAACCGAGGGCTATGCCCCTCTGCGCCGCAGGGTGCTCGAAAAAGACAGGGAGCAATACGGCATCGGCAGAGATTTTGACGATGTTATCATCACCTCCGGCGCACAGCAGGTTGTTGACCTTGCAACAAAAATCCTCGTCAACGAGGGAGATACGGTCATCACCGAAAATCCGTCCTTCATCGGCTCTCTCAACGCGTTCCGCATTTACGGCGCAAAGCTCGCGGGCGTTGAAATGGAAGAGGACGGAATGAGCATTGAGGGTTTGGAAAAAGCTCTCAATGAAAGATTGAAAACATATTCTAATTCAAGAATAAC
>CAZIMM010000134.1:0-4097 GCA_964540415.1 uncultured Eubacteriales bacterium
GTCAGAGCATTGTCGAAGCAGCTTTGCAGCGGAACAAAGGTCAGACGGTATTTTTCCGCAATCCGGCGAACTGCGGCGGCACGCAGAGCAACCTCGCTTTGGAAACGTTCAAAATCGCTTTCTGTTGCGCTCGCCTTGAGAACAAACGGCTCAAGGAGCATCAGCTTGATTGACGGCAGTGCTTCGAGCAGCTCCTCAACGAGCATGCTGTAAATCTTCTCGTATTTTGCCGCGTCCACACCGTCGCGTCTTTCAACTCCGTCGCGAAGTGCAATCTCATGCCAGATATCGTTCACGCCGACGAGAATACTGCAATAATCCGGTTTCAGATTTATAATGTCGCTTTTTATGCGCGCGTAAATGTCAACAACCCTGTCTCCGCTGACACCGCGGTTAATGAACTTGAATTCGGCTGGACGGTCAAAGCCGAGCTTTGATGAAACCAGAAGGGGATAGCCGCATCCGAGCGAATCGTCGTTGAGATTTGTGCGAAAAAAATCCGTGATTGAATCTCCCTGGAATAAAATTGTTTTCATGCTGTTGTTCTCCGTTTCAAAGCTTGGTTATTTGTCAAGGCTGTCCTTGTACTTCTTTTGCATAATCCGATAGCTTTCCTCGGTAACTCCTGTGTCACCCTTTGAATAGCTCGGAATGAGCATATCTCCGGCAACTGCGGGGTCAGTGCAGGCGGTGTCGGCACGGAAGGGCTCACGCTGTGCCTTGTCGCGGAAGTCGGGAACGGCAACGGGCGTGTTCCCGTTGAGAATGCTTCTGTATGCAAGAAGTCCGGGCAGGAACATATCAAGCGCCTCATACACCTCAATGACCTCGGCGTTCTTGTCTCCGAGAAGTCTTTCGGCAAAGAAATATGTTGTAAAGAAGTCCGAACCGCCGTGGCCGGAATCTTCGGCAAGCTTGCTCAAATCGTCCCCCGGCTCGCCGTTGACGCAGTGATGCTCCATGTTCTCGGTTGCAACGTCGGTGTCGTCATATTCGGCGTGGAGATGCTTAACCCCGCCGAGGCCGGCAAGCTCTCTTGAGCTTTCCGCCATGCCCTTTGAGCCGTACATTGAATACCATATTGAGCATTTGCTGCAGCCGACGCCGTGAATGCTCTTGACAATCGCGCCGTTTTCCAGCGTAATAATTTCCATGCCTGTGTGACCCGCTTTCGCTCCTATGCGGCGCATTCTGTCGTTGCAGGGCGTTTCAAAGCCGGTGACGCTGACGGGACGAAGCCCGGTGATGTGAATCATCGGCCCGATGGAGTGAGTGCAGTAATATGTTGAATACATTGTGTTGCGCCAATGCTCGGGGAGGCCTCTTGTGTATCTGTGCCATCCGGGCTCGCAGTTGTGCATATATTCGCACTCGCCGTATTCAAATTCGCCCAGGAGCTCATTCCTGAACATCTTTCTCATTTCACGCGGTGCGGGCATGAAGCAATAGTTCTCGGCATAGGCATATGTTCTGCCGGTTCTTTCAACACATTCGACAAGCTCAACAGCTTCCTTGAGCGTTTGAACCGGAAGCACCTCGCTCAGAACATCAAGCCCGTTTTCCATGCATTTGATTGCAAAAGGCGCGTGGGAATTTGCGAAGTTTGCAAGCACAACAGCGTCCATATCATCATGCTTGATAAATTCGTCAAAATCTTTGTAAAGTGCAATGCCTTCACCGAAGCTTTCTCTGATGGAGCTGAGTGCCGGCTCATAGAAATCGCAGACTGCAACAAGCTTTGCGTTGGTTGAATTCTTGCAGTATTCCATCATGGTTCTTCCGCGCCCAGCGCCGAAAACACCGATGCGAATTACCCTGTCCGTCGGCTCACGGCGCCGTCTGTGGACAGTTCCGAAAAAGCTGCAGTCATCGTTGAGCATTTCGCATTCGTCAACTCCGAGTGCGGTGAGAACATATTCCCAGCGGGTAACCATGCCGATATCATACTTGACGGGCTGAAATCCGGCGGAAATATAGCTCTTTACGGCACCGGTACGCCATTCGTCGGTTGTCAGCTCGATGAAGTCAACGCCGTCCGCAAGGAGCTTTTTGACGGCGGCATTGTTGAGGTATTTTCCGAGACCCTTGCCCCTGAATTCCTGCCTCATGCCGACCATGTGCAGCTCGCCACAGTTCACATCCGTGTGATGAATTGCTGTGGCAGTGCCGATGTGTTCACCGAGATAATCAAGAAAGAAAACATCCTTTTCCAGATTGACAAACGGTGCATCACCGACGCGCCGGTCAAAGGTTTCGACGCCTGCGTTGTCGTCAATCAGACCTTGTTTGCAGCACTCAACCCATGCGAGCTTATCAGCTTCGCAGCTGTAGTTTGAATAGGAATATCCCTCGGGAAGCTTCAGCTCCTCAAACGGAGTTGATGATAAACGGTACATTTTCAGTTGTTTGCTCATATAAACACCTTTTCCCGGCTCACAGCCGTTTATGTAACAGTGGACTTAGACCCGACCGTGTTTAATTATATTATCGGTGATGTTAAAAGTCAAGAAATATAGATGAATATTATTAATTAATATATCTTCAAGTGCAGCGGAAATAAGCTTATGTCGAATACTTATTCTCATGGACTTTACGGATGACGGCAAAAAGCAGAAATAAAAAGGGGACTGTCGCATGCAACAGTCCCCTCGGTGCTTATTCTGATCAGATTTCCGGGATTTTGACCTCAACCTCGCGACCGAGTTGGGCGGAATCGTAAACGGCGGAAAGTATCGCCTGGTTGTAAATAATCTGGCTTGTCGGAACAGGTGCTCCTGTGCCGTTCTTCACAGCGTCAAGGAAGCTGCGGAGCTTCCAATAGAACACACCCTCTTTTGGTCCGTCAAGCAGGGGAATAACCGTCTCAACCTGAGCCTCGCCGATGTTTCTGTAGAGCTTCAGGGGAGCGTCAATTCCGCCCCAGTGGCCGGATGACGGAATCTTGAGGCCTGCCTTCGTGCCGAGAATCACTGTGTCGCCCATTGAATCAACGTTCATTGCCCATGCTGTTTTGAAGTCGATGGTGAGACCGCCCTCAAGCCTGATGAAACCGATGGCAAAGTCATCAACGCCGAATTCGTTTCTGTATTTGTAGTCATCGGCCTTGCCGAAGAAATCGGAGGTGAAGCCTGTAACCGTGAGGGGCTTCGGATAGCCCATTCCGTTGAGCACCATGTCAAGAGCGTAGCAGCCGATATCGCCCAGAGCACCCAGACCGCCGGTTTCCTTTTCAATGAAGGAGGTGCCGTAGGGTGTGGGGATGCCGCGGCGTCTGCCGCCGCCGATTGTAATGTGATAGATGTGGCCGAGCTCGCCTGAAGAGATGATGTTCTTTATCATCTGCATGTTCGGGTTAAATCTCGGCTGGAAGCCGACGGAAACCATCTTGCCGCTCTTTTTCTCGGCCTTCATAATGGCAACTGCTTCGTCAAGAGTTACGCACATCGGTTTTTCGAGCATAACATCAACGCCGTGCTCAAGAGCGTAAATCGCGCAGGGAGCGTGCTGCATATTGTATGTGCACACACTGACAGCGTCAAGCTTCTCGTTGTCGATAAGCTCTTTGTCAGAACGGTAAATATGTATTCCCTCGGGTGCACCGTGTTTTTCAAGAAAAGCCTCTGCCTTTCCCTCAATGAGGTCTGCAACGCCGACGATCTCAACATCCGGCATTTTCATGTATTCTCTGATATGGTCGCCCGCAATCCAGCCGCAACCGATAATTCCGACCTTCAGCTTCCTGCTTGTGTCGATTGTGTAGTTGTTTTGGTCCTTTTTGTAATCGTCAAGAGTGTTCTGTGCTGCCATACTTGATTCCCTCACTTTTCCAATATTTATGAGAAAGGTGAACCTTTCCCGTTAATATTATCACGCCTTTAAAAACATTACAAGACCGAAAACATCTTTTTACGGATTTTTTTATAAATTGAATGAAAAAACAACACCCGCTTCGATTTCATTTTGAAAGGTTTTTACCTGCCATTTTTTAGTATCATAACCAGTAGAACCACCATGTAACGTATTGCCTTGTTCGTTTGCTTCACTATGATATATTTTCCCATCAAGTTCAAACTGAGCGCCTGCAATTCTACCCGCAA
>CAZIMM010000135.1:0-4033 GCA_964540415.1 uncultured Eubacteriales bacterium
GAATTACTGGCTGTTTGACGGTGTGCACCCTGCCCCGCCCGGACACGAACTGATTGAAAGAGAATGGCTCAAGGCGTTCAGCTCCATCAGCTGATCCCGCAATCATAAAACAAAGAATCCCCGCAGCACGGATTTTTCCTTGCTTGCGGGGAGTTTTCTTTTTGACTTTGTTTTATTTGCTCAGCAAATCCCTTGCGACCTTCTCAAGCTCATCGCGGATTCCTATATGCTGCGGACAGACCTTTTCGCATTCGCCGCACTTGGAGCATTCGTCAGCACTGTTTTTCCCTTGTGCGCCCACAAGGTGACTCTCCTGCCCGAGTGCCGCATCTTTGTTGCCGTAAAGCATCAGGCTGTTTTCGGCGGCAAACGAGCCGGAAATTCCGATGTTGCACGGGCAGACCTTGGCGCAATAGTCACACGAGGTGCAGGGAATAACCGGTATCTTTTTCAGTGCCTCCTGCGCCATGCGAACGGTTTCTTGCTCGCTGTCGGACAGCTTCCTGAAGTTTTTCATATATGAAAGGTTGTCGCGCATCTGCTCAAGATTGCTCATGCCGGAAAGCACCGTGATAACTCCGTCCAGACTTGCCGCAAAGCGGATTGCCCATGAGGAGGCCGATGCCCCGGGAGCGGCGGCGCGGAAAATTCCGTCCACACTTTCAGAGAGGCTTGCAAGCTTTCCGCCCTTGACAGGCTCCATAACAATTACAGGCTTGCCGTGCTTCCTTGCAACCTCGTAGCAGGCACGTGACTGTATCGATGGGCTGTCCCAGTCCGCATAGTTGATTTGCAGCTGCACAAATTCCGTTTCCGGGTGCCTGTTCAGAATATCGTCAAGCTCATCCGCCGTGGAATGGAACGAGAAGCCGACGTGCTTAATAAGCCCGGCAGCCTTCTTTTCCTGAGCCCATGACCACAAATCAAAATCGTCAAAAAAATGAGTTCTGTCCTCGCCGAGGTTGTGAAGCAGATAAAAATCAAAATACCCTGCCCCGGTCTTTTTCAGCGAATCATCAAATTGAGCAATGGCATCCTCTCTTGTTTTGCACTTCAGCCATGCCGCGTTTTTTGTTGCAAGCTGATAGCTCTCTCTGGGGTACCGCTGCGTCAGCGCCTGACGGATTGCGTCCTCACTGCCGCCGTATACCCACGCGGTGTCAAAATAGGTAAAGCCCGCGTCTAAAAATTCATCGACCATCTGCTTTGTCTGTTCAATATCGATTTTGTCACCGTTTTTCGGCAGACGCATAAGTCCGAATCCGAGTTTTTTAATTTCTTCTCCTAAAAATGCCATAGTTTCACCTTTCATTTAATGTACATGCCCATACACCGGGGCTTCGTAATTTTATGTCGTAGCATCAGCTCAGCCGTCCAGTTTGAACGAGAGCGGCAGAAGCTCCGAGAGTGTGCAGGTGTCATAGCCTGCACTGTTTGACAGAAAAACGAGGAAATCTGCACGGCAGAACTCAGCCATAATCTGACGGCAGACACCGCACGGAGGGCAGCTTTTTTCAGCGTCCTCATCCGCCTTTCCGCCGGCCACGGCAATCGCGCAAAAATCACGTTCACCGTCACAGACAGCCTTCATGAACGCAACGCGCTCTGCGCAGATTGTCGGCGAGAAAGCTGCGTTTTCCACGTTTGCGCCGAGATAAACGCTCCCGTCCGCGCACAGCAATGCCGCACCGACGGCAAATCCGGAATAGGGCGCATAGGCACGCCCACGCGCCTGCTTTGCCAACATGCACAGCTCCTCCGGGTTATAATTATCTGTTTGAATATAATAGTCTTTCATGCGTCCTCCGCAAAATGGTTATCGCTCGTTCATCTTTTTCGCCGTTGCGAGTGCGGTTTCCATCATAATTGTGAAGGAAGCCCTGCGCTCCTCCGCATTTGTTTGCTCCCCCGTGAGCAGATGGTCCGAAACAGTGCAGACGGCAAGAGCGCGCTTTCCGGCACGGGCAGCGTTCATATAAAGCGCCGCGGCTTCCATTTCAACCGCCAGAACACCCATCTTCTGCCATTGTGCGCTTGCGGCGGCATTGTCGTTGTAGAAAGCGTCGCTTGAAAGCAGATTGCCCACGTGGCAGGGAATGCCTTTTTCCTCACAGATATCCGTGAAGGTTCTTAGCAAAAGGTAATCGGCAACCGGCGCGAAAGTTCCGGGAAGTCCGAACTGGGAAGCATACCGTGAATCCGTGCAGGCTCCCATTCCGGCAACCATGTCCCGCAGCTTGATTTGCGGCTGCATTGCGCCTGTTGTGCCGATGCGAATGATGTTCTCCACACCGAAAATGTTATAAAGCTCCCAGGAATAAATCCCGATTGACGGCATCCCCATGCCGCTTGCCATAACAGACACACGGCAGCCGTCATAGGTTCCGGTGTAGCCCTGAATTCCGCGGACATTGTTGACAAGACGTGCATCCGTGAGATAGGTTTCCGCAATGAATTTTGCCCGAAGCGGATCCCCGGGCATGAGCACTGTTTTTGCAAAATCGGAGGGGGACGCGTCAATATGCGCAGTCGGATAAGCTGCAGCGTTGCCGTTTTCCATGCTTCAGGCCTCCATTTTTCCGCAACTGAAAAGTTTTTGTTTCAAGACGATTGTTAAAATAATTATATCACATCGGCAAATCAAAAGCAATTAAAAAGGCTGTGCCGATTATGTAACTGACATACGTTTATTTTCCGATGAACTCCACCATGACATCACCGACCTTTGAAGCGTTGTCAAAGGACTGAATGGCGAGCGCCATATTGTCGTCGTATGAAAAATAGAGCTTTTGCCCGAACGCGCCGGTTTTCTGATATCCGCGTTTTTCTTCGAAAAGAGGAGTGAACGCATAGCCTCTTTCCAGTGCGGTGTCAATCCATTTTTCCGACAGCAGCCGTTCTCCGTTCCAAACTCCCCTGTTAATGTACAGCTGCCCGAGCTTTACCGCGTCATCGCATCTAATATAGAGGCCGGACGCACCGATATTATATCCCAAAGGACACACCGACCACGCAACCTCACGGAAATTGAGTGGGTTGAAAAGCTTGTCGAGCAAAAAATCACAAGTGCTCTTTCCGCACTTTTTGCTCACAATCCGCGAGAGAAGATAGTATGCCGCGTCACTGTAATGGTATGTGCTTCCTGTCACTCCGTCAATCACATGCCTGAACACAAGCTCGAGATAGTCTTTTGTGCCGTATTTTTCAACATCTTCCTCATCAATGTCAAGAAAGCCGCCGGTGATGCCGGTCATGTGAGTCAGAGCGTTGTCGATTGTCACATCCCGCCATTTCGGTTCTTCACTGAACAACGCCTCGTCACCGAAAACGTCAAGCATTGTTTCGCCCACATCCAAAAGCCCGCTGTCATACAGCATGCCTATCGCGGTCATTGTGAACGCCTTTGACATGGAATACATGTTTTTGCAATTGTTGTCCGGAATAAGCCTGAAGTCCTGCTGCTCGCCGTTGATTATCGCCGACACGGCATAAACCCTCAAGCCCTCGGCTTTGAACTTTTCAACCATTGCCTTGATTATTTTATAATCCACTTTTCTCCCCTCTTCCGCTTTGCTTTACCAAATAATTATAATATATCGGCTGCATTTGTCAAGGCGAAGTATGTTTTTAAATACCCAAAAGCGAAAGCCAACGGGCAGCACCCGTTGGCTTTCATTGAGACTTTAATTAAAAGATTTGCCCGGGCAGTTTAAGCTTTTCCTTGTGCGGAAAGGTTTTGTCAAATTCCTCCGCTTCGTTTTCGTCCACGAAGTATCCGTCTGGGTCTTTGTAGATTCCCGTGATGCCGTCCAGAAAGCCCTCGTCCAATTCCTTGATCAGGAAATACGGCGCTTCGTTTTCCCGCGGCTCGGCATAATAGTGAATTCCCTTGGTGCTTGCCACAACAAAGCCGGATTTTCCGTAAAACCCGAAATTTCCGCAAATTGCAAGAGCGCCCGCGCCCAGCTCCTTTGCCATTTCCATTGAGCAGCGAAGCAACACCGTGCCGAAGCCTTTGCGTTTGAACTCGGGT
>CAZIMM010000136.1:0-3828 GCA_964540415.1 uncultured Eubacteriales bacterium
CAAGCTCAACGGCGAAGTTTTCTGATTTTGTAACACATCATTGACAAACCTACATATACCGTACTTTTTGTTCATATTTGATTATGACGCTTTTGAAAGCAGCTTGACGGCGGGAACAGTGTTCTGCATAATAACGCCGTCCTTTGAATACTTCCTGATGTTCAGCCCGTTTTCGGTTACGGTGATGAATGTTGCGGAGAGTGCATCGGATGATGTGTCGGTTGCTGAATTGTTTGAGTAACCGATATAGCCGCAGTTTGTGTATGTGAAGTTGAGGATTTTCTCAACGTCATATCCGGCAATTTTAATTTTGCAGCCCTTGGCGATATAATTGACGGCACCTCCGATATAGTCATCATATGTATCACTGTGGTTGTGACCGTAGAGATAGACGATGTTCAGCTTGTCAGCACTGCTGCTGATTGCTTCAAAGATTAATTTAGCATATCGGTTGTCATTTCCGCCGCTCCTTGAAGAAAAGTGAAGCGGAAGATGTGACACAACAAAAACAGGCCTGTTTTCGCCGCTTGAAGCAAGCTCGGAAAGTGATGCGCTGAGAAGGTCAGCAGTATTCTTTACGGTTTTCTCTTTGATACCGATGTCAAGCTGCTCGTTCCACGGAAAATCATCTTCATTAATTATGTAGACAAAATATTTATCAAATTCATAGAGCCCGGTATCGTTAATGCAAGCGGATTTCGGCGCATCGTGATTGCCCTGAGAAAAAAGATATTGCATATTGTAATCCCACATGCCTGCAACAGTATTTCTCAACTGATTGATGCCGAACGCAGAACCGACTGAACCGGCAAACATCGACTGATAATCTCCGCCGCCCACAACAAGACCGGGAGTTTCAGATTTTGCAGCGTTAAGGATGGCATCAAATTTTTCAGTGCGGTCCGCTCCAGACAAATCGCTGATACTGTTCTGAAAGTCAGAAACAAACATTATTGTGTCATCATGGACATCCGGATTTTTCGGTGTGGAAGCAATCGGCAATCCGCCCGAGAGAATTACGCCGATGAAAAGATTAAATGCCGCAAAAAAGCTTGTAAGTTTTGTGAAAAAAGCCATATTATTCTCTCCTTACCAACGATAAGTTTTAACCACTTCTTTCATTATATAACCATTTTACAGTTATTTCAACCTTTTCCGGAACACTAACGATATTTTTGTTTTATTATGCTTAAATCTTTTTAATATGCAACTGACAATTTGCTCTGCTTATTTTGACAGTGTACGGATTGACAACTAATTGACCGAAAGATATGAGGATTTGAACGTGTTAACCGGACACGAATTATCGCACGAATAGCATATCGGCAACGAAATAATGCTGCTTTTGCTTTTTTTATCTCTCACCCTCTCGCGGCGCACTGATTGCTGCGGGGGCATTGACTCGTTAGTATTATGTAGCTCTTCAATCGAACAAAAACGTGCAAATTTCTGCTTATTGATTATTATTATCTTTTTACTGACTTATAATTTTATTTTGTAAAAATATTGCGAAGTCAACAAAAATATGCTATATTAATTTACGTAATACTAAAAAGGTTTTAAATCGGGTGAGAGATTAGAATACTGCCGTGAAAAGTCCGCAAAACGCTGTAGGAGGTGAAACACCTCGCTGCTCGAAAGAATTCGCTTTATTGACAAATATCTGACATTTACAATCAGTGCCAAATGATGGCATAGTGCAAAAAATGACACAAGAGTCTGAATAAATATTATGGAGGTATATTTCAAGAGTAAAGAAATCTTTCCCGAAAAAATTGCAAAGTACAAAGCAGATAAACAAGCAGAGGAAGCTAAGAAGCTCGAACAGCAGGAACGCAAAAACGGGAAAGCTGCAATAATGGCTTTTGTTGCGATTTTGATTTACATCGTAGGTTTCATTTCGAGCATTATACTCGGCTTTTCTTTTGGAGGAGAAGGATTCTCTTTGGGTATTATGCTTGCTTCGCTGTGTGGTTTTATCGCAGCCGGAACGCTGTTTATCGGATTGGGTGAAATTATTGAGTTATTAACAATGATTTCGAAAAAATAATGCAAGCCTGGGTAAATCATTTCATATCAATACTGTGATTTTGTTGCCTCTATACTCAAACTGTGAACCGCGCATGCCGCCTTGCTCTACGTTCGGCAATGCAAGGCAGAGATATCAGAAGCTGTGGCGCAAGTTTTTTCGTTTAAATCTTTAGGATAAACAATTTGAACGGGGGATATGTATGGGCTTTAGATTCCGTAAAAGTTTTAAAATTGCGCCGGGTGTCAAGCTGAATTTCGGCAAAAAGAGCACGAGTGTTTCCGTCGGTACACGAGGCGCGCATATCACCAAAAGCACAAGCGGTAGGACAACAAAGAGCTTCGGCTTGCCTGGTACTGGCTTGAGCTATACAACCAGCTCCGGTGGAAAGCAAAAAGACCGTTCAAAGAGTAAAAATTATTCTGGAGGTGCAAATGTGAAAAAAGAAAGTCAGAAACGAGTAGGTTGCGGTATGGTATAATTGTGTTATTGATATTGATAATTATTTCGTCAATATCGAGGTGCGTTAAGGGCGATGAACCGACAACCACCGTGCCTGAAACATCTGCTGACAGCGGTTATGCAGCAGCTTTTGAAGATGAGACAGTGACAACAGAGCAGGAGACAACAACGGCAGAGCCGACAACGCAGGAATAGACCACAACGCAGAAACAGACCACAACGCAAAAGCAGACAACGACGCAAAAGCAGACAACGACGCAAAAGCAGACAACGACGCAAAAGCCGACTACAACAGCAAAGCCAGCCGAACCAAAAGGGCAATATGACCTTTTGCCCGGACAAACGCTAACAATGACCGTATACCGTACGCCATCTGGGAAACATTATTACTACGAAAATCCTTGCGGCAACGGCAAGTACAATCCTGTGACACTCAAAGAAGCTCTTGATGCCGGTCTGACGGCGTGTGACAAGTGCGTTTTACATTGATGACACATTAAAAACCGCTATGGCGGACGAAAGGATTTATAAAAATGATAGACTTCAAAAATGCTGCTTTTGTTAAATTAAAGAGTGCCCCGGGTGCCTTTGCCTCCGAATTGTCTCCGGTTCTTGCTGACGGAGAACAGATTGTCGCCGAGTTTAAAGGAATTCGCGACGGTGTTGTTTTCACCAATAAGCGTATCGTTTCTATCAACATTCAGGGAGTTACAGGTAAGAAAAAGGATTTTACATCGTTGCCGTTTGCCAAAATTCAAGTGTATTCAGTTGAAACCGCAGGAGTGCTTGATCTGGATAGTGAACTTGAATTTTGGTTCAGCGGTCTTGGCAAAGTAACATTTGAGTTTTCCGGCAATACGAATATCACATCGATTTGAAAAGTTATTAGCAACTACGTTTTATAAATAAAAAATCCCCCAACTAACCACCGTCGGGGGAAAGTAACAACTGAATAAACGGTTTGATACAATCATAACACAAGCGAATTACCGAAAAATGCAACAGAAGCGCAGCAAAAATATCTGAGTACCGAAGTGACGTTGCTTTCGGAGTGAGATGAACAAACGCAAAACTGGCATACGGACAAATATATTGATCCGCGAAATTGATCCGCGAAGCGCTCGAAAAAACAGTTAAAACTGTTACTAATTTGTTGCTAATTGACACCGCTTGAGGGGCAAACTAAAGACTTTTATTGCATATAAATCAAACTGCCAACAATAATATATAACGCAAAAACCGTTGCAATTGGCTATACAGAGCCATTTACAACGGTCTTTATTTGGTCCGAGTGGCGAGACTTGAACTCACGGCCTCTTGACCCCCAGTCAAGCGCG
>CAZIMM010000137.1:0-3813 GCA_964540415.1 uncultured Eubacteriales bacterium
GTTATTACGGTTCAAAGAGCAAGCTCTTTAAGACTGCCAAGCAGGCTGTAATGAAGTCCGGGCAGTATGCTTATATCGGCCGCAAGCAGAAAAAGCGTGATTTTCGCCGTCTCTGGATAACCCGTATTTCCGCGGGTACGAAGCTCAACGGAATGAATTATTCCACATTTATCAACGGCTTGAAGAAAGCTGACATCAATCTCAACCGCAAGATGCTCTCCGAGATTGCAATTGCAGACCCTGCCGCGTTCACCGAGCTTTGCGAGAAAGCAAAGGCAGCAAAATAATTACAGCAACATTTTTAAATGAAATAGCCCCGTGAAAAAGTCTTTACTCTTTCACGGGGCGTTTTGCGGTTTCATCAGGATAATTCCTGCAACAGCTGCTGAGCATTTTGCCTGACGGTTTTGGAGTTCGCATTGACCTTTGCAGTGTCCGCAAGGTAATCGTCAGTCACCAGAGCGTTTTCAACAAAGGTCTGAACCTCCTTGCAGAAGTGAACATTATCATAGTACAAATCAAGGTTGGTTGTCTGTTCAATTGCCTGCAGGTCAATCAGCCTGATGTTTGAATAGCCGTCTGTAATTTCCGCGAAGCGCTGACGCATTGCAAGCAGTGCGTCAAGCTGTTCCGGATTCTTGTCTGCCCAATAGAGTGAGGAGCACGGAGGGAGAACAATCGTGACTGTTTCGTCCGGGTCAAGCTTTGCGAGAATGCAATCGAGCAGATCCTCGACGTTTTTCAGCGGGTTGTCAACGTAAGTGATTTTGTCGCCCTCGTTGAAGCCCTTGTATCCCTCAAGATAGTCGGCAATCACCTTGTCTCGTCCCGGCGGGTTTTCGTTTTCCCATTCGCACATTTCGTTGATGTCGGTCGCATTGTCAAACATGCTCTCAACCGAGGCGGGAAGCGAAATCTCGAAAAGCTCCGCGGCGCTCATTGCAAGGTCAATCGGCATGAACCTGAACCAGGTTTCGTAGCCCAAAAGGTATTTGAACTGAGAAATTCCGCCCGCGTTGAACATGAAGTCGGGAAAGCGTCCGCAATCGGGGCGCACACTCACAGATGCGGCGAGACGGTGAAGGTCGACGTTGAGAACAAAGGTCTTGGCTTTGTTTGTGTCCTGAGTACAGCTGTAAAGATACAGCATTTCCTCGGGTATCATTGCACCGATGGTGAGCTTGATCGGCTTGCAGTCGAACAGCTTTGCAAGATGCTCGGCATCAAGATTCTGAAAAAGCGAAGAGCCGATGAACACAGCGTCATAGTCGTAATGCTCAACTGCACCGGCGGCGGAGTATGTCGGGTTAAAATACCTTTTTCCTTTTTCATTCCAACGGTAGACGTTTTGCGGGTCAAAGCAGTAAGCGGCAAGGGACAGCGAGCCGAAAATAACCGCGCACACGCACAGAAAAGTCACCGTTAGCTTTACCGGTTTGTTTTTCATTCTTTCATCCTCAGAAGTTAAAATAGATAAAGACCTCGGAGCGGGACATACACATAACCGAAACCGCAAACACTGCCGCAATCAGCGCCGCCTTCGGAAGGGTCGGCTCAAAATGCTCAAGCAATCGCTTTGAAGCGCTCTTCTTTCTGAACGACAGCACAAAACTTACCGCCGCCATTGCAACAGCAAATGCAACCGCAACAGCAACCGGCACTCCCATTATGCCGTCATAAACAATGTTTTTCATTTGGCTGATGCCGAGGTTTGAAAAGTTGAACAGCCCGCGATAATATTCACCTGCCTGCGTAACCGTTGCGCAGTTGAACACCGTGAGCGACGCACTGGTGAACACAAAGGTGGCGGCAATTCTGATTGCGCGCGGAACCTTCTCGAGAGGCTTTTTGAGAATGTTTTCAAGTATGCTCGCAGCGCCGTGCATAAGCCCCCAGATAATGCATGTCCATTGTGCGCCGTGCCACAGTCCGCTGATAAAGAAGACAATCATCAAATTGAGATATTTTCGTCCCGTTCCCTTGCGGCTGCCGCCGAGCGGAATATAAACCAGCGCCGTGATCGTGCGGCAGAAAGTAATGTGCCATCTCCTCCAGAAATCCGAGATGCTGTATGCCCGCAGGGGCATGTCGAAGTTTGCGGGCAAATCAAAATTGAACATCTTGCCGAGCCCGATTGACATGTCGGAATAGCCTGAAAAATCAAAATAGTATTGAAAGGACACGCAAACAAGGCCGAACCACGCCGGAACCAGACCGAGATCTGCGCTGCCGGAAAAGCAGTTGCCGACAAAAACGGCGAGACTGTCCGCCAGCAGAATCTTTTTGAACAGTCCGACAGTGAAAATTGTAACGCCGAGAATAAAGTTGTCCGCATTGAAGCGCCGCTTGGATTCATCCTCAATCTGGGGAACAAGCTCATCAAAAAGGACAATCGGCCCCGCGATGAGCTGCGGAAAGAATGAGACGAACAGGGCGTAATTGATAAAGTTGAGGCGCTTCTCCTCACCTTTGTACATCCTGACCTGAAAGGATATCTGCTGAATTGTGAAGAAGCTGATGCCCAGGGGCAGTAGAATACCGCGAACGGCAAAGTCGGTTGAAGCCACCGAGTTCACGGTGGTGATGAAGAAGTCGACATACTTATAGTAAAGCAAAAGGGACACGTCGAACAGAATTGCCACAGTTGCGGACAGCTTGCGCAGCAAAGGCTTGTCCGATTTTATTGTAAGCTGCGAAAACAGGTAGTTCACCGTGATTGAAGAAAGAATCAGAATGAGATATTTCCACTCAAAAAAGGCATAAAAAAACAGCGAGGCAACAGTTAGAAAAACCCGCTGAGGGTAGGAACTTTTTATGTGTGAAAGTGCAAAGTACCCAATGAGCACGACGG
This sequence comes from uncultured Eubacteriales bacterium, assembly GCA_964540415.1. Classification (GTDB taxonomy): domain Bacteria; phylum Bacillota; class Clostridia; order Oscillospirales; family Acutalibacteraceae; genus CAZIMM01. The sequence continues at coordinate 2,852 of CAZIMM010000137.1, forward strand.
GCAGAAAGCCAAACACAAAGACATAAGATGAAAAAAGCATGTTGTATTTTTTGCCCCTTCCCGCACCCTAATTTTTTTATGTCGCCGCCCGGGACGACAAATCTTATTTTGAAAAGATTATCATATTTATTCTTTGGTGTCAAGTGACCGACAATAAATCGGGACGCTCTCCGCCCTAAACAGATTTTACGTTTGCAGTTAAAAAAGAGCGACCGTGCCGGCATTCGAATGCTCCGATACGGTCGCTGTTTTTCGTGTGTTTTATTGCAGCTCAGCGATGCTGCTTTCAATTTCCGCCAGCTTTGTTTCGGCGGTGGTGAGCTTTGCCCTTTCCGCGTCAACAACATTTGCGGGAGCGCGGCTGACAAAGTTTTCATTTGCAAGCTTTGCGTTCAGACGTCCGATGTCCTCCATAACCTTACCTTTTTCGGTGTTGAGTCTGGCAAGCTCCTTCTCAACGTCAACAAGCTCGTTCATCGGGATGAAAATGCTGACGGCGTTTGTGATGACCGTGATAAGCTTCTGCTCGCCGAAATCGAAGGAGGGAGCACACTCAAGGTCATTCGTGAGCCTTGCAAACATGAGGGCGCTTGCATTGAAAATCTCGGGCTTGTCGGTTTTTATGCAGATTTTCGTCTTGACAGAGGGAGCAATCTTCATCTTTGTTCTGACGTTTCGGATTGCCGTTATTGCCTCCGTCACTGCGGTGAAATCACTTTCCTCCTGCCTGAAGCACAGCGCGTCGTTGTACTGCGGATAATCCTCCAGCATCAGCGGCTTGTCACTGTTTGAAATGCTCTGCCAGATGCATTCGGTGATGAACGGAATAATCGGGTGGATGAGCTTGAGGAACTGCATGAGGACATATACCAGAATATCCAGCACGTCCGCCTTGAGCGCGTCATCGTTGAGACGCGGTTTCGCAATTTCAATGTACCAATCGCAATAGGTGTCCCAGAAAA
>CAZIMM010000138.1:0-340 GCA_964540415.1 uncultured Eubacteriales bacterium
GGAGGCTCTTTTTTTCACTGTCCGTTTTTACTGGTCTTGTTCATCGTCGGTGTGGTTTTTTTTGTGCGAAAAATGCTTTTGCTCGGGAATAAGCTGCATTGCGCGTTGATTCCCGAACCTTTCCGCGCGTCCGGCAGGCATAGAAGTGCAGACAGTTACCGAATCGCGGAGAAGCGCGGAAAACAAGCTTGGTATTCGTTTTTCTATCGGTTCTTGACAAGAACATGGTTTTGATATATGATTATAATTACAAGCGGGTTGGGCAGCCGCGGCAGCATTTTGCTGACGAGGAAAGTCCGGGCTTCACAGAGCAGGATAACGGCTAACGGCCGCCGAGGGT
>CAZIMM010000138.1:352-3602 GCA_964540415.1 uncultured Eubacteriales bacterium
CGGGGCGCAGGAGACTGCGCCGCCCTGCAAACCCTATCCGAAGCAACACCGACCGGGGTGCGCGCTTGCTCGGCGTATTCCCCGACAGGTGGCTGAAGCTCTGCGGCAACGCAGCGCTTAGACAGATGGCTGCCTTTAAGGACAGAACCCGGCTTACAGACCCGCTTGTTTTTTAAAATTGATTCTGTGTAACGGCAGAGGTCATCGCGGCATATGCTGTGCTGAGGTGATTCTGATGCTGGAAAGTATTATTTACGGCGTTATCGCGGCGCTGGTACTCATTGGTATTGTTTCGGTGGTGTACATAACCGCCGCCTTTGTTATTTCTCCGAAGGGGAAGGGGAGATATGCCGTTGTTATTCCGGCGGATTGCGACGGTGAGGAGACGGCAAGACTGATGTATGCGGCTCGTATGAGACTCGCGCTCCTCGGCGAAAGCTGCTGCGGCGGGGTTTACGCGCTGGATATCGGTTTAACTCCCGAGCAGCGCAGAATCTGCGAGGCAATGTGCAGGGAGTGCACGGACATGAAGGTGTGCACACCCGAGGAATTCACAGATATTGTTATTAAAGGATAAATTGAGCTCATGGACGAAGTTCTGCTTGAACTTGTGGGGACGGTTGAAGCCGTAACATTCCGCAACGCCGACAACGGCTTCAGCGTGCTGGAGCTTGAAAGCGATGGCGAATATGTTACGGCTGTCGGTGTTTTTTCGGACGTGTACCCCGGAGAGTCTCTTGTTCTTCAGGGCAGGTGGGACGAGCATTCCTCCTTCGGCAGGCAGTTCAGAGTTTCGGCTTTCACAAGGCATATGCCGTCAAATTCGGCTGAGCTGCTCAAATATCTCTCTGCCGGCACAATCAAGGGAATAGGCCCCGCAACCGCGCTCAAAATTGTGGAAGCCTTTGGCGACAACGCATTTGAAGTGCTTGAAAGTCAGCCCGAAAGGCTGGCTGCCGTAAAAGGGATTTCACGGGACAAAGCAATCAGCATAACGGAGCAATTCAATGCTCAGTTCGCCATGCGCGAAATTATGCTTGAGCTTGAACGGTGCGGAATGACCGCCTCCGAGTGCATCAGAGCCTACCGCATATACGGCGTGAACGCTGCGGAAATGGTGAAAAGCAACCCGTATGTGCTGTGCACGGAGAATATCGGCATCGGATTCGAACGTGCGGACAACATCGCCCGCACCATGAGCAGCGAGCCGGATTCTTCCATGCGTGCGCAGGCTGCGGCAATGCACATAATCAGGCACAACGTCTCTGTCGGGCACACCTGCCTGCCGGTTGAAAGCCTGGCGGGTCCTGCGGCTCAGCTCGGCATATCGCCGGAGGAAATCACGAGTGCTGCGGACAGGCTGATTGAAGGCCATCGTCTTGTTGAGCACGAAATAAACGGACGGCGTTTTGTTTTCGAACCGTCTCTCTTTAACGCCGAGCTGCGCGCCGCACAGAGGATAACCGTGCTGTGCAAATTTCCGCCGGCGGGGCGGACAACCCTGCTTGAGGACATAAAAAGAATTGAAAGCTCACAAAAAATAGAATATGAGGAGCTTCAGCGCGAGGCGATAATCACTGCCGCGGAAAGGGGCATCCTCATTCTCACGGGAGGCCCCGGAACGGGAAAAACAACTGCTTTGCGGGGCATACTCGAGCTGTTTGAAAGAGACGGGCTTCGTGTGAAGCTCGCAGCGCCCACCGGCAGGGCTGCAAAGCGGATGACGGAAATCACGGGCAGGGAGGCAAAAACGATTCACCGCCTGCTCGAGGTTGAGTGGGACGCAGACGACCGCCCGGTTTTTACCCGCAATTCACAAAACCCTCTGGAGGCGGATGCGCTGATTGTTGACGAGCTGTCAATGGTTGATTCGCTCCTTTTTGCGAGCCTGCTCGACGCGCTGCCGCTCGGGTGCAGGCTGATTATGGTCGGGGATTCCGACCAGCTGCCGCCCGTCGGCCCGGGCAACGTGCTGCACGAGCTTATCGGCAGCGGATGCCTTCCCGTTGTCAGGCTCACACAGGTTTTTCGCCAGGCGCGTGAAAGCTTGATTGTGATGAACGCCCACAGAATTGTTGCGGGCGAGCAGCCTCTGCTGGATGTTTCGGACAGAGACTTCTTCTTTCTCGAAAGAAAGAATTCCGCCCACGCCGTGCGTACCGTCGCCGGTTTGTGCGCGTCCAGGCTTCCGGAGGCATACGGCTTTTCACCGCTGAGCGACATCCAGGTGCTTTGCCCCTCAAGAAAGGGAAACCTCGGCACGGTGAGCCTCAATCAGGCGCTTCAGTCGGTGATCAATCCGCCGTCGGACAGCAAAAACGAAATCACCGTGAACGGCGTGACCCTGCGTGAGGGCGACAAGGTTATGCAGGTCAAAAACAACTACAACATAACATGGGAAAAAGCCGGAGAGGAAGGCAGCGGTATCTTCAACGGGGATATCGGTGTGCTCGAGAAAATTCAAAAGGGCGTCGGCTCACTGAGCGTGCGCTTTGATGAGGACAGAATTGCATCCTATGCTCCCGAGGACGCCGCCGACCTGGAGCTTGCCTATGCCGTTACGGTTCACAAAAGTCAGGGGAACGAGTTTGAAGCGGTGATTCTGCCGATTTTCGGTGTTGTGCCGCAATTGTGTTACAGAAATCTGTTTTACACCGCTGTCACAAGGGCAAAACGTCTTTTGATTGTTGTGGGCAGCCGTGAGCAGATTATCGAAATGGTGAATAACAACAAAAAAACAAGAAGGTATTCGGCGCTGAAAAGCCTTCTCGCGGAGATGACGGAGGATGAAGCTTAGCACTTTTGCGAAAACCGCCGTGAGCCTGATTTATCCGTCACGCTGCGCCCTTTGCGGCAGGGCGGTTCCGATGGGGAACGATGTTTGCCCGGAGTGCGCGGACAGCTGCGAGAGAATACCTTTGCCTGTCTGCACCGGCTGCGGTCAGACCGAAAGCGGCTGCGAGTGCGGAGCAAAAACGCCGTATGCGGCAGTTGTCGCACCTTTTTATTACAGCGGAGCAGTCGCGGCATGTATTTCACGATTCAAATTCAACGGCAAGACCTATATTGCCGATTTTCTGGGCGAGCAGATGAGCAAAGCGGCGCAGTCGGTGTATAAGGACAAGCGCTTTGACTGCGTAACCTGCGTTCCCGGCACAAAGGCAAGGCTTCGTGAACGCGGGTATAATCAAAGCGAATTGCTTGCAAAGCGTGTGGCAAGGCTGAACGGAATCCCGTTTGAGCCGGGAAT
>CAZIMM010000139.1:0-3570 GCA_964540415.1 uncultured Eubacteriales bacterium
GCGCCGGTTTCCCGACCTACGCCCTTAGCAGGGGCGCCTCGTCACCAACTTGAGTACTTCTCCATGGTAACAAAATGATATATAAAATTGTAACGAAAACAATAAAACAGCGATTGGCGGAGAGAGTGGGATTCGAACCCACGGTACGTTGCCGTACGACGGTTTTCAAGACCGTTCCGTTATAACCACTTCGGTATCTCTCCCTAAATGCAGAATGTATATTATCATATATTTGCACTTTTGTCAACCAAAAAAACACCGATAATAAACTTTTTTGTTTTATGCTTTGTGCAACATTGACTTTACCGCCTATACATGATATGATTTTATCGCTTTTTACTTTTAAATAATACATATTTCGAGGTGGATGTGTAATGAAAAAACATATGAAATTTTTATGCTCCGTGACGGCAATTGTTCTCGTGTTCTGCCTGATTTGTCCCTCGGCTTTTGCTGCGCATAATGAGGCAGACACGGAAATCAGAAGAATCAGCGCAGTTATCAACGGCGACACGGAAACTTCAAGAGGAATCTGCTGGTATACCGATTCCGAAAGCGGCACTGATGTGCAGGTGGCTCCTGCCGCCGGATTCAACGGTAGCTTTGCCGGCGCAAAGGCCTACAAAGGCAGCTCTTCCGAATTTCAAGACAGTTTTGTTCACAAGGTGACTGTTGACGGACTCTCCGCCGGAACACGGTACTTTTACCGTGTGGGTGACGCGGCACTGAATCTCTGGAGCGAAACCTGCTCCTTCACCACGGACTCCGGCAAAAACTCGGCATTTTCTTTCATTGCAATCGCAGATGTTCAGGCAAGCAGTGAGGAAAACTTCGGCAGGGCAGCCGAGGTTATGCGCGCAGCGACCCGCGTCCTGCCCGGTCACGATTTTTATGTTAACCTCGGTGACTATGTGAACGACTGCACGAACGACGAGTGGAACTGGTTTTTTGATAAATTCGGCTTTGCAAACAATAATACCACCGCTGTGCCGGTTCCCGGAAATCACGACGGCAATCTGAAATGGAACTGGTTCAACAATATGTTCAACATCGGCACCGCCCCGGGCAGCGCCACAACAACGGGCTGCTACTATTCCTTTGATTACGGCAACGCGCACATTGCAGTTCTCAACACAAACGACATGTATCCTATTTCTCAGCAGCAGATCAACTGGCTGAAAAATGATATGAACTCGTCGGATGCCGACTGGAGGCTTGTTTTCATGCACAGGGCTTCCTATTCCGCGGGCAAAAATATTAACAAGCCGGACACGATTATCATGCGCAATATGCTTTTGCCCGTTTTTGCGGAGCTGAATATCGACATGGTTCTGGCCGGCCATGACCATATGTATTTCAGAAGCAAGCAGGTTGAAAACGATAAGGTGTGCGACACCTCCTATGTCAGCGAATATTATAACGGTGTTCTCACCGAATTTGCTGTCAATCCTCAGGGCACTGTGCACATTCTGCCGGGCACTGCGGGCACAAAACGCTATAACGTAAACGAGTCGGCAATGAGTCCGATTCTCGATTGCGGAGCAGTTGTTGAAAACAGCAAGGCATACGGAGTTTTCAGCACCGTTTCAATTGACGGTGAGCGCCTTGTGTACAATGCCTACGGTTATGATGAGCAGGAGGGGACAAGCACCCGGATTGACAGCTACGCAATCAAGAAAGATGCGGGTCAAAACAAGATTGACCCCGATTACAAACCGCTGACCACCAATCCGCTGCTCTGCCTGCCGATGAATATCTGCAACTTTATTGTGCAGTTCAGCGGCTACATTGTCACCGCGTTTGTGAAAATACTTCCGGCAGTTATCAAAAATAAGTAAGTTGATACCCGACAAAATAATCTGTTTTCGGGAGGCTGCAGTCCGGTGAAACAATCTCCTTGCCGGGCGCAGCCTTTTTGTTTACCGAAAGGTGTGCTTTTTTGACGTTAAACTATTGACAAATGCGTGCTTTAAGGTTATAATATGACAGTTCGCTTTAGCACATAAAAGCATAAAACCATAAAAGCGTTAAACCATAAAATCGCTAAAGCAGATTGAGAGGCAGCGCATGGAAAAAATCACGCTTTGGGGCACAATTGCAGTTTACATAATTGCAATGGCAGTAATCGGTATCATGCAGGGGAAAAAGTCAAAAAGCATTTCGGATTTCACCGTCGGCGGGCGCAGCGCGGGTGCGTGGCTCTCGGCTCTGTCTTACGGTACTGCATATTTTTCGGCTGTTATGTTTGTCGGATATGCAGGAGGCACGGGCTTGAAATTCGGGCTGTGGGGCATATTTGCCGGCATCGGCAATGCCGTGTTCGGCTCACTGCTTGCATGGCTTGTTCTTGCACGGCGCACAAGAAACATTTCTTCGCGCCTGAAGCTCAAAACAATGCCGGAAATGCTTTCAACCCGGTATGACAGCAAGGCGATGAAAACCTTTGCCGCGATTGTTATTTTTGTGTTTCTGGTGCCGTATTCCGCCTCGGTTTATAAGGGACTTGCAAGTGTTGCGGATGTCCTTCTGGGCGTGGACGACACAATCTGCATGGTTGTCATTGCGGCGGTTGCAATCCTGCTGCTGCTTCTCGGCGGCTATCTCGTGCAGGCCCGTGCGGACTTTGTGCAGGGCATTATCATGATGGTCGGCATAACGATGCTGATTGTCTTTGTCATTCGCTGCGACAAGGTCGGCGGAGTTGCGGGAATTATGGAATATGCGAAAACCCCGTCCGGGCTGCCGAAACTCAGCCCCTCGGCGTGGGTAAGCCTTTGGGCGACTGTTCTTATGACAAGCTTCGGAACTTGGGGTCTTCCGCAGATGGTGCAGAAATATTTCGGCATCAGGGACGACAAACAGGCAAAAAGAGGCATTGTCATTTCAACCTTCTTCGCCTTCCTTGTGGCGGGCGGCGGATACTTTATCGGCTCGCTGTGCCACAGGTTTTTCACCGTTGGAGTCGATATGCCTGTACAGGACTATATTGTTCCGCAAATGCTCAAGGCAGCAAATCTTCCCGTAATCCTGGTCGGAGTTGTGCTCATGCTTCTCATCTCCGCGTCTGTTTCCACGCTTTGCTCGGTCACTCTGACCGCATGCTCCATCATGAGCATGGACCTTATCAGAGTGAAATACGCAAAGCTTACCGATGCAAAAACCGCAAAGCTCACGAAAATCCTCTGTGTTGCGTTTGTTGTGATGTCCTATATAGTGGCAAACACCGATACCCCGATTCTCGACATGATGAGCTATTCATGGGGAATAATCTCTGGCTCGTTCCTTGCACCTTATCTGCTTTCACTCTATTATAAAAAGCTCGGCAGGGCAGGCGCCTGGAGCGGAATCCTCACAGGCTTCTTCATTGCACTCGTTCCGGCATGCTGCAAAATCATCACAATGTTCGGAATTGAAGCACCGCAGGTCGTTTCGCTTGCGGGAAAAGGTCCGCTGTTTGCCTGCGTAGCAATGATAGCGTCTCTCACAGTGAGCCTGGTTGTCGGTAAGCTGACGGAAAAAGACGGCGTGAATGAGTTTTTCTACAACGGAGCAGTTGCGGACGAATGATAT
>CAZIMM010000140.1:0-3523 GCA_964540415.1 uncultured Eubacteriales bacterium
ATGTACTTGCACTTGTTGTAAACTATCTTGCTCTTGACACAAGCCCCCGCCCTACGCTGCCCAAAACCGGCAGGTTGCTGTATGTGTTTACTGTAATGAAATAGTATCCGTTTTGACTGCAATCATATTCCTTCAGCCTTTGGTGCTTACACTTCGGCAATTCTATATTTCCATCGCCTCTCGTAAAAAACAAATAACCCTAATAGAAACTTCGATTTGTACTGCAAAGTTGAATTTGCCCTACATACACGTTTTACTTATGTGTTTTTTATGGGTCAATCAGTATCCGCTTTGACTTCGGTTTCTTTTCTTGTTAAGTTGTTCAGCCACAGATATTTCCTGTACCGCGGGTAAAGCCAGGGCAGTTTTACAATTTCATCCGCACACATCAGAATATATACGACCATCACCGGCCAATGGAACACAAATGTCCCGAGCAATGCCAGCGGAATCGCAAAGCACCACGACGCAAAAAACACGCTGACAGCATCGTATCTTGCATCGCCGCCTGCGGGGAAAACGCCGCAGACAATGACGGTGTTGATTGAATAGGCGAAAACATAAAATGCGCTGAAAATCAGCATAATGGTCAGATACTGCCTTGCGGTTGGCGTCAACACGAAGAATTTCGCCACAACCGGACCGAGAACTGCAAGCAGCAGCATATGAATTCCGCCGACCCAAAATGAAATGCGGCTGAACGTTCTTCCGTATTCCTTGGCTTTGTCAAACAGATTCTGTCCGAGGAGCTTGCCGACCATTATGCCCGCGCCCGCGGAAATGCCCTTACACACACAGGTTATCAGCTCCTGCGCTATCGAAGTGATTGAGGCGGCCGCTGTAGCATCGGAGCCCAAATGTCCCATAATCAGCGAGTGCATTGAAAACCCAATTCCCCACGCAAGTGAGCTGCCGAGCATTGGCAGAGCAATTTTGAACAAATCTTTTGTAACGACGCCGGAAAACCACTGGAAGCTTTTCCAATCGGGACGGACGCTGTTACCGCGAAATGATTCCGCAATACACCAAATGAGCGCAATCAGTTCAACAACAACGGTTGAATATGCCGAGCCGTCGGCACCGAGCTTTGGCACACCCGCTTTGCCGTAAATCAGAAAAATGTCAAGGGTTACATCGGTTATGAGCGTGAAAACGGAAATAATCACGCTTTTTGACGCCTTTCCCTCAAGCTTCATCACAAGGTAGTAGCACTGCGTAATACCGGTGAAAAGATAAGAAAAGCTTACAATCCGAAGGTAAGATGCTCCGATATCAATTAATGCAGCATCCGGCGTGTAAAGACGCATCAGAAGTTCCGGCACAAACATTGCAAGCGCAAAGAATATCAGTGAGATTCCGAATGCGAACTTCATTATCATACAGAAAAGGTTTTTAACCATCGTCCTGTCGCCTTTTCCCCAATACTGTGCAATCAGCACCCCGCCTCCGGCGACAATGGCACCGCTGAACAGGCTCATAATGAACGCAATCTGGTTCGCCAGCGAAACAGCGGCAACCGCATCCTGCGTAAGCCGCCCCAGCATCAGCGCATCCGTTGCGCCGATTAATGCGACAAGCAGATTCTGCAAGCCGATTGGAATTGCAAGAGAAAGCAGTTCATTATAAAATGCTTTCTTTTCACTAAGACCCGTCGGATGTTCTGATGACATATGTAGTGCCTCCGTGCAGTGTTATTTAATAAATTGCGGGTTGCCGATCTGTATATTATACAAGTTTACTCCGGTTTTCCGACACCGGAGATATACCCGGCAAAAATGCTCAAATCTCCCGAAGAAATCGGTTTTCATCGGCACTTCACAGACAAAAGCGTTTCAATATCCTTCAAATGCTCTTCGGACGTAACACGGTAATGTATCCACCCTCCGTCACCGCAGGGATATTTGTTGTCTATACATTCCCGGGAATATTTCATTAACCCTTCGTAAACAGCACCGTATTGCTTATCGGACAATCTTACCATAACAGTAAACGCATTCTCCTCCGGGAACACATTACAAATGAGCTTGCCTTTCTTTTTGTGAGAAATGCCCCAGCCGTAGCCGTTCCCGTAAGGGAAAACAGTTTTTTGCTCTGTTCCGAACCCGGAAACAAGCCACTCATTAAGAGCCGAAAACCGTTCGGAATTTTCGCCGCAATACCGGGCCATTTCTTCTGTTGCGGGGATAACATCTTTATTCAGCATTCGCTCGTACATACTTTTCCTCCGGCTTTCCTCGTGCCGTAAATGGTTTTCGTCACACAGTTAGGGTGAGCAGCTTTCATTCAGTGTCGTTCATGTATAAATAACGGCTGGCAAGCCCGTTGTCAAAAAGCTCCAGCCCCATATTTACCTCACGCAGCTTTCTCTCATACAAATCCGCATTGTTTTCCGCCGCAAATGCGTGCTTATGTTTTTCTAAAGCGCGTTGCATATTAACATACAGGTTGTACTCGTTTTCGCTGAAATCAATCGCCCGAAACGGAATTTCAGCCTTGCATAACGCCTGCGCAAGAGCGGTGTGACCGCTGTGCAGAGCGGTTTTGTCCCCGGTATCATTAAACAGATACTGCGAATAAAAGAAACAGAATCTTTTGCATATGTTTGTCAACATCTGCACGAGAGAGTTCAAATCTCTGCTGAAATACAGGCTGTCAACCGACAGTATCATTGACGGCGCCGGGCTGTAATCGGTTATTTTGTCAATATCTGCACACAAATAGCTCATCTTGTCACAGCAGTTCACAACGCTGCTGTCAAGCATATCAATTCCGATCCCGGTGCAGCCGTACTTCTTTAGAATAAGCTCAAGAACGCTGCCGCTGCCGCAGCCGACATCCAGCACCGTGTCATGAGGCGTTATCGGGATTGAGTTTAGCAGATAATCGAGTTGCTCTTTATCCATCATATTGAACAGGTATGCGCGGCAGCCGTAACACTCTTCACAAAAGTCGAGGTAAGCTTCACTCTTTGTCAGCCGCCCGATTTTTTCACCGACAGAGGCATAAAGCTCCTGCTTCTGGACTTGGACAACACGCTGGCGAAATACTCCACCAAGGCCCCCACCCCGGAGCTGACGGCTTGGATAGACTCCCTCAAGGCCGCAGGGATCGAGCCCTTCATCCTCTCAAATAACCACAAGCACCGGCCGGAGACCTTTGGCGCGGCCCTAGGCGTCGGGTGGCGAAACCCCTGCAAAAAGCCGCAGACAAAAGCGCTTTGGGCCGTTCTCTCCGAAAAGGAAAGAAAGCCCGGCGAATGCGCCATAGTCGGCGACCAGGTTTATACCGACGTTGCTTGCGGCGTTGCCGCAGGCGTTCTCACGGTCGTCGTCCGCCCGCTGGACATGAAAAATCCGTTTTTTGCATCCCGCTATGCCACGGAGCTGCCCTTCCGGGCGCTGGCGCGGCACAAGATAAAATAAAGAAGGCGACAATTTTGTCAAACATCGAAAAAATCCAGAACGAGCTCAAAAAACAAAATCTCGAGGCGCTTTTGCTGACCAACGAGACCGACATGCTCTAC
>CAZIMM010000141.1:0-3463 GCA_964540415.1 uncultured Eubacteriales bacterium
ACATCATGCCCTGGTCGCCCGCGCCGTCGCGGTCAACACCCATTGCAATGTCCGGCGACTGCTTGTCTATTGCAACGAGAACCGCGCAGGTGTTGCCGTCAAAGCCCTTTTCGGGGCTGTCGTATCCGATGTCGCAAACGGTTTTGCGGACAATTGCGGGAATGTCAATCTGCGCATCGGCGGTTATTTCGCCCATGACCAGCACCTGACCCGTTGTGCAGGTGGTTTCGCACGCGACCCTGCCGAATTTATCCTGTGCAAGCACAGCGTCAAGCACGGCGTCGGATATACTGTCGCATATTTTGTCGGGATGACCCTGTGTTACAGATTCTGATGTGAAAAGTTTGCGGGGCATTTGCATCAATTCCTTTCTTTTGCCGAAAACAAAAAAACCGCCATGCTGAGCGTGACAGTGATTTTACCTTATCTTCCGGCTGTCACCGCAGGATTTAACACCTTGCAAAATGCAGGTTGTCGGGCTTCACCGGGCCTGTTCCCTCAGCCGCTCTGAATAAGGTATATTTAATTTCGATTATTCTATCACAACGGTACAAGCTTGTCAACACAAAAAGCCAAATAAGCTCCAGTATTCGGCTGCCCGGGGTTGACACCTCCGGAAGAATGCTGTAATATAATTTTCTGCAATAAAAACGAAAAAGAAGATGAAAATCAGTATGAATTCGGAAAAAAGTTCGCTGGTCGGCGGATACACGGCATTGCAAAAAGCTTCAATAATTTTCGCCGGTGCTTTGCTCATGGGATCATTGTGGCGAATCAGAGGGGAGCACGGCTGGGGCTCTCTGTGGGGACTTCTCGCAGTCGGCACTGCTTTCGTTCTGTTTGCGGCACTGTTCACAAGCAGCAAAAAGCTTACGCTCGGAACTGTCGGCGCAACTGCGATAGCCTTCATGTTCACCTCGCCCACCTGGGGCACAATCAACAAGCAGATGACCGGCTGCCTGTTCACATCTGAAATGCTTGCTTCCGGCGTTCCGTATGAGGATTTCCCGAAAATCAATCCTCTGAGCGGAGCTTTTATGATGTTTTTGACCGGCTTCGGAATGTGCACGCTTTTCGCATTCATGCTCGGCAGAATTTACGGCGGGCGTACATACAGACTGCGTGACTTCCTGATTGCTTTGGCGGTGTTTTTCATTTTCGGCTATGCCGCAAGGGCGAGTGTTGCACATCTGATTCTCAACGCAATCGAGCCGCAGGCGACGGAGTTTTTTGAAAGCGGAATGGCACAAACCGGTGTTGAAATGAGCGCATACAAAGCGTATATGGTGCACTTTTTCGATTCATCGTGTGCAAAGGATTTTCAGGGCGGACGCAATTATTTCGCCTGTGTTGACAGCATATCCGCAGCTCTGCGCTGCCTTGCCGTATGGGTGTACACAAGGTTTGCTCTCAAGGACAGGCGCGCGGCAAAAATCATGCTCGGCACTGCGCTCTCCTTCGGCTTTGCAATCACTGTAAGCGACCTGATAATGTTCGCCGGTGCAGGAGGCTATCACATGACGCAGTTCAGCGCTCCCCGGTGGCTCGAAGCGAGTGCTTGGCCCTTGTGGGAATATTTTACGGGATTTGTCGCGGGCGGAAGCATCACGGCTCTGCTGCTGAAAACGGCAAACGGAAGCACCGAGCCGGACAGGCTTTTTCAAAGTCTTCCGCAAAAAGCACGGGGCATTTCCGCGTTTGTTGTCACCGTTCTCGCCTCATGCTGTGCATCAATCTTCAGGGCAGTCGCAATACGCACGGGGGACAAAGCCGTCCCGGCGACAGCGGCGGCAATCCTGCTGACAGTCGGAGTCGCCCTGCTCGCAGCCCGCAAATGGGGAATTTCTTTTGAACGTGCTGACCCGAAAAAGATGTTTTCCGCGCTTCTCGCAGCACTGCTTGTTGCGGATTACGCAATATACTTTTTTGTCGGAACAGCCGAATACAGGCATTTGTCTTCACTCTTTTCGAGTCCGGCGGATTGCCTGATGCTTGTCGGAGGGCTGATGCTTGCGGCAACTTTCGCGCTGTGGCTTTTCGCATGTAATACAAAGGCAAAAACGGGTAAAATAAGCAAAGTCAGGAAGGAATCAATGCCTTTGTGAAAAATTTATAGTTTTTATAAATTTTTTTCTCAATTCTTTTGTTTTCGTCTATTTACAACAACACAGAAAAATGTTACTATGAGAAATGGCTTTTTGCGCGTTGTAGCGACAAAGTTAAATCGTTTTAGATTTCTCAATTAAGGAGGACACATATCAAATGGCAAGAAAAAAGAAAACCATGAAGGGCAACGCCGCAGCAGCATATGTTTCGTATGCATTCACCGAAGTAGCGGCGATTTACCCGATCACTCCGTCTTCAGACATGGCTGAAGAAACCGACCAGATGGCTGCAAAGGATGTCCGCAACATCTTCGGCCAGACCGTTAAGGTTACCGAGATGCAGTCCGAGGCAGGTGCCGCGGGTGCCGTTCACGGCTCACTCATGGCCGGCGCTTTCACCACAACCTACACTGCTTCCCAGGGCTTGCTCCTCATGATTCCCAATATGTACAAAATCGCGGGTGAGCTGCTCCCGAACGTCATTGACGTTTCCGCACGCTGCGTGGCAAGCCATGCGCTGAACATTTTCGGCGACCATTCCGACATTTACGCTTGCCGCCAGACAGGTTATGCGATGCTCTGCTCGAGCAATGTTCAGGAGGTCATGGACCTCGGTGCTGTTGCTCATCTTTCCACAATTAAGAGCCGCGTGCCGTTCCTGCATTTCTTTGACGGTTTCCGTACTTCGCACGAAATTCAGAAAATTGAGGTCTGGGATTACAAAGACCTTGCCGATATGGTTGACTGGGAAGCCGTTGCCGACTTCCGCCGCCGCGCACTGAACCCGGAGCATCCGGTGCTTCACGGCTCGGCTCAGAACCCCGACATCTTCTTCCAGGCGCGTGAGGCGTGCAACCCCTATTATGAGAACGTTGTCGACGTGACTGAGGATTACCTCAATCAGGTCAACGCAAAGCTCGGCACGGACTACAAGCTGTTCAATTATCACGGCGCACCCGATGCCGAAAATGTTATTGTTGCAATGGGTTCCGTTTGCGATACAATCGACGAAACCGTTGATTATCTCAACGCGCACGGCGAGAAAATCGGACTTGTCAAGGTTCGCCTTTACAGACCGTTCTCCGCAAAGCACCTTATCGACGCTCTCCCCGACTCAGTCAAGACGATCTCCGTGCTTGACCGCACCAAGGAGCCCGGCTCCATCGGCGAACCTCTTTATCTTGACGTTGTCGCCGCTCTCAAGGGCAGCAAGTTTGACGGCGTGAAGGTTCTGGGCGGCAGATACGGCCTCGGCTCGAAGGACACTAACCCCGCAGCTGTTATCTCGGTTGTCCGCAACATGGAGTCTGCACAGCCCAAGCAGCGCTTCACAATCGGCATTGTTGACGATGTGACAA
>CAZIMM010000142.1:0-3420 GCA_964540415.1 uncultured Eubacteriales bacterium
GGGAATGATTTCTTACAAAATGCTTCCCGATGACACGAGCAAGAGGTACTTTGCAAAGAACGGCAAAAAAGGCATAAGCTGCAAGCTTGCCGGGGCAATATCAATGGCGGCGCTGTTTGCGCTTGTTGAATCTTTCCTTGCCGGCACAAGCAATGGATCGTTCCTTTGGGTTTATAAATGGTGGGGCGTACTTCCCGTTTTCATCACCACATATGTGCCGTTTTTCCTTGCGGCAAACTATGTCCCCGATATGCAGCCGAAAAAGCGCAGGAATTTTCTTATCAGCCTCTGGGGAATCGATGCGCTTCTGCTCGTTATTCTCATACCCCTCGGCATCATCTGATGCACTGACGAATTAACAAGGGCTTCCCGAAGAGAATGAACCGCCCCGGTTTGTACAGCCAGTACAAACCGGAGCGGTTTACTTAATGCGACAGCCCTTTTCGTGCATAATTCAGATATTTTGTGTCTGCACTGCAAAGGCTTTTTGCTTTCTGTTGCAATGCCCTGAGCAAGCAGCAGGTATCCGGCTCAGCGCTTTAAAAAATATTTTGCAGCGTAGATAACGCCGATGAGCGGCAGCAGAAACGGACCGACAACCACCATTCCAGCGCCTCCGGTCAATGCAGCAATCGGAGAAAGCAGCAGCCCAATCGGTGTTGCAATCGGTGTGAGCAGCAGTGAGCCCAAACCAACGAGCAGCATGGTGAGCGGCTCTGCTTCCGAGCCGACAACAGTTCCGTTGACATACACGATGTTGCCCTGCACACGAATTTTTTGCACATTCCCGTTTTCATCGGTATAGGTGTTTGTTACAACAGGATAGTATTGCTTGGCTCTGGCTTTTGTGTCAAAGTTCAGCAAATCATAATAGCTGCTTGAAACTTCAAAGGTTGAACCGGTGGCAACATGGGCAGCACCGTTTTCTGTGTTTGCCCAGTCGTAGTCGTACCACTCATAGCTGAGCTCCCCCGGCACACCCTCGGGCAGCTCCGCTTTCACTTCCATAACCGCGCTCCCTCCGATTGGAACATTAAAATATTCATCGGGCTGGCTCACAATTTTAGGAGCATAGGGGTGAATAAACCATACCGTGCCATACCGTGCCATACCAGCCCATAGTGGACGAACTGTGTTCTACGCCCTTTTTGTCAATGTATGTGAAATTAACGTCAACCGAATAAACGGCATGTACGGGAACCTTTGATACCATATCCTCGGTCACAGTGACGGTCAATGTGTCTCCCTCACCGACCGCGACAGTTGCCCCGCCCTGTGTTCGGTTCCATACATAATTAATGGTTCCGGTTTTGCCCTCAGGGAATTCAGCTTTAACCTTCATGGCGAAGCTGTCGCCGATATATACGCGCTCCGGAATAGCTGTGGGATATTGGGTTACAATCGGCAAATAATCGCTGACATCCTCTGCCGCGGCAATTATAACCGTGCCTGTCATCAGTGCAAGCGTCAGCATAAAACAAACTATGCGTTTTGCTGTTTTCATCTTTGCAACTTCCTTTTTTGAACCCGGCATTATAAAAACTCAGCACAATATTTCGATGGGCTTAATTTCAATTTGACTCCGAAGGGCAGCAAAAATGAGTCGGATTTTTCTGTTGCGTCTTTTCTTTTAAAGTTTCAAGTGCATTCAGCCAAGGCAGGTTTTTACGGTTTCCTTATGCCTGCTGTTTAGTATCAGACATATATGTTATATCACACATTTAATAATTTTACAAGAAATCTTTTACAATAAATTCCGAGGTATTATGCCGTAGGGAGTGAGCTGGATATTACTGAATCTTTTTCATCCACACGAACTGCTTTATCCACACGAACCCACTTTTTAGGCAACATTTTGAAAACAAAACAAATATCAAAAACAAAGCAAAGTGCTTCCCGGGGAGAACTCAATCTCCGGGAAGCACTTATTTCAACGGGTTTCAAAGATAAACGTACGGTAACTTTTTATCAAAATTACTGTGCTTTCCCGGGCCTGGGCGCGAATTTTGATGCAGTAAACCGGGACTGTTCAAAAAATGTCGTTTTTTCAAAAAGTGTTCAATTTTGGGGTGATTTTCGGGAATGTGTTCAATTTTTGAACGTTTTAAGATAAAGTGTTCAATTACGTCTCATTATATACCGATAGATATATAATGCTTAAAAAAATTATTCGCTTATCTCTGCTTTGACTTCAACAGTTACATTTCCCTTAATCATAGCCCATACCGGACACATGGTATCTTCCGCAATTTTGAGGGCTGCTTGTACTTCCGCTTCCGTTAAATCTTTTGACTTAATTTTCAAGAGCAGCAGGATGTGTTGGAGTGCCTTTGGGTGTTCCTCACGCACTGTGCCGTTTACTTCCGCAGATAAACCTATGACGCTCTTTTTCATCCTGTAGCGGAGCAGAGTCAAGAGCGTTGTGCTTACGCAGGAGCCAAAAGCTATCATGAGAAGCTCCAATGAAGTATAACCTTTGCCCGTTCCGACAGGCGGGAAGTAATCAACCGTTACTGCCGGATTTTCGCGGGCTGTTGCGTTGAACATTGTCTTGTCGTCAATGGTTTGCAGTTTTACTGTTAATGTGTTGTCGAGAGAGCATGATGTTTTCATAATCTTAATCCTTTCTAATTATATTTTTATTTTGAATGTGTTGCCACATCAAAAATCATAGTAATTTCTTCACGGATTTCATCATCTGAAATATCTTCTTCTGCGAGGATGATAAGTTGAATTAATGATGTTATTGAACGGGAGATAAATTTTGCCCACTGTTTTGAATCAACAATACCTGCACATTTTTTCCAACTCTGTTCGTAGGTGTTCTTTGCCCATTCCATCAGTCTGCAGCGGCTTTCCTCACAGCCATCAAACCCCAACCATGTTTTCATGGCAAGACGGTAAATAATCCGTTCTTCCTCGGATAAATTTTTCTTTTGGATAACCTTCGCTATGCAGTAATCCTTATAGGACACATCTTCAGGAAGTTGTGTCCAGAGATGGGCAACCAGTTCTTCAAATGCCACGCGGACAACTTCATCAAACAGTTTTTCCTTGCTTTCATAATAATAGTATATTGTCGGCATTTTGCACCCCGCCAGCTTGCAGACATCACGCAGAGCAGCGCCGTGGTAACCATGCTCGTCAAACAATTTGCGGGAATGATATGCTATTTTATCTTTCATCAGTTCCATTGCTTCGCTCCTTTATGTATCGATAGCTACATAAGTATAATAGCACACGCTGTTTATATTGTCAATCGCTTTTTGGTCTCCAATCAAGCTTTTTTATTGTGTGAGGGGTTGCAAACCTGCAACTGTAACCAGTGAAATATAAAAAAACAAAGCAAAGGGCTTCCCGGGGAGTTGAACTGCCCCAGATTGTGCAGACAGCACAAAAAAGCCCCCTATGGTAGGGTAT
>CAZIMM010000143.1:0-3315 GCA_964540415.1 uncultured Eubacteriales bacterium
TATGTTCAGCAACCAGGTGAACAGCTCCAAGAAGAATATCGAAAACAGCCTTGCTTCTCAGGGCGCAACGCTCGAGATGTACCTTAATTATTACAGAGGCATATCCATGGAGGAGTTTGAAGCTGAGCTGAAAACCGAAGCAGAATATCAGGTTAAGCTTCACCTTGCGCTCGAAAAGATTGCCGCTGACGAGAATATCACTGCAACAGATGAGGACATTATGGCGGAATATGAAAAAATCGCAACGCAGTACGGCATGACGGCTGAAGCAATAAAGAAGCTTGCAGAGGATCAGGGTCAGGATATTTCTCCCGACGTTGTTATCAAAAAGGCTGAGGCTTTTGTTGTTTCGAACGCTGTTGCGGTTGCCGAGGAAGAAAAAGCGCCCGCCAAGAAGCCTGCTGCAAAGAAAAAGCCCGCAGCAAAGAAAACAACAAAAAAATCTGCCGAAGAAGCTGAAGATGCTTCCAAAGCTGAGGATACAGCTGAATAATTTTCACGTAAGCTCACTATACTTTAAACAATTGTTATTAGGGAGGTTGCAAAATGAGTCTGGTACCGTATGTTATTGAACAAACAAACAGGGGAGAGCGCCAGTTTGACATCTTTTCCCGCCTTCTCAGTGATAGAATCATTGTTCTGTCGGAGGAGGTCAACGATGTGACGGCAAGTCTTGTCGTTGCTCAGTTGCTTTTCCTCGAGGGTCAGGATGCCGACAAGGATATCAGTCTTTATATTAACAGCCCCGGCGGCTCTGTTACTGCCGGCTTTGCAATTTATGATACAATGCAATATATCAAATGCGATGTTTCGACAATTTGCATGGGTATTGCGGCGAGCATGGGTGCATTTTTGCTTTCTTCCGGCGCAAAGGGCAAAAGATTTGCTCTGCCCAACAGTGAGATTATGATTCACCAGCCTCTCGGAGGTGCACAGGGTCAGGCATCGGATGTCAAAATTGCGGCTGATCATATTATGCGCACAAGGGATAAGCTCAACCGCATTCTCTCCGAAAACACCGGTAAGCCGATTGAACAGATAGCGCTTGACACTGACAGAGACAATTTCCTTGATGCACAGCAGGCCATGGAATACGGCCTTGTTGACAAAGTTCTTTACAAAAGATAAGGAGAAACCCTATGCCTAAGGATGGCAATCCCACAAGAGAAGTTCACTGCTCATTCTGCAATAAGTCGCAGGACCGCGTTCAGAAAATGATTGCCGGTCCCGGGGTTTATATCTGCAACGAATGTGTTGAGCTTTGCCTGAGCATAATTGAGGATGTTGATCCCGCTGCTTCCAAAAAAGTCGGGAGTGTCGGGAAGGGCAAAACGTCTTTTGTGCTTCCGAAGCCGCATGAAATACGCAACAAGCTTGACGAATATGTCATTGGGCAAGATGATGCCAAGGTTGCGCTGAGCGTTGCAGTTTATAATCACTACAAGCGCATTTTTTTCAGTTTGGACAGTGACGTGGAAATTCAAAAGAGCAATATTCTGATGCTCGGTCCAACCGGCGTCGGAAAAACAATGCTTGCGCAAACCCTGGCGAGGATTCTTGAAGTACCCTTTGCAATTGCTGACGCTACAACGCTCACAGAGGCCGGATATGTCGGCGAGGATGTTGAAAATATCCTGCTTCGACTGATTCAGGCAGCTGATTTTGACATTGAAAAAGCGGAACGCGGCATTATTTATGTTGACGAAATTGACAAAATTGCCCGTAAATCCGAAAATCCCTCAATCACAAGGGATGTCAGCGGTGAGGGAGTGCAGCAGGCTTTGCTGAAAATTCTTGAGGGCACTGTTTCAAATGTCCCACCCGGAGGCGGCAGAAAGCATCCCCAGCAGGAATTTATTCAGATTGACACAACAAACATCCTCTTTATTTGTGCCGGCGCGTTTGACGGCATAGAAAAAATCGTTGAAAAAAGAATCGGCGGCTCGGCACTCGGCTTTGAGGCAGATGTTAAGGGTCGGAGCGAGTTTAGCCGTGACAACATCATCGGGAAAACCGTTCAGCAAGATCTGATAAAATACGGTCTGATTCCCGAACTTGTCGGAAGGCTTCCGGTTCTCACAACTCTTCGTGAGCTTGACGGGGAAGCACTTATACGTATTCTTGTTGAGCCTAAGAATTCAATTCTGCGTCAATTCCGCGAGCTGTTCGCAATGGACAATGTTGAACTTGATTTTTCTCATGACGCTCTTGAGGAAATCGCCAAGAAGACTCTTGAAAAGAAAACCGGTGCACGCGGTCTGAGGACAATTATGGAGGGTATACTCCTTCCGTTGATGTATGACATTCCGTCAGATTCTCAAATAAAGAGTGTGACTATTACAAAGGAATGTGTTCTCGGTGAAGAATCGGCTTTCATTGAGCGTGACCCGCAGCACAACGCAGTGCAGCTTACAACCGATTCAAGCTTTCCTTCAGATTCCCGAAGCGGAAGAAAGAACGCAATCTGATTTATATCCGGCGTCTGTTGAAAGCCGTCGGATGCCGGATATTTTGCTTATTATGTACATTGGAGGTTATTATGCCGATCAAGGTTGATAACGAGCTTCCAGCCCGCGAAAAACTCGAAAGTGAAAACATATTTGTAATGACAGAGCAACGAGCAATGACTCAGGACATTCGCCCGTTGCGCATAGTTATTCTCAATTTAATGCCCACAAAGATTGAAACCGAAACACAGCTTCTTCGTCTGTTGAGCAATTCACCGATTCAAATCGAAGTTGAGCTGCTTCAGACTGCAACGCATACTGTCAAAAACACATCAAAGAGTCATATGCTCAAGTTTTATAAGACTTTGAGTGACATAAGAAATGAGAAGTTTGACGGAATGGTTGTTACCGGTGCGCCTGTTGAGCTTCTCGAGTTCGAAGAGGTAGACTATTGGGATGAGCTTTGCGAGATTCTCGATTGGAGCCGAACCCACGTTTACTCAACCTTTTTTATTTGCTGGGGCGCGCAGGCAGCTCTCTATCATTTTTACGGCTTGCCGAAATACAAGCTTGATGAGAAAATTTTTGGAGTTTTTAAGCATCGGCCGTTGGATTTATATCATCCCTTGCTCAGAGGCTTTGATGAGGAGTTTTGGGTTCCCCACTCCCGCCACACGACGGTGCGCACCGAGGATATTCTCGATTGTCCCACGCTGGAGCTGCTCACCCTCTCGGAGGAGGCAGGTGTCTACTGCGTTGCCGCCAAAAATGGCAGGCAGTTTTTCGTCACGGGCCACAGCGAGTATGAACGATACACCCTTGCAAATGAATACTTCAGAGACAGAGACAAGGGCCTGCCCATTGCGGT
>CAZIMM010000144.1:0-3223 GCA_964540415.1 uncultured Eubacteriales bacterium
AGCGATAACAGCGTCTCCGCTTACAACAGTTGAATTGTCAAATATTTTGGGCTTGTCCACAACGCCTACCGTGAAACCGGCAAGGTCATATTCGTCGGCAGGATAAAAGCCGGGCATCTCCGCAGTTTCACCGCCGACAAGGGCACAGCCGGCTCTGACACAGCCCTCAGCCACACCGGAAACAACGGAAGCAACCTTTTCCGGATAATTCTTTCCGACTGCAATATAATCCAGGAAGAACAGCGGCTTTGCCCCGCAGCAGACAACATCATTCACACACATGGCAACGCAGTCAATTCCCACTGTGTCATGCTTGTCCATGAGGAAAGCGATTTTCAGCTTTGTACCAACGCCGTCCGTGCCGCTGACTAGGACGGGATGCTGTATTCCCTCAAGGTCAAGCTCATAGAGACCTCCGAAACCGCCGAGACCTGAAAGAACTCCGCTTGTAAAAGTTCTCCCAACGTGTTCCTTCATCAGCTCAACAGCCTTGTAACCCGCTGTGATGTCAACGCCTGCCGCCTTGTAGCTTTCACTGAAGCTTTTCATAAAGAATGTGTTCCTCCTGTTGTATTAGTCGTCTTCCTTTTCACTGAGCTTGCGCTCAAATTTGAGCTTTTTGTTGTTGTCTTTTACCTCAACCGGATATTTACCGTCAAAGCATGCGGTGCAGAAGCCGAGCCCGGTGGAATCGGCAATCTTAAGAACGCTGTCATTTCCGAGGAATCCGAGTGAATCAACACCGATTATTTTTGCAATTTCTTCCACAGTGTGGTTGTTTGCAATCAGGCCGTCGCTCGAATCAACATCCGTTCCGAAATAGCAGGGGAAAAGGAAGGGCGGTGCCGAAACACGCATATGAACCTCGGTCGCACCGGCATCACGCAGTGTGCGGACAATGCGTGCGCTCGTTGTTCCTCTGACGATAGAATCATCTACAAGAATGACACGCTTGCCTTTGACAGTCGAACTGATTGGATTAAGCTTTATGCTGACCGTGTTTTCGCGCAGTGTCTGCGTCGGCTGAATAAAGGTTCTTCCTATATATTTGTTTTTTACAAAGCCGATGTCGTAAGGAATACCGGACTGCTTTGAATAGCCGACAGCGGCATCGAGACCGGAATCGGGAACACCGATGACAACGTCGGCCTGCACAGGATGCTCAAGAGCCAGGAACGCGCCCGCACGCTGCCTTGCAACGTGAACACAGCTGCCGTCAATGACAGAATCGGGGCGTGCAAAATAAATGAATTCAAAAACGCAAAGTGCGCTGTTTTTGTCTTCAACAGCCTGCATCGAGCGCAGACCGTTTTTGTCAACAACTACTATTTCTCCCGGCTTGACATCACGCAGGAACTTTGCCCCGACAGCATCCAGAGCGCAGCTCTCCGAGGAAAATACGTAGCCGCCGTCAATCGTGCCGATACAAAGAGGACGGAAGCCCTTGGGGTCACGCACGGCAATAAGCTTTGACGGGGACATTACAACCAGTGAATACGCACCCTTCAGCTTCTGCATTGCCTTGCTGATTGCTTCCTCGATTGAATCGGAGGTTATTCTCTCTTTTGTGATAACGTAAGAAATAACCTCAGTGTCGCTTGTTGTGTGGAAAATCGAGCCGTCAAGCTCAAGCTCCTCGCGTAAGTCAATTGCATTGGTTAGGTTTCCGTTGTGTGCAAGAGCCATTCTTCCCTTGACATGGTTTACAACCAAAGGCTGAGCGTTCAGCCACTGGTCTGCACCGGTTGTACCGTAACGGCAATGACCGACAGCCATGCTTCCGCTGCCCATGCTCTCAAGCACCTGAGGAGTGAAAACTTCGTTGACAAGACCGGCGTCTTTGTAACCTCTTATAACGCCGTCATTGTTAATTGCAATTCCGCAACTTTCCTGCCCTCTGTGCTGCAAAGCAAACAAAGCTCTGTAGCAAGCCTCGGACACACTCAGACCGCTGTCAGTAAATATTCCGAAAACGCCGCATTCGTCGTGAAGTTCAAATGACATATTATCTCTCCTAAAAAATTATTCGTTGATGAGCCTCTTGAATATTTCTTGATATGCATCCTCAACATTGCCGAGGTCACGGCGGAAACGGTCTTTGTCAAGCTTTGCGTGAGTTTCTGTGTCCCAGAAGCGGCATGTATCGGGAGAAATCTCATCCGCAAGAATTATTGTTCCGTCATCAGTTTTGCCGTATTCGAGTTTGAAATCAATCAGCTCAATGTTTTTGCCCTTGAGATAGTCAGAAAGTATCTGATCAATTTTGAAAGAGTAATTTACAATGAGGTCAAGCTCTTCAATATCTGCCCAACCCATTGAGAGGATATGGAAGCTGTTGACCATAGGGTCGCCGAGCGCGTCGCTTTTGTAGCAGAATTCAAGGACAGGCTTGTTGAGCTTTGTACCTTCTTCAAGTCCGAGACGCTTTGCAAGCGAACCTGCGGCGATGTTTCTGACAATAACCTCAAGCGGTACAATCTGAACCTTTTTTACAACCGTCTCTCTGTCCGAAATCTCATTAACAAAATGTGTCGGGATGCCGTTCTCCTCAAGAAGCTGCATAAGAAAATTTGTAACGCGGTTGTTGACAACGCCCTTGCCGACAATAGTTCCCTTCTTTTCGCCGTTAAAAGCCGTTGCATCATCTTTATAATCGACGATATAGAGTTCCGGATCATCTGTTTTATAAACTTTTTTTGCCTTGCCCTCATAGATTTGCTCGAGTTTCTTCATTTTGTTAACCTCCTAAAAAATAGAAAAATTACAGTACCTTGAAACTTTTATCCTTTTCTATGACCTTCTGTGCCATTTCCGTACGCATGGTTTTGAGCTTTTCCGCAAGCTCGGGACAACCGAGAGAAAGAATCTGTGCCGCAAGAATGCCGGCGTTTGCCGCGCCGTCAATGGCGACTGTTGCAACCGGAATTCCGGATGGCATCTGAACTGTTGACAAAAGAGCATCTAGGCCGTCAAGCGCGGATGACTTGACCGGTATACCGATAACCGGAAGTGTGGTGTGCGCGGCAAGGACACCCGCAAGGTGAGCAGCCTTTCCTGCGGCGGCAATTATTACGCCGAAGCCGTTATCTGCGGCATTTTCCGCAAACTCCGCGGCAATCAAAGGGGTTCTGTGGGCGGACATAACTCTGATTTCGCGCTCAATACCAAGCTTTTCAAGCTGATCGGCAGCCGCTTTGACAACAGGATAGTCACTGTCGCTTCC
>CAZIMM010000145.1:0-3222 GCA_964540415.1 uncultured Eubacteriales bacterium
ACTTCCCGTCGCCAAGCAGCGGATGCCCGATGAATGAAAGCTGAGAGCGTATCTGATGTGTTCTGCCTGTGAGAAGCTCGATTTCAAGTAGGCTCAAGCCGTCCCTGCTGTAAAGCACGGTATATTTTGTTCTGATTTCTTTTCCGCCGTCAACAGCGTGATTGAAAACCTTTACTGTGTTCTTGCTTTCATCCTTGACAAGCCAGCCTTCAAGAATCCGGTTTTTCTCTTTGAATTCACCGTGTGCGATGCAAAGATAATATTTTTTGATTTCCCTTGTTTTCATTTTGTCATTAAGAATTCTTAGGGTTTGCGCGTTCTTTGCCGCAATGACAATTCCGCTTGTGTTGCGGTCAATTCTGTTGACAAGTGAGGGTGTAAACGAGCTTTCATCACGGGGATTGTATTCGCCTTTTTCGTAGAGATAGCGTTTGACTCTTCCGATGAGAGTGTCAACATATTCCTTGTCATCCGGATGGCAGAGCAGACCTGCTTTCTTGTTGAGAAGCAGCAGATTTTCATCCTCATAAACCACGTCAAGCCCTGTCCCTGCGCCCAGAAAATCAAAGCTGTCGTGCGCAGGGGCAAAAAACTCATCGCTGATATACATTTCAACAACGTCGCCCTCGCACAGCCTTTGTGATATATCTCCGCGCTTTCTGTTGACCTTGATGTTCTTTGTGCGGATAGATTTATAAAGCATGGACTGCGGCAGATTCGGTACGGTTTTTGTTATGAATTTGTCCAACCGCTGTCCGGCGTCGTTTTTATTTACAGTAAAGCTTTTCACGTTTTATACCTTCCGATAATGTTTTCATGTTATTATATCACATTGAAGAGGTGTTTGCAAATGCACGAAAATCACAGAAAGCGGGTTCGTGAAGCATTTCGCAACAACGGAATGGAGCATATGTCCGACCATAACATTCTTGAAATGCTGCTGTTCTTTTCTGTACCGAGAATTGACACAAATGAGCTTGCGCATAGGCTCATTGAAACGTTCGGTTCACTTTCTGCAGTGCTTGAGGCGTCTTACGGTGATTTGATAAAAGTCCCGGGAATCGGCGAATCCTCTGCAGTGCTGATAACAATGATGCCTCAGCTTTTCAGAAGGTACAGCTTCGACAAAGTTAAAGACAGGAAGTGCATAAAGTCTCCGCAGGAGGCAGGAGAATACATAATAACTAAATATTTCGGCATTACCACCGAAAAGGTGGGTATGATTTGCATTGACAGCAAGGGACGTATCAACAATTTTGTTTTTATCGCCGAAGGCTCGCTGCGCACCGCGAACATTGATGTACGCCGCACCGCAGAAACCGCATTCCGTAATATGGCGGAGTCAATTATTCTCTGCCACAATCATCCGAACGGCCTGCCGATGCCGTCAAGGGACGATGTCGCGACAACTAAGGAATTAATAGAAATACTTAACACCTTGGATATCAAGGTCTCAGATCACATAATTGTCAGCGATAATGAATATTTTTCAATGGCGCAATCAGAAAAGCTTTTGCCGATTTTCCTTAAGCAGGAGAGTTCTTTAAAACCGAAATCTTCATTTTCTCTGTATAATTCGGAATATTCGGAGGTTTAATCTCCGAATTAATTCAAACATCATTTATTTTAGCCTTCGGGCAACCGGCCGAACGCGATACAAACGCCCGTTGACGGCATATAAATAATGAGTACGGTGAGCAGAACACGTTGGGTGTAACAGGCTCAGGTAAGATGTTCACAATGAGAATCCACAATCACGCCGGGGCGGCGGTTGAAATTGATAAATACTTCCATCCGAAACATATTTTAAAGCTTCAGGGACTGGTTTTTAATTTCAGCGAAAAATTCAAGCGGCAAGTCAGACTTTTGCCCTGCCTGCCTGCCAATTTACAATAAAGAAGGTACTATAATGAAAACGCATTCAAGATTTAATATTGCAAGAAAAATACTCATTTTCTGGTGCCTTTTTATCGGCATCGGCGCGGTTGCAGGAGCTGTCGGTATGCTTACCGCACCTGACGGAAGTAACCTTGGTATGCAGGAACTGCTCCCATATTTTCAGGTGCTGCCATTTGCGGATGCGCTGTTTCAGAATTTTACATTTCCCGGCATTGCACTTTTGTGTGTTAACGGTATCCCGAACCTGATTGCTGCCGGACTGCTGCTTGCCAAGAAAAAGTCGGGGGTTGTCTGCGGTACAATTTTCGGACTGACGCTCATGGCGTGGATTGTCATTCAGTTCGTCATATTTCCGACGAACTTTATGTCAACGATTTATTTTGATTTCGGAATATTACAGGCGCTGACCGGCTGTGCGGCTTTAATCTTCTACAAGCAGGAGCATTTTTGCGTAAACGCTTCTGACTATCCGAATATAGGTACAAATAAAAGCCGTCTTGTTGTATATTTCTCTCGCTTGGGATATACAAAATTGGCAGCTTATGAGGAAGCAAACCGCACAGGTGCCGAAGTTTGCGAGGTGAAATCCACCGAAAAAACAAATGCCACAAGCGGATTTTGGTGGTGCGGACGGTTTGCCATGCACGGATGGGATATGCCGATAGAAGATACAAAAATCGACCTTTCCGCATACGACCGTGTAACATTCTGCACTCCCGTCTGGGCATCCCATCTTGCTGCACCTATGCGCAGCTATTGCCGTTCGGCAAAAGGGAAGATTAAAGAAGCTGATTACATAATTACACATTTTAACCGTATGCGTTATATGGATGTAGCTCGTGAAATGGATGACCTGCTGGGAACTGCCGCAACGAATGTTCAAAGCATATGTGTGCGATATGGAAAAATATTAAAATGAATCATTATATATGAGGTATAAAAAATGGAACTTGAAACAAAAAGATTGATTCTTCGCCCATGGAAAGACACGGATGCAGAGGAATTATATAAATATGCAAGCAATCCGCAGGTGGGCCCGATAGCAGGCTGGAGTCCTCACACAAGCGTCGAAAACAGCCTTGAAATCATCAGAGGTGTATTGTCTGAACCGGAAACATATGCTGTTGTGTTGAAGGAAACAGGAAAGCCTGTCGGCAGTGCAGGAATCATGCGGAAGGGCAGTGCACCGATGAGTGAAACCGAAGCGGAAATCGGTTATTGGATAGGTGTGCCTTATTGGGGACAAGGCCTGATTCCCGAGGCGGTACGTGAGCTTCTGCGTCGTTGCTTTAATGAGTTGGATTGTACAGCCGTTTGGTGCGG
>CAZIMM010000146.1:0-3137 GCA_964540415.1 uncultured Eubacteriales bacterium
GGTTGTGGTTGCTCCCAAGGATGCAGACAGCTTTATCGCAATGGCTTCAAAAGAAAACCTTGAGGCAACAATTGTGGCTTGTGTCACTGAGCTTCCGAGGCTTCGCATGAGCTGGAACGATGTTGAAATAGTAAATATAAGCCGCGAATTCCTCAATTCCAACGGCGCGGAAAAGCATATCGGTGTAAAGGTTGAAAAGGGTGAACTGTATCGTAACACCGTTCCGGAAGGCAGCAATGTTGAACAAAAGCTTATTGCTCTTGTGTCAGATTTGAACGTTTGCTCAAAGCGCGGACTTGTTGAACGGTTTGATTCAACAATCGGCGCCGGCTCTGTTCTCATGCCATACGGCGGAAAATATCAGTCCACTCCCTCTCAGATAATGGCGGCGAAAATTCCCGTCATGTTCAAGGAAACCTCAACCTGCTCTGCCATGGCTTACGGTTACAATCCGTTTCTCTCCGAAAAAGCTCCGTTCATCGGTGCTTACTGTGCGGTTGTTGAATCGGTTTCAAAGCTTGTTGCGGCGGGTGTGGGTCTTGAACACTGTTACTTCACATTCCAAGAGTATTTTGAGCGTCTCGGCACAAAATCCGAGCGTTGGGGAAAACCCTTTGCCGCTTTGCTCGGCGCGTTGAAGGCACAAAGAGAGCTGGGTATCGGTGCTGTCGGCGGCAAGGACTCAATGAGCGGAAGCTTTGAAAACATTGATGTTCCGCCGACGCTTGTCAGCTTTGCAGTGTCGGTTGAAAACATCAAAAATATCATTTCTCCGGAATTCAAAAAAACCGGCTCAAGAGTAGCCTTGGTTGAATCGGAAAATGATGAAAACGGATTGCCGCGCTCGTCTTCGCTTAAGGAAATTTTCTCTGCTGTGGGTAAGCTCATAAGTGAAAAGAAGGTTCTGTCGGCATATGCTGTCGGCTTCGGCGGCGTTGCGGAAGGACTTGTCAAAATGTGCTTCGGCAATAAAATCGGCTTTGCGCTTGCTGACGGAATTGATGTCAGCAGCTTGTTCGGACTCAGCTACGGCAGCTTTATTCTCGAACTTGCCGACGGTGAGGATTACGGCAAGGTTATCGGCAAAACAGCAGGGGACTACACTTTCACTGCAGACGGCTACGCTGCCGATATGAATAAGATCGAGGCAGCATATAACGCAAAGCTTGAGCCGGTTTTCTCGGTTAATGCAACACAGGAAAAACGTGAAGTTGCAGCTCACAGCTACACTTCAGATAAACGTATTGCGCCGGCAATAAAAACCGCAGTGCCGAAGGTGCTTATCCCCGTATTCCCCGGAACAAACTGTGAATATGACACGGCAAAAGCCTTCATCACCGCGGGAGCACAGGCGGAAATCTTTGTGGTTCGCAACCTGACTGCCTCTGCAATCGCCGAATCCGTTGAGAAGATGAAGGGACTCATTGCTTCTTCGCAGATTATTGCAATACCCGGCGGCTTTTCCGGCGGCGATGAGCCGGACGGTTCGGGTAAGTTTATAACGGCGTTTTTCCGCAATCCGTATATCCGTGACGAGGTTCACAGCCTTCTCAAACAGCGGGACGGCCTTATGTGCGGAATATGTAACGGATTCCAGGCTCTCATTAAGCTCGGACTTGTGCCTTACGGTGAAATAATCGAGCCCGATGCCGACACTCCGACACTCACCTTCAACACAATTGGCAGGCATCAGTCAAGACTGGTTCGCACCCGTGTCGCCTCAAACAAATCGCCATGGCTTATGAACAGCAGCGTCGGTGATATTCACACAGTCGCCATTTCACACGGTGAGGGCAGATTTGTCGCAAGTGACAAGCTTGTTGCCGAGCTTTCCGCCAACGGACAAATTGCCACCCAGTACGTTGATTTGAACGGCAGCCCGACAATGGATATTGACTTCAATCCAAACGGCTCTGTTGACGCGATTGAGGGAATCACCTCGCCTGACGGCAGAATTTTCGGAAAAATGGGACATTCCGAACGCAAGGGCGAAATGCTGTATAAAAACGTATGCGGCTCGACAGAAAACGGCATGTTCTCCGCCGCAGTCGAGTATTTCAGATGAATTGAATTGTTGAAAAACGTGATTTGTTGTCGCTAATATAATTATCACAATATATAGTAGTTGTTTTTAGGGAAATTATGTGCTATACTTTTTACGAGCGTTTCCAGATTTTTCATCAAGAGGAGGAAAAAAATTGAAAGGCACGAAAAAAATTCTCAGCGCTCTTCTCTGCGTTGCAATGCTTTGCAGCGTGATGTCTGTTATGGGCATCAACTCATTCGCAGCCACCTTTAATGGCTTTGAGTACACAACATACGGCACCGGTGTAAAAATCACAAATTACCTCGGCGGTGAATCCAATGTTAAAATTCCCGACGAAATTTTTGGTTCCAAAGTTCTTCGAATTGACGGAAACGCCTTTTTCGGAAACGACGACCTGACTGATGTTACAATCGGTATCAACGTCAAAGAAATCGGCGCAGATGCTTTTATGAATTGCGCAAGACTTGAAACAATCACTTTTGTTTCAGCTGCCGATGTTCTCAGCGGAAAAAAGAGCGTTGTTGAAACAATCGAGTCTGGAGCTTTTTACGGTTGCCGCAACCTTGAAAAAGTTGTCCTGCCGGACAGCGTCAAGACAATTGACGATGAAGCTTTCCTCGGCTGCACAACACTTGCTTCTATTGACCTTGCAAAGGTTGAAGAGATCGGAAACAACTGCTTTGACAGCTGTTCCACATTGACCTCTGTTGTTCTTCCCGATACTCTTGAATTTATCGGCAACAGCGTATTCATCAGCTGCAACAGGCTCAAGTCAATCACTGTCGGCAACAGCCTTTCAGTTATCCCGGAAAAGACCTTCAAAGGCTGTAAAGAGCTTGCCAATGTTGATTTCGGCGATGACAGCAATGTCACAGATATCGGTGTGAACGCTTTCATTGACTGTAAAGCCCTTGTCAGCATTTCTTTCCCTGACAGCCTCAATGTTATCGGTGCAAGCGCATTCAAAAACTGCGAGAATCTGCAGAACATTAACTTCGGCTTCGGTGTCAGCGAGATTCACGCCTCCGCATTTGAGCAGTGCGTCAGCCTTTTGAGCATTGACCTTCCTGAAAGTGTTTATTTTGTTGAT
>CAZIMM010000147.1:0-2984 GCA_964540415.1 uncultured Eubacteriales bacterium
AATGGTTGACAACGGCGAGATAACCGCCGACGAAGCAAAGACTCATCCGATAAAGAATTATATAACCCGTGCGCTCGGCACCTCACAGAACATTGAAATTGATTTTTCAACCGAGAGCCTGTCCGAGGGTGACTCACTGATTCTGTGTACGGACGGCTTGACAAACTTTGTTGACGATGCCCAGCTGCTTGCTTCCACCCGCGACACAAAATGCTTTGAATTCATTGAAAACCTCGTTGACATGGCAAACGAAAACGGCGGCGGGGATAACATAACGGTTGTTTGTATGTCTGTTTGATAAAAATGTTGAAAGCTTTGAAAAACCTTCGGGAAAGGGTAATTAACAATGGATAATTACGTTGGAAAAAGAATTGACGGACGCTATGAGATTCACGAGATAATCGGCGTGGGAGGAATGGCTGTTGTCTACAAGGCGTATGACAGCATTGACGACAGGATTGTTGCCGTCAAGGTCCTCAAGGATGAATATCTTGCAAACGAGGAGTTCAGGCGCAGGTTCAAGAATGAATCGAAGGCAATAGCTGTGCTGTCGCATCCGAACATTGTCAAGGTTTACGATGTCAGCTTCGGCGATATGCTTCAGTATATCGTTATGGAGTACATCGAGGGCATTACCGTCAAGGAATATATCGAGCAGCAGCACGTTATCAATCCGAAAACAGCTGTTCATTTTGTCACGCAGATTCTCCGTGCGCTGCAGCATGCACACGACAAAGGCATCATTCACCGCGACATTAAGCCGCAGAATGTCATGCTTCTGCAAAACGGCAACATCAAGGTCACAGACTTCGGCATTGCAAGCTTCAGCCGCAGCGACACAAAGACAATGACCGACAAGGCAATCGGTTCGGTTCATTATATCAGCCCCGAGCAGGCGCGCGGGGACGTAACCGGTGCCGAGGCGGACATCTATTCCGTGGGCGTTGTGCTTTATGAAATGCTCACGGGCAAGCTGCCGTTTATGGGGGACAGTGCGGTTTCCGTTGCGCTTATGCAGCTGCAGGACGAACCCACACCGCCCAGAGAAATCAACGGCAGCATCCCCATCGGGCTTGAACAAATCACAATGCGCGCGATGCGCAAGAACCCCAAGGACCGTTATCAGTCCGCGGCGGAGATGCTCCTTGACCTTGAGGAGTTCAAACGCAACCCGGCAATCAAGTTTGATTACACTTATTTCGTAGACAATGAGCCGACAAAATATGTCGGAAAGGAAATAACCGAAACAATCAAAGGCGCACCCAAGCAGACTGAGCCGGCTCCTGTGCAGGAGGGAGAGCATCCCTATGAGCCGGAGGAACACGGCAACGGCAAGCTCATCCCGATTCTCACCGGTGTGCTCGTCGGCCTTGTGGCGGTTGCACTGCTGATTATGGCCTATCTTTTCTTCTTCACCGACACGTTCAACGGAAACAAGGTTGTTGTTCCGAATTTCAGCGGGCTCGATTATGAAACCGAGGTTCTCAACAACAGTGAATATAAGGATTTTGTTTTCACAACACTCGAGGAATTCAGCTCTCAGTTTGAATTCGGCGAGGTTCTCAAACAGGATCCTCCAAAAGGTTCAAAGGTTGAAAAGGGCAGCACAGTCACACTGACAATCAATTCAAACGGCAAAAGCCTGACGGTGATTGATGTTTACGGTCAGACATATCTTGCTGCAAAATCAACGCTTGAAGCTGCCGGCTTTAAGACGACATACGAGCTGGTTTACGACACAACGGTTGCCGAGGGCAGCGTTATCAGCACCGTACCCGCGCGCAATGAAAAGGCAACGGAAAATTCTGTTGTCACAATCTACGTTGCAACTCTTGAGGATGCCAATTCGGTTGAAGTGCCCGAGCTTCTCACCTATGACCTTGAAACGGCAAAACTGCTTTGCTCATCGGTCAACCTTGTGCTCGACGAGAACGTTACGTTTGAGGACAGCACTGAAAAACAGGGCACTGTGCTCAGCCAGAGTCCGGAGCCGGGCGAAAAAGTGCCTCCGCAGAGCACTGTTACGGTTGTAGTCAGCTCCGGCAAAGCGGCATCTTCAACGGCAAGCCTTTCCGTGACGCTTCCGTATGATGCGGAAAAGGAAGGCACACTCAAGGTTTATCTCAACAACGCTTCATACGATGCCGCAAACGCAACAGTGTTGCTCAACGGAAACAGCTATAAGTTTGACGTTTCCGGTTCGGGTGAAAATGTGCCGCTGATTGTCAGGGTGAACGGTGCGGATATTTACTCGTGCAACATTGACTTCACAAAAACGCCCGCTGTCACCAGCAATGTCAAGGATTTTGAATATTATGCCACGGCATATTACGGAACCGGCACAAGCACGATTCCCGATGTCACGGGCAAGGGTAAGGACGACGCGATAGCAGTGCTCAAGGACAAGGGCTTTAATAACATCACCGTCGATTACGAAACCCGCTTCGGGGACGATGAAATCGGCACGGTTCTGCGCCAGAGTCCGGGCAGCAGCATCCTGCGAAGATATACTCTTGACACGCAGATAACTCTCACCGTCGGCAAATCATATCTCCAGCCGACACCGAGCAATTGAGGCGTTTATGAGAGAGCTTGACGGCATTATTCTCAAAGGTATCGGCGGCTTCTACTATGTTGAGGCCGCCGGTGAAGTATATGAGTGCAAATTGAGAGGCATTTTCCGCAAAGAGGGGATAACTCCGCTTGCGGGCGACAGCGTGTCGATAACTGTCGGCGGGGTCGGCCAGAATACGGTTGACATTGTAAAAGAGCGAAAAAACTTTTTGCTCAGACCGCCGATTGCCAACATCGACAGGCTGTTTATTGTTGCCTCAACCTGTTCGCCCTCGCCGAGCACTCTGGTTATTGACCGCATGACGGCTATTGCCCAGTACCGTGGGATTGACTGTGCAGTGGTGGTCAACAAAACCGACCTTGCCGACGGAGACACGCTGCTTGAAACTTATTCGCTCGCGGGCTTTGAC
>CAZIMM010000148.1:0-2723 GCA_964540415.1 uncultured Eubacteriales bacterium
GTTCCGACAAACAGAATGTCTTTGCCTTGAGCTGCAACAGAGCTGACGAACTTATAGGCTTCGTCAAGCATTTTGGATGTTTTCTGAAGGTCGATGATGTAGATGCCGTTGCGCTCCGTAAAAATATACGGAGCCATTTTGGGATTCCATCTTCTTGTCTGATGACCGAAATGGACACCCGCTTCGAGAAGCTGCTTCATGGATACTGTTGACATGGTATATTCCTCCTTTAGTTTATTCCTCCGCGGGGTTGTGGCTGTCGACACACGGCTTGATGCAAGCCGTGAACACGCGGCAGAAACGCCCACACGTGTGAAATGCTCTAGAATTATATCACTTCGTTCTGTTTTTTGCAAGAGCAATTTAAAAAAATATTGAGTATTTTTGTATACAGACTTTATTCTTATTTATTATTGAATAATTTGTACCTATTTAGTAAAAATATCCGTAAAGGAGGCGGTCATTTATATGAATATGCGCACCGACCTTGCAATCGAGCAGCGGGAAATGCTCCCGAAAGGCAGCATGGAGGGCATCAAAAGCCATGAGTTCCAACTCGGCTGTGCACACATAACCCGCATTGAAATCACAAACAAGAAAGGAGCGGAACGGCTCGGGCGCGGAATCGGAAAATACACAACCGTTGAACTTCCTTCATTCAAAAAGGATGCACAGCTTCTTGACGACAGACTGGATGCCGTTTCAAACGAGATTGCATCTCTTTTGCCGAAAAGCGGTACCGTGCTCGTAGCAGGTCTCGGCAACGAGCAGATAACTCCGGATGCGCTCGGTCCGAAGGCCGCGGAAATGATTTTTTCGACAAGGCACATCAGCGAGGAGCTGTCACGTTCAATCGGCTTCGGCAAGCTCAGGCCGGTTGCAAGGATAACCCCAGGTGTACTCGGACAAAACGGTGTTGAAACCGGAGAAATACTGGCAGGAGTAGTTGACAGAATCAAGCCCTGTGCCGTAATTACTATTGACGCGCTTGCCTCAAGAAGGCTGTCAAGACTCGGGTGCACCGTTCAAATGGCAAACACCGGTGTTGTTCCCGGCTCCGGAGTCGGGAACGCAAGATGTGAAATCAGCGAAAGAACTCTCGGAGTGCCGGTGATTGCAATCGGTGTGCCGACAGTTGTTGACGCTTCAACACTTGCTATGGATTTGCTGCGGGAGAAAAACTCCGAAAAAGCGGATTTGATAGATTCACTTGAGCCGTGCGGCTCTGAAATGATGGTCACTCCGAGGGAAATTGACCTTGTTATCGAGCGTGCGGCAAGATTGATTGCTCTTGCGGTCAACTGTGCCCTGCAGCCGGATATTGAACCTCAGGACATCCTTTCACTTGTCACATAGAAACATCCTCCGGCGCATATATATGTCAAAAGGCGTTTGACGGACTATGCGCCCGAAAGGATTTGAGAGCTTGACAAACCGAACAGACGGAAAGGGCTTTGACATTGCAACAGCGGCAGTTTGCCTGATTATTTCCGCAGGGTTGCTGCTCTCCGGCAAAGGAGGTGCGTTTGCTTCCGCGGCGGCTCTCGCTGCCGAGCTTTCATTGAGCGGCTCATCCCTGCAGGCCTCTGTAAGCAGTGCAAGCCTTTCGGAAATATTTACCGGCGGCGTTTCCCGCGAAACTATTGCGGAAACACCGAGTGCCGTCAAAGCCTCACTCAATCCGATTGAGGAGTTAACAAAGACTCCGGACGATATTCAAAAGCTCATTTCACTCGCGCTGAAAAACTCTGCGAAAGAACTCAAGGACGCAAACATCAGTCAGCGGCAGTACACTGTTAAGGACGCAACTTCTCACACGGGCAGAGTCAGCGTGCGCAACACAACGCAGACACAGCAAAACATTGACCTCACCGCAGAGCTTGCAGCAGAGGCAGACGTGAAAATCACAGACATTTCAAAGCCTGTTGTTCTGATTTTTCACACGCATACAAGCGAATCCTTTGAGCAGCTTGACCGTGACTGGTATGCACAGGATTATCTGACTCACAGCAACGATTCCGCAAAAAACATTGTGAGAGTGGGCAAGGAAATTGTTGACCAGCTCGAGTCCGCCGGAATCGGAGTTATTCATGACACCGACATTCACGACAACAGCTATTCGGCGGCATACGCTACCTCGAGAAAATGTATAGAAAAATATCTTGAACAGTACCCGACAATTCAATTTGTTCTTGATGTTCACAGAGACGCAATTGAGCTTGACAGCGGCACCAGAATCAAGCCGACAGCAGAAATTCTCGGCAAAAAAGCTGCTCAGATAATGATAATCACCGGCTGTGAAGAGGGCAAAGTTGAGGACTTCCCCGATTGGGAATACAACTTGCGTTTTGCGCTTGACCTGCATGACATTTGTGAGGAAAAATACCCGGGTCTCATGCGTCCGATCTTCTTTTGTCAGCGCAAATACAACATGGACACTTCGCACAACGGATTGCTACTTGAGGTCGGCAGCAGTGCAAACACACTTGACGAGGCTGCTTACACCGGCAGACTGCTCGGCCGCGCGCTCTCGGTCGCCGTCATCGTCACCCTCGCGCTGCTGGCCTGGCTGGTAGTGGCGAGCTGGATCGAGTTCCGCCTCAACCCGCAGGCGGGCATGGCGCCCAACCCGCGCGCGCGCACCCTGCTGACCATCTTCCGCAACGCCATCGCGATCGCGCTATCGGGGAACAACTGGACTATGTCGGAAAGAATCTCGAAAC
>CAZIMM010000149.1:0-2702 GCA_964540415.1 uncultured Eubacteriales bacterium
GAATAGCCGAGATAGGAGGAGTATTTTGTCAGTTCAACTTCTTCTTTCATCCCCTCAAGCATAACATATCCGGTGACGTTTTCTGTTGATTCTTCGTAACGTTTGCCGATTGTCGTCTCGGCTAATGTAGAGTCGCCTTCAGTGACATTTCCGGTTTTATCTGTTCCGTTGCAACCGAAAAGTGTAAGAGTCAGAGCGCAGACGGTAAGAGTGAGAATTAGGCTTATTAATCTTTTCATTATGTTTTTCTCCTGATTAATATATACATATTATACTATTATACACACAGGGTATAATTATGTCAAGGAAACAGCATCGTACAAGCTGACAATATCAGAGCGCCTTCTGCCTTTTCAGCGCTTTAAATACCACAGGTGTGATAATCACAGCGGCGGCAAGCTCGATTCCGCCGTTGAGACCGATTATGGTTGTTATTATTTTTTTGAACATTTCAAAGAATTTTGCGTAGCTCTCAATCATGCCGCCGAAAATATACATCGATGACAAAACAAGCACAGTGTTTGTGAGCGTCGCTGCCGCAGCAGAAATTATCACGGCAAAATATACCTTGATTTTTGTTTTACACAGTGCTTTGAACACAGCGGCGGCAACAATGCCGACAAGTATTCGCGGCAAAACCGAAATCAAAGGGTTTGTGAAAAGAATCCATGCCGGATTGGTGAAAGCCCTGGCAAAGCAGGTGATTCCCCATACGCCACCGAGCAGAGCGCCGTACTTAATCCCGAGAAAGAGTGCGCCGATAATAACAATAAGATGCAGAGTTGTTATTTCTACTGGTCCGTAGCTGATGTAGCCTGTGAATGGAATAAAGGTCATAACAATGATCAGTGCCGAGAGAATTGCCGCAAGGATTGGTTCGCGAAGCTTTTCGGGTCTGCTCTTTTTGATTTTTGACATTTTTTTCTCCTTCTGCCGCTCCGGGCATCCCCGGATACGACGATAAAATGTGTTCATTTTTTTGCGTTCTTATTGAAAATTATTCTAAGACCGTTCAGAATCAAGTGCTCGTCTTGAATAAACTTTCGCCTGCAGTTAGGAATGACCTCGTCCGAATATCCGCCTGTTGCGACAACTGAAGCCATTTTACATCCAAGCTCATTTTCAAGCCTGTCAATCAGCCCGTCAATCATTGCGGCTGTTCCGAAAACCGCTCCGGACTGCATACATTCGGCTGAGTTTTTTCCGACAACGCTTACCGGTGTCTCTATGGCGATATTCGTGAGCAATGAAGCCCTTTGCGAAAGCGCGGATATTGAGATTTCAACTCCGGCAGCAATTATGCAGCCGAGAAACACTTTGTTTTCGTTGATAATATAAAGCTTTGTAGCAGTGCCCAAATCGGCAACAAGACAGGGGAGAGGATAGCTCGCAATTGCTCCGACAGCACCGGAAACCATGTCGGCACCGAGCTGACCGGGATTATAGGTTTGTATCTCAAGCCCCGTCTTAATTCCGGAACACACAAAAATCGGCTTTTTCCCTGTCAATTTGCGAATTGCACCCGTGTAAACATTGTTGAGCTCTGGCACGACAGAGCTGATAATAATTCCCGAAATGCTTTCAATCGGCATTGAGTTGAGGTTGAAAATTGAGAGCAGCTCAATTGCATACTGGTCTGCAATTTTCTGCCTGTTTGTAGCAATTCGTGAAGAAAAAACAAGCTTGTCCGAATCAAAGACACCAATTACGGTGCTTGTGTTGCCGATGTCAATGGCAAGCAGCATATAATCACTCCCGTAAATATAGTTTGCAATAAGTCTTTTCGTATGCTATAATATTCAACTGTAAACAAATGAGTAAAAGAGGTTATAAAAATGAAGATTGGATTTGTCGGAGCGGGAAATCTTGCAACGGCGATAATCAAAGGCATTTGCAAATCCGCAGGGAATTATTCTCTTGCCGTCTTTGACATTTTGTCGGAAAAATCCGAACAGCTTGGAAAAACATATGGCGTTGAGGTCTTTAAAACAGCAAAAGATCTTGCCTCCGAATGCGATGTTGTCATATTGATTGTGAAACCGAAGGATTTTCCCGCTGTGTGTGCGGAAATCGGCGAAACACTCAGAGAGAAAAACCCTCTTGTCATGTCAACCGCTGCCGGAACACAGCTTACATATATTCAAAGCCTGTTGCCATATGAGGCGGCGCTTGTCAGACTCATGCCGAATATGAACGCGGCAGTCGGTGAGTCCGCCACCGCTTACTGCACAACTGAGCTTGTAACCGAAAGCCAGAGAAGCTTCGTTGAGGAGTTTTGCTCCTGCTTCGGTAAGGTCTTCGCGGTGGACGAAAAACTGTTTTCAGTTTTCGGTGTTATCGGCGGATGCGCTCCGGCTTTTGCTTTCATGTTCATTGACCAACTCGCACGCGCTGCTGTAAAGCACGGAATGAACAAGCAGCTCGCTCTCGACATTGCCGCCCAGACTGTCCTCGGAAGTGCTTCAAGCATTCTCGGATCGGACTTGCATCCGTATGAGTTGATTGACCGTGTCTGCTCTCCCGGCGGCACAACAATTGAAGGAATAGCGGCACTGCAGGAGTTCGGATTTGAAAATGCAGTCAATCAGGCAGTAATCAAAGCTTATGAAAAGGACTGCGCAATGAGAGCAAAGCACTGATTCAGGCTTTTGACCACTGGAAAAACTTGCCGGTCATCGCCTTCCACAGAAGCGGGAAGAACG
>CAZIMM010000150.1:0-2695 GCA_964540415.1 uncultured Eubacteriales bacterium
GCGCATCCTTCCCCAAGAGGATATGCCCTTCCTGCCGGACGGCACTCCGCTTGACATCGTGCTCAATCCTCTCGGTGTTCCGTCACGTATGAACATCGGACAGGTGCTTGAGGTTCACCTCGGCTTTGCTGCAAGGCAGCTCGGCTATAAGGTCATGACTCCTGTTTTTGACGGAGCTGACGAAAATGATATTATCGACGCATTTAAGGAAGCAAATGCAAAGGCTGTTGAAGATGCCAGAGAAGCAGCGCAGGCAAAGGGCGTTGAATTTGATGAATCATCCGTTCCTCAGCTGCGCCTTGACTGTAAGTCCATCCTCACAGACGGACGCACCGGCAAGAAGTTTGACAATCCGGTCACTGTCGGCGTTATGTACTTCCTCAAGCTCCTGCATCTTGTTGACGATAAGATTCATGCGCGTTCAACAGGCCCGTATTCCCTGATTACGCAACAGCCTCTGGGCGGTAAAGCTCAGTTCGGCGGCCAGCGTTTCGGAGAGATGGAAGTCTGGGCACTCGAAGCTTACGGTGCGGCATACACTCTTCAGGAAATTCTCACCGTCAAGTCGGATGACGTTGTCGGCAGAGTCAAGACCTATGAATCGATTGTCAAGGGCAAGAATGTTCCGAAGTCGGGCGTTCCGGAGTCTTTCAAAGTTCTTATCAAGGAGCTGCAGTCACTCGGACTCGATGTCAAGGTTCTTGACGAGAATGAGGAAGAAATTGACCTGCGCCAGAGCTTTGACGGCGACGAGGTCGGCCTGAAGGTACCCGATGCAGATGTGTTCCGCAACGTCAATGACGCGGGCAATGCAGAGGGATTCTTCCAGGAGGGCGAAGGCATTCTGGATGATTACGATGACGATTCAGATGACAGTTCCGGAGACGATGAATTCAGCGACGAGTCGGATTCTTTCAACGATGATGAATTTGACAATGATATCGGCGCAGCGGACGAAGAGTCCTTTGACTGATAATCGTCTTTTATAAAAATAAGGAAAGAGGTCGCTGTTATGAGTTATAATAATGAAACCAACTTAGAGGATATAACCTTTGAATCGATAAAAATCGGTCTTGCTTCTCCCGAGCAAATCAGAGAGTGGTCATACGGTGAGGTTAAAAAACCGGAAACAATCAATTACCGTACACTCAAGCCCGAAAGGGACGGCCTGTTCTGCGAAAGGATTTTCGGGCCGCAGAAGGACTGGGAGTGCCATTGCGGCAGATATAAGCGTATCCGTTTCAAGGGCAAAAAATGCGAACGCTGCGGTGTTGAAATCACCAAGGCGAAGGTGCGCCGCGAGCGCATGGGACACATTGAGCTTGCCGCTCCCGTGTCTCACATCTGGTATTTCAAGGGCATTCCCTCGAGAATGGGACTGATTCTTGACATTTCCCCGAGAAACCTTGAAAAAGTTCTGTACTTTGCGATGTATATTGTCATTGATCCGGGCAACACACCGCTGAAAAAGCTGCAGACTCTCACTGAAAAAGAGTACAGTGACGAAAAAGAAAAGTATGAGGACGACTTCAGAGCTGGCATGGGTGCAGAGGCAATCCGCGAGCTGCTCAAAGAAGTTGACATTGACGAGCTTTACACACAGCTGCGCGCCGAGCTTGAAGACGCAACAGGCCAAAAGAGGGCAAGAATTCTCAAAAGGCTTGAGGTTGTTGAGGCGTTCAAGCAGTCGGGCAACAAACCGGAGTGGATGATTCTGGACGTTGTCCCGGTTATTCCTCCCGACATACGCCCCATGGTGCAGCTCGACGGCGGCAGGTTCGCAACCTCAGACCTTAACGACCTTTACCGCAGGGTTATCAACAGAAACAACCGTTTGAGGAAGCTCCTCGAACTCGGCGCACCGGATATAATTGTGCGCAACGAAAAGAGGATGCTCCAGGAAGCGGTTGACGCGCTGATTGACAACGGCAGGAGAGGCCGCCCGGTCACAGGTCCCAACAACCGTCCGCTCAAATCCCTGTCGGATATGCTCAAAGGCAAGCAGGGTCGTTTCCGTCAGAATCTGCTCGGCAAGCGTGTTGACTATTCCGGCCGTTCGGTTATCGTCGTCGGTCCCGAGCTCAAGCTCTATCAATGCGGACTGCCGAAGGAAATGGCTCTCGAGCTGTTCAAGCCCTTTGTTATGAAGCGCCTTTTCGAAACAAAAGCCGCTGTCAACATCAAAACCGCGCGCAAAATGGTTGAGAGATACAACCCCGAGGTCTGGGATGCGCTCGAAATCGTCATCAAGGACCATCCGGTTATGCTTAACCGCGCACCCACGCTTCACAGACTCGGCATTCAGGCTTTTGAGCCTGTTCTCGTTGAGGGCAGAGCAATAAAGCTCCATCCTCTGGTTTGTACCGCTTTCAACGCTGACTTCGACGGCGACCAGATGGCAGTTCACGTGCCGCTTTCCGCCGAGGCTCAGGCAGAAACCCGTTTCCTGATGCTTGCAGCCAACAACCTGCTCAAACCGTCAGACGGAAAGCCCGTTGTTGTTCCCACACAGGATATGGTTCTCGGCTCTTACTATCTGACCCTTATCAAGGACGGCGAACCCGGTGAGGGCAAGGTGTTCCGCAATGTTGATGAGGCGACAATGGCATACGACGAGGGCGACATCACCCTCCATGCAAAAATAAAAATCAGAATGAGCAAGGAAGTCAAGGGCGAGACCGTTACCAAGCTCGTT
>CAZIMM010000151.1:0-2640 GCA_964540415.1 uncultured Eubacteriales bacterium
GCTCGTTGACACAACACTGGGCAGAGTTATCTTCAACAATCCCATTCCGCAGGATCTCGGCTTTGTTGACCGCTCTGATCCCGACAATGCCTTCAAGTTTGAAGTTGAATTCCTTGCAAACAAAAAGGGACTCGGCAAGATTATTGACAGGTGCATCAAGGTTCACGGCACGGCAAGAACGGCTGAGCTGCTTGATGACATCAAATCACAGGGCTACAAGTATTCAACACAGAGCGGCATCACGGTTTCGGTATTTGATGCCACAATTCCCCCGCAGAAGAAGGAACTGCTTGACCTTGCCGAAAAGAAAATCGATGTTATCAATCAGAAGTACAAGGACGGCTTCATCAGCAACAACAGACGTTCGAGAGATGTTATCGGCGTCTGGGAGGATTGCACAAACAGCGTCGCCGC
The DNA here is from genome assembly GCA_964540415.1 of uncultured Eubacteriales bacterium. GTDB lineage: Bacteria > Bacillota > Clostridia > Oscillospirales > Acutalibacteraceae > CAZIMM01. The sequence continues at coordinate 415 of CAZIMM010000151.1, forward strand.
CGCACTGAAGACCAGTTTTGATAAGTACAACCCGATTTATATGATGCTTGATTCCGGCGCCCGCGGTAATGACAGTCAGCTGCGTCAGCTCGCAGGTATGCGCGGACTCATCGCAAACACGGCAGGACGTACAATTGAGGTCCCGATTCGTGCAAACTACAGAGAGGGTCTTAACATCCTCGAATACTTCATTTCATCACGCGGCGCGCGCAAAGGCCTTGCCGATACGGCGCTTCGTACAGCGGACTCCGGTTATCTGACCCGCCGCCTTGTCGATGTTTCGCAGGAGGTCATAATTCGCGAGGAGGATTGCCACTGTTCAGAAGGCATTGAAGTCTATGATATCAGCGACGGCAACCGCGTAATTGAGGATCTTTCCGAGCGTCTGATCGGCAGATATCTGCTTGAGGACTATGTTGATGAGGAAACCGGCAAGCAGGTTATGAGCCGCAACAGGATGATGACCGACGAGGACGCTTCAAGAGTTGCCGCCTGCGTCAGAAAGAATCATGCAAAGCGTGTCGCAAGGGGAGAGGTTTCCGAAAAGTCTCTGCCCAGCATCAAGATTCGCTCTCTTCTCACCTGCAACGCAGAACACGGCGTGTGCATCAAGTGCTACGGCTCAAACCTTGCAACAGGCGAGCCGGTAACAGTCGGCGAAGCAGTCGGTATAATTGCCGCTCAGTCAATCGGCGAACCCGGCACACAGCTCACAATGAGAACATTCCACACCGGCGGTGTCGCTTCACAGGCGGATATCACACAGGGTCTTCCCCGTATTGAAGAGCTCTTTGAAGCACGCAAGCCCAAGACTCTTGCAATCATCAGCGAAATTGACGGTGTGGTTTCCTTCCAGGAAATCAAAAAGAGCAAGTATGTCGTTGTCAAGAACCCGGAGGACGGTGAGGAGCGCAGTTACCTTATTCCTTACGGCCTGCGCGTTCGCGTCAACGAGGGCGATATCCTTTCAAAGGGCGACACAATAACAGAGGGCTCGCTCAATCCGCACGATGTGCTTGCAGTTCTCGGCGTCAACGCCGTTCATGATTACCTCATCCGCGAGGTGCAGCGCACTTACCGTATGCAGGGTGTTGATATCAATGACAAGCATATTGAGGTTATCTTGCGCCAGATGATGCGCAAGATGAAGGTCGCTGATTCGGGTGACACTGATCTTCTCCCCGGCATGACAGTTGACCTTCGAGATATTTCCGAAGCAAACGAAAAGCTTCAGGAACGCATGGATGAGACCGGCGAGGAGCTTCGCCCCGCAACCGGTGCACCGCTGCTGCTCGGTATCACAAAGGCTTCTCTTGCAACGGATTCATTCCTGTCAGCCGCGTCATTCCAGGAGACGACAAGGGTTCTCACCGATGCCGCAATCAAGGGCAAGAGCGATTCACTGCTCGGCCTGAAGGAAAACGTCATCATCGGTAAGCTTCTTCCTTCCGGAACCGGTATGAAGTGCTACAGCGACGTTCAAATATACAAAAAGGACGCCAGCATCGACTATTTTGACGAATAATTCCAAAGGTTTTACACTTTTAGCCGTTTTTTTGAAAAAGCTTGACAAAATGGTTATAATAGTGGTAAAATATTTCACTGTGCATTGTTGCAAAGAGGCTTTCGGCAAAAACCGCACTGCCTCTTTGCGGCATGACATATAAATTTTCAAGAAAGGAGATGTCATCTGTTGCCGACCTTTAATCAGCTTGTTCGCAATGGCAGAGAGACCCTCGAAAAGAAAGCAAAGGCTCCCGCACTTCTTAAGGGACTGAATTCCAAAAAGAATATCATGACCGATAAGGATTCCCCCCAGAAGCGCGGCGTCTGCACGGCTGTTAAAACCGCAACACCCAAAAAGCCCAACTCGGCTCTTCGTAAAATCGCAAGAGTGCGTCTGACAAACGGCATTGAGGTTTCTGCCTACATCCCCGGCGTCGGTCACAATCTGCAGGAGCACAGTGTTGTTCTCATCAGAGGCGGCCGTGTCAAGGATCTTCCCGGTGTGCGTTACCACATCATCAGAGGAACTCTTGATACTCAGGGCGTCAACGGCAGAATGCAGGCACGTTCCAAGTACGGAGCAAAGCGTCCGAAGGCTGCCAAAAAGTAATTCCGGCTTTAACGGATAATTTATGAATCGACAAATCTTCTTGCAGGCTGCTAACAGCAACCAACGAGAGTGCTATATATAGAGCCTCTCATTGGCGCCACGGGAATTTT
>CAZIMM010000152.1:0-2399 GCA_964540415.1 uncultured Eubacteriales bacterium
GGCAGACGCAAGGGACTTAAAATCCCTCGGTGGCAACACTGTACCGGTTCAAGCCCGGTCACCGGCACCAGAAAAAAGCAAGTCGAAAGACTTGCTTTTTTCTGTGAATTGTAACTTACGTCACATGAAGATGCTATGCCAATGAAGCAGTTGTACTCAGAGAATTGTTTTCCGGTTGTGATGCATTCAGACCGGCAGGGGAGTGAGGGTGACGCTGAGCAGAGCCCAGTTCTGGGCGAAGGGGCGCATGAGGTTCCAGTAGCCGATGCCGAGAAGGTTATTATTTGCAGTGACGTCCAGTTTCGCAGTAATACTTCGAACATCCTCAAACCACACAACATGTTCATAGCCGAGATTTCGGTAGTTGTAAAACGGTGACTGTGATGTTTGGTCGTAGCTGATTGGCGCGTTGAATCTGCCGGCAACCGTCACCGCGTATTGGTTTCCGATGGTTGTCGCCTTTGTAATCCCTTTTTCAAACGGCAGTCGCCAGTCATATCCGTAATTCGGAACACCGAGCATGATTTTATCCGCCGGAATCTGTGTCAGAGCGAAGTTGACGACATTGGTCACCGGTATTATTGGTGCAACCGCCATGGGCGGGCCGTAGGTATAGCCCCATTCGTAGGTCATGAGCAGAACCGTGTCCGCAGCCGCACCAAGTGCCGCATAGTTGTGTGCTTCATACAGAAGTCCTTTCTGGTTTGCCGACTCCTTGGGGGCGAGATCCACATTCACAAAATAGCCGTTGCTGTGCATAATCTCCGCCGCTTTCTGAACAAAGGCAATAAACGCGTCCGCATCCTCCGGAAGTACATACTCAAAGTCAATGTCCAGTCCGCGATAGCCCTTTTGTCCCATAACAACCAACAGCGCGGACAGCACACTGTTCTGCAGATCGGGGGACTGAAACAGGAGAGTTGCCCGTTCCGAGCTGAAATTTCCGTTTTCAGTAATAGAGGAAAGCAGAAGAATGGGAGCTACACCTGCATTTTTCGCCAGTGCCAGTAATTCCTCATCCGGGGGCGGAATCAACTCCCCGGCCTCCGTGAAGCCGTACCCGAACACCGTGAGCGTGCTCAGAAACGGTAGCTCACGCGCAAGGAGCGTCCGTGAAATATACGGATACGCGTAACCGTTAATCCGTTCCGAACGCGTTGGATTCTGCGTGAAGCGCACCGTGACCAACCGCCCCGGCTGCAGAACCGGCTCCGCGGTCAGCCACGGGTTATTACGCAGCAGCGCGTCAGTTGTGGTACCGTAGGCGGCGGCTATGGAGAACAGCGTATCTCCCTGCCGGACGGTATATGTTACCGCCGGTATCAGAATAATGAGCGCCTGCCCCGGAACAAGTATGCCCGGATTCTCGAGCCCGTTGTCCGCAATCAGCCGCTGGACGGATATGCCGTACCTTGCCGCAATCATCGAAACGGTGTCACCCTGTCTGACAATATAGATTTCCATTATTTCAATCCCCTCCCGGAATTATTTACTTACATTCATTCTATTCCGTCGCTGCTGAGATAATAAGACCGCAAAAACAAAAAAATTTTTCATGTTTACGAACATAAGCACAACAAAGTCCGTGTTGACACTTTCGCAGTCGAGTGATATATTTAAAATCGACAATGTGAGTTTGTTATTTTCCGGAAAGGCCGTGATTTCATGCAGTACAGAAAAAATAAAAACGGTGAGGACATTTCCGCACTCGGCTTCGGCTGTATGCGCCTGCCGAAAGACAATCTGCCGCTGTGCCGGGAGCTGATAAAAACGGCTGTTGACAGCGGGATAAACTATTTTGACACCGCTTATCTTTACACAGGCAACGAGGAGCTTATGGGCGAGCTGCTCGGCGGCGGCCTGCGCGAAAAAATCAAGCTTGCAACAAAGCTTCCCCCTCATCTGTGCAAGAGCGGCAAAGACCTTGACCGTCTGTTCAACACACAGCTGAAACGTCTTAACACGAATTATGTAGATTATTATCTTATGCATGCTTTGTCAGACCTTGATGTCTGGATGCGGCTGTGCAGATACGGTATAAAGGAATGGATAGCAGAAAAGAAGAAGAGCGGAGAAATCAGAAATGTCGGTTTTTCGTATCACGGAGCGACAGGCGATTTCATAAAGTTAATCGACGATTATGATTGGGATTTTTGCCAGATTCAGTATAATTATCTTGACGAAAACAATCAGGCAGGCATAACCGGTTTGAATTATGCTTACAAAAAAGGTGTGCCGGTTGTGATAATGGAGCCTCTGCGGGGCGGAAAGCTGACACATGGTCTGCCGCAGGAGGCAAAAGCTCTGCTGGAGAGCGAAAACGTCAACCCGGCCGTTCTCGGACTGCGCTGGGTGTGGAACCATCCCGGTGTGATGACTGTGCTCTCCGGTATGAACGC
>CAZIMM010000153.1:0-2318 GCA_964540415.1 uncultured Eubacteriales bacterium
ATCGCCTCTGTCTTGGTTTGCATCATAAGCAGCTGTGTCATCGGCGCAGAGAACATAAACCGTGCCGTCACGGAGTGAAATCATATAGGTGCTGCAATTCTCCGTCACGCCGCTGCCGAGCTCCTCCCATGCCTCGCCCGAGTAAGCAGAGCAGTGCACCTTGCCGTTTTGCTTGTATGTCAGAAAAACAGTTCCGTTCTCCGCTGCAAGGCTGAGTCCCGAGCCGCTGACAGAGCCGACCGAAACTTCCTGTGTGCTCCACGATGTGCCGTCAAAGCAGGTGAGTGTCGCGGCGGAGTTCGCAACGCCGGACACAGCGTACAGCTTGCCGGAATCAACCTTAAGGTCATGCATGTTCGGGTTGCTCGGGCCGAAAACAGTGCATTGCTGCCAGCCGAAAATCGGGTCAAGAGAATAGACCAGAGACCTTGTTTCGCTGAGATTCCAGCCGAAATATGAGAAAAGCATATAAAGCTTCCCGTCAAAAAAGGCAAATTTCGCGTTTGCAAGAGCGTTGCCGGAGACAAAGCTGTTGTCATACACACTCAGCGAATTGCCCGAAAGCTGTTTAATGACTGCGGTGTTCGACTGCATATAATCATTCGAGCAATAGACGAGATAAAGCTCCGTTCCGTCCGTAATTAAATCCAGAGAGTCAGGATATGAAACGGAGGTGTCCGCGGCGCAAACGCTCCATGAACCGTTGACAAGCTTTGAAACTGCCGGAGAACCGTTTGCAGATTTGAGATATGCCATATAAAGCACGCCGTCCCTGAAAGCAAGGCGCGGTGAATAGATGTTCGAAAGAGTGCTCAGACGCGACCACGCGGAGTTCGTGTAGCTGTAAACTTCAATGCTGCTGTCCATGTTCTCGGAATATTTTGTCACCGCAGCGTAGGGTGTGCCGTCGGGCGCAAAAATCATGTCGTTGTCACCGCCTGACCCGCTTGTGATGACACTGCCCAGAGTGTCCCACAAATCAAGCGAGGAATAATCGGGGAAGGAGAGTGTGAAGGTGATTTGACTCTTGTCCTGCGAGTAGGTGACATTGCTGACTGTCAGGCCGCTGTTTTTGCCTGAGGAATAGTGGATGGTGTCTGCGGTTGAAGCGGCAGTAAAATCCGCGCTGCCGTATGAGGTTTCGCCGTCGTCCGGGTTGATGGCGGCGTCATTGATATTGTCGAACATCACTGTTCCGGTCTCGTCATACGGGCGGAAGACATATATGTAATCCTCAGCGTAGGAGGTTGCGCCGGAGTTTGTGTAATGCTCCAGCGCATTGTTGACCCTGTAAACTGTAAGACCCGACGAGGGAAGCTTTGTGTTGAACCCCAGCCCGGCATAGCTGCTTTGCTCGCGAACACGGTATTCAAACACAAAGAACTCAGTGGCAGACATCGGAGTTGCAACCTTGATTGACGTTGTGCCGGAGGCGGCGGAAGAAACATTGAGAGTGTATGTGCCGCTTTGAGTCGCTTCGCTGAGCTGTGTCCAGCCCATGAGTGAGCGGGTATAGGCAAGGGGATATTGCAAATATGGGCTTGTCCCGCCCATGATGTCCCACTGCCCGACGGGTGTGCCGACGGAATTGTAATGATAGAGATCCGCAAAGCCCACAGAATGAAGGAACTCGTGCGAAATCACACCCTGCTTCAGTGAAAAAAACGAGGAGGAGTTGATGATGTTATAGTTGCGTATGTAATAGAGACCCTTCACCTTGTCCGGAGAGCCGGAAACGCTTTTGTGCGGCCAGAGCAAAGAGTTGGTGTCATCTGATTCGTCACCCTGAATGAGAACGGTCAGGTTGTCAATAACGCCGGAGCAGATGTTGTCAACTTTTGCGCCGGTGGCGGGGAAGGAGGTGCAGGCAGTGAGAAAATCCGTAACCTCATCAAGCAGAAGCTCGTCGCTTGATTCATAATAGGTCATGCCGTTTTTCAGAACGAGAGTGTCAATAACACCGCTGCTTTCCTGAGGAAAATAATTCGTTACATTGAGCTTCCCGTTTGAAATGCTTGAAATATAGTTCTTGAACGAGCAGTCAATGCCCTGATACATTGCGGAGGTGTCGTTATAGTAAGCGTTTGTCCTCTCCCACGCGCTCTTGACAAACCCCTCGGCGGGAGCGTTGAACACATCGGTTTCATCATCGGCAAATTTAACAAACACAATGATGTTTGCCATTTGCTGAACGGCTTCGCCGGAAGCCGATGCTGCCTGCCTGTAAATCGGCATGGCACACAAGGTAAGCACTGCTGCGAGAACAACGGACAAAAGCCGGTTAAGTGTGCTGTTTTTCATTTGACTATCCTTTCAAA
>CAZIMM010000154.1:0-2168 GCA_964540415.1 uncultured Eubacteriales bacterium
CTACAGTCGCACCTGAATTGTAAGTTATCAGAATTTCCGGAGCTGCGTAAATTCTGACTATGCAGGTGTCGTAAACAGTCGGGTCATCAGCAAGTGCACACTTAACAATGACGTTGCCGACTGCCTTTGCAGTTACAACACCGCTCTGGCTGACAGTTGCGATGCTTGTGTCGTCACATGACCAGACAACATTGCTCGTTGCGTATGCAGCGGGAGTGATTGTGTATGTAAGGCTCTTTGTTGCACCGACAATAAGCTTGACATTTTCATCAGACAACGCAATGCTTGTATCCTTAACCGAAACAGTGCAGATGTCAAAAGCATTTGCGTCAACAGTTGAAGTCGCCTTAATTGTGACATTACCTATTGCAAGAGGAGCAACGGTGCAGGACAGACCGTTCGGCATAATTGAGACAACGTTTGTCGGCGAGGGAAGCGTTGACCAGATGACCGAGCCGCTTGTTGCGGTGGCGGTAAGAGTTGAGGAATTGCCGCCGAGGAACAGTGCAAGAGAATCTCTGTTGATGTTGACAGAAACCGTGCTGGGGACAGTATCATTGATAACCGTCACATAGCAGAAGGCTTTCTTTGAATTGTCGGCAACTGAGGTTGCCGTAATTTTCACAACACCCGCACTAATCGGATAGACATAGCACTTATTGCCGGAAACAGAAATGCTGGCATAGGTTGTGTTGTCAATTGTCCATCTGACATCACCGGAGAACGTGGAAGCGAAGACTTCTCCGTAATGACCGCCGACATTAAGAAGAAGCTCTGCGGGAGAAACGCTGATGAAGTCGGGCATCCAGTGTGCATAAATGGTTGTGTCGTGGTTAACAGCGTTATTGTCGAAGTCCCATCTCTCCCAACGAATCTCATCAACATACCAGCCGTTAAAGATAAAGTTCTGCTTGGTCGGAATAATGTCGGGTTTTGCAATTCTGTTGCCGGGCTGAACGGTGACAGGGTTAAGGAAGGTGCCGCCGAGTGTGTCGAAAATAACTGTGCAATACGGATTGACCGCATTGAGCCATTCAGCATACAGTGTGACATTCCTTGCGGGCATCTTCGTCTTCTCGTCATACTGAATCCTGTTTATAAGCTGACCGTCATTGTAGATATATTCAAACCAGCCGGTGAATGTGTTGCTTTCAAGAACCGGACGCTGAAGTACGCCGATTTCATTGCCGTAAGCAACATCGCGTCCGCCGGGGGAAACCGTACCGCCCGTGGGGTCAAAATAAATCCTGTATGTATTCTTGCTCCACTTTGCATATACCTTGAGGTTCGGAAGAGAAGCGGAGGTTATGTGCCTTGCGTTGAAATCAAACTCGTTGCCTGTTGTGCAGGCGGGGTCTGTATACCAGCCGCAGAAGGTGTATCCTTCACGTACAGGCATTTCGGGAGCAGAGGCAAGGAGATCAGTGGATGCAATATTGTTGTTGAGATTGCCGTCGGCAACCTTGTTGTCAATGAGGTCACCGCCCCTTGTGTCAAGAGCGATGCTGACAAATGTGTTTGTAAGCTCATAAATATCGGTGTTGCCGAAACCGAGCTTGCCGCTTATATAGTATTGCTTGCAGGTTTCGGGTACATTTGTGAAAGCAAGCTCAAAATTGCATTGAGGATTGTTTCCGAGATAGAAAACCTCAGCAAGAGCCGAGCAATTGAGGAAGGCGGAATCCGCAATACTTGCCACACTGCTGCCGATAACGATTTCCTTGAGTGATGTGCAGCCGAAGAAAATCTGACCGGGAAGCTCAGGAACGTTGTTGCCGATAACCGCAACTTCAAGTGCTGTGCAGTCGGCAAAGGTCTGCTCATCGCCGATATAACGAACGCTGTCGGGGATGTTGATTTCTTTGAGTGATCTGCAGGCCTTGAATGCGAAATCTCCGATATTGATGATTCCTTCACCGAGGTCAACGCTGCGCAGAGCCGTGCAGGCATAGAAAGCAGATTCATCAACTGAAATAACGTTGTTCGGAAGAACAATGCTGACAATGCTTGCACACTGATGGAATGCCTTAATACCGATTTCAGAAACGGATGTTCCGATTTGAACGTTAACAAGGCTTGTGCAGCTGTCAAATGTGTTGGCATTTATTTCGCGCAAACCGTTTCCGGTTGAAACAGTAACAAGATCCGTGCAGCCGAAGAACGCTCTA
>CAZIMM010000155.1:0-2162 GCA_964540415.1 uncultured Eubacteriales bacterium
ACTATCTTGCTCTTGACACAAGCCCCCGCCCTACTCTGCCCAAAACCGGCAGGTTTCGGTATGTATTAACTGTGATGAAATAATATCCGTTTTGGCTGTAGTCATATTCTTTCAGCCTTGGGTGCTTCCGCTTCGGTAAAGTCACTGTATCATCACATCTCATAAAATATGTAAGCAATCTCATCTCCACAAATTCCGGTTTGGTCTATGTATTTATACTATATAAAAATCTTTTGCTCAATGCAAGAAAAAAGGAGGTTATCCAATGCTTCACGGATTGTTTGTCCTACCCGGACTGAACTTATCGTACTTTATCGTGCAAATTCTTAATTTTCTGGGGTTGATGTAATTGATACCTATCCTGCTGCAAGGCACAACCGTTCGCGGCTTTCTGCCCGATGCTCTGATCTGCGTTGTCACCGAGGAACGCAACGGCATCTAAAGCTGTTTTTGAACACTTTTTGAAAAAACACGATTCTTTTGCTGTCCCGATTTACTGTATCAATATTGGCGCCAAAACCCATAAAAAACGCAGGTTTTGATTCGGTGCCTGCGTTCATTTTTTCACCCGCTTGCGCCCGCAAAAGGTCTTGTCACAAGGCTTTTTGTAAACCTTTTTGCTGTCTGCCGTTTGTGTGGATTATTTATTCATATTTATTGATTACAACCAAAAGACATGATATAATTACTGTGCAAATTCAAAATATCAGTCGGTATATCAGTCGGTAGATTATTTATAGGAGCGCACATGATATTTACTTGGCTTGATTATGAAGAAAAATATGCAGTCACAGTTGAAAGCTGGCTCGACACAGACCCGAAACGGTTTATCGGCTGTGATGATAGCTGGAATTCGTTTTATGAATATTGGAAAAATGATGATGATATTACGCTCGGCGAAAACTACTGGAGCAAGGTGATATGCAAAAACGATACCCCGGTCGCAATCATTGCAATCGGCTTGTGTCAGAATGTCTTAACAGTTATGGAGTACATTGTTGCTCCGACGAAACGCGGAAGGGGTTATGGTTCAGCGGCGTTGAAAGAACTGCTTGATAACAGCATAGCGATTATCGGCAAGGATATAAGTCAAGCCGAAGCAGTGATATATCCAAGCAATATAGCATCACAAAAAGCCTTTGAAAAAGCCGGCTTTTCTTTCAATCATGCTCACCCCGACGGCGATGCATGGTATTATAAATACAAATAGAAATTGTAAGCAAACAGGCGGGTAACCCTGCAAACGGAACAAACGGGAAAGGTGCAGATGGGTGAAGTATGTATAAAACTCATGTCCTTTGCCGCGGAAAAAGCTTTCATGCAAAACGTGTGTGATTTTTCAATTAAGTAATTTTTAAGCGGAGGATATCGGGATGTATCAATACGTTTTATTTGACCTTGACGGAACCTTAACCGATCCGGGAGAGGGCATCACCAATTCCGTAAGGTATGCGCTCGGCAAATGGAACATTGAGGTGGCGGAGAGAAGCGAGCTATACAAATTCATAGGGCCTCCGCTGGTGGAATCCTTTAAGAAATACTACGGTTTCTCGGATGAGCAATCGGCAGAGGCCGTTAAATATTACAGAGAATACTTTACCTCCGAGGGTATTTTCCAGAACAAGGTTTATGACGGAATCGGTGATATGCTTGCCATGCTGAAAAGCCGCGGAAAGACTGTTATTCTTGCAACGTCCAAGCCCGAAAAGTTTGCCGTTGATATTCTGAAGCATTTCAACCTGTTTGAGTATTTTGATTTTATATCCGGGGCGACAATGGACGGAAAGCTGTGCAAAAAGGGCGACATAATCGACCGTGCGCTTGCTCACTTCAAAATCACAGACAAGTCCCTTGCCGTTATGGTCGGCGACAGGGAGCAGGATGTCCTCGGTGCAAAGCAGGTGGGTATCGCCTGCGTCGGCGTACTGTTCGGATACGGCGATTATGAGGAGCTGACGCAATCCGGAGCAGATTACATTGCCGCAAATGTCCGCGATATCATCGGCTGCGTAAGCTGACTGTTCCGACGCTTACAGCAACAAAATCCGAATTACCGTCAATATCATCGTAATGACAAATTCTCCGCTTCACGCAAAAAGCCGCCCCGTTTGAACAAGACCAGTAAAAACGGACAGTGAAAAAAAGAGCCTCCTATGGTAGAA
>CAZIMM010000156.1:0-2157 GCA_964540415.1 uncultured Eubacteriales bacterium
GTTGCCACCACAACCCCCGGCACAACAATCAATAAAGCAACCTGCAAGCATACTTTTGCTGCTGCAACCTGCTATGAACCGAGGACCTGCACAAAATGCGGATACCAACTCGGAGAACCGCTTGAACACGTTTTTTCAAAGGCAACCTGCACCACTCCCCAAACCTGTTCGCGCTGCGGACTGACAAAGGGCACACCGGCAGGCCACAAGTTTTCAAACGGTGTGTGCACTGTTTGCAATGCAAGCCAATTTGTAAGCAAATCCGATCCGGAAAGTGAAATGCTTAATTCAATTAACTCACTGCGCAAAGCAATCGGGAGATCGGGTTTGGAAAAAGACGCTTCGTTCGGAACCTTCGCCAGAACACGTGCACGGGAAACAGTTGACAGTTTCAGCCACAAAAGACCGGACGGCTCCGATTTCACGTCAATCAGCCCCAAAGTCAAATCTGAAGTAATCTTTAAAAGCACTTCGGGCGTTCCGGCTGTTGATTTCAAGGCGATAACCGACAACTACGCAAATAAAAAAGAACTGCAAAACGCGGATTTTACAACGGCGGGTGTGGGGTATCTTGAGGATAGAGGTACCACACCTAACACTTATTATTGGGTCATCCTCCTCGCATAGCTCCGGCGGGCTTATCAGCCACAAATTATATACATAGAACGGAGTCCTTTCCGAATGATGACAATTAAGAGCAACGAAAAAGATTACATAATCAAGGCGGCATCCGTAACTCCGAGCAAGAGACAGCTTGCATGGATGGACCTTGAATTCTGCGCATTCATTCATTTCGGCATCAACACCTTTACCGACAGAGAGTGGGGCACCGGCAATGAAGACCCGTCGCTTTTCAACCCCGAAAAGTTCTCCGCCGAGCAATGGGTGCGCACCGTAAGGCTCACAGGCATGAAGGGACTTATCCTCACCTGCAAGCATCATGACGGCTTTTGCCTTTGGCCGAGTGAATTCACCGACCACAGCGTCAAGTCATCCCCCTGGAAGGACGGCAACGGCGATGTGGTTGCGGAGGTTGCTGCACAGTGCAAACGTTACGGCATAAAGTTCGGAATTTATCTTTCCCCCTGGGATATGCATGAGACATCCTACGGCAGCGGTGAGGCTTACAACACCTTTTTCAAAAATCAGCTCCGTGAGCTGTTGACAAACTATGGTGATATTTTTTGCGTATGGTTTGACGGCGCATGCGGAGAGGGCAAGAACGGCAGAAAACAGGAATATGACTGGCAAGGCTATTATGAGATTATCCGGGAGCTTCAACCCGACGCGGTCATTTCAATCAGCGGGCCGGACGTTCGCTGGTGCGGAAACGAAGCAGGGGTCTGCCGCCGCAGTGAGTGGAGCGTTGTGCCGGCATTTTACCGCAGTGAAGAAAAAACCGCCGACTCTTCCCAGAAGCAGGACAACGGCAAATTTGCAAAGCGCAAGATAAACTACACCGAGGTTGACCTCGGCAGCCGCAAAAGGATCAAAGATGCAGGCGAGCTGTGCTGGTATCCGGCGGAGGTCAACACATCAATACGTCCCGGCTGGTTCTATCACACAAAGGACGATTACGCCGTCAAATCCCTTGCAAAGCTGATGACGATTTATGAAAACTCCGTCGGCGCAAATGCGTCATTTCTGCTCAACCTGCCCCCCACTCCCGAGGGACTCCTTCACGAGCGCGACGTTGAAGCGCTCACAACCATGGGGGCTGTTTTGGCAATGCGCTTTGAAAACAATCTGGCGGATGACTCAACGGTTGAGGATTCGTGCAGGCTTGACGATGAGCACTCCGGCATGAAAACGCTTACAGCCGACCCTGAGGAATTCTGGCACTCCGGCTTTGACCCCGTAAAGCCGTATCTCATTCTCGACATGGGAGACGATTATGACGTTGACCGTGTTGTGATAAAAGAGCATGTGAGCGGCGGCCAGCAAATTGAAAAGTTTTCTGTCTGGTATGAGGACGAAAAAAAGAAGTGGAAAAAGCTTGCTTCCGGCACAGTAATCGGTCACAAAAGGATATGCGAGCTTGAAAGCCACGTGCGCACCCGAAGACTCAAACTTGAAATTCTCGAGACACGCTGCTTTGCCGCAATTTCCGGCTTTGAAGCATATTGATTTTTTCGGAGCGCTTGCAGCATTTCTGCC
>CAZIMM010000157.1:0-2017 GCA_964540415.1 uncultured Eubacteriales bacterium
CCGGAACCTCCATCAGCTCGGCATACAGTTCAATGCATTCACGCAGGCCGTAAGGCGCACCGTAATTGCGGCAGTCAATGCCGTCCTCCGAGAGGCAGTCGCCCGCAGTGTTAACATTCCTCAAAAGCTCCGTACACAAATCAAGCTGCGCATCCGAAGGCTTGCCTCTTGACATGTTGAGTTTTAGCCCGCGCGCCTTAAAACTCTCATATTCTTTTGTCAGCTTTGCATGCTCTTTTGCAAGCTCATTGCTTGAAAAATTCGTATACATTTATCTTCACCCATCTCTTTGTATCAACAATTGCATATTTTAATACATTTTTTCAAATAATGCAAGCAAAAAATGAATTTTTTGTCAGTAAAAATTGCAATTTTTTTTATTGTTGCAATCTCAGATAAAAATGGTATAATATACGGGTAATATTTGTACAAAGCGTTGAAAGGAACACCAAAATGCAAAGAATGGAAATCAAAGCACTGAACGCTTCACCCGAAAAATTCACCGAAAACGTCACGGTTTACGGCTGGGTGAGGACACTTCGCGATTCAAAATCGATTGCCTTTATGCAAATCAACGACGGTTCTTCCTTCAAGGGCCTGCAAGTTGTGCTTGAGGAAGAAAAGGTTGAAAACTACAAGGACATTGTCAAGCTCAATGTCGGCGCGTCTGTGAAGATTGTCGGCAGGGTTGTGCTCACTCCCGATGCCGCACAGCCGTTTGAGCTGAATGCCGAAACGGTTGAAGTCGAAGGGGAATCCACCCCGGATTATCCCCTGCAGAAAAAGAAGCATTCGCTCGAATATCTTCGCACTCTCGGACATCTGCGCCCGAGAGCAAACATCTACAATGCGGCTTTCCGCGTGCGCTCCGTTGCCGCATATGCAATCCATACCTTTTTTATGGAGCAGGGCTTTGTCTATGCACACACCCCCCTTATTTCCTGCAGTGACTGTGAGGGTGCAGGTGAAATGTTCCGCGTTACAACTCTTGACATGAACAACCCCCCGAGGCTGGAAAACGGTGAGGTTGATTTTTCACAGGATTTTTTCGGCAAGAACGCTTACCTTACGGTGTCCGGTCAGCTTCAGGGCGAGGCAATGGCTCTGGCGTTCGGGAAAATTTACACCTTCGGTCCGACCTTCCGCGCCGAAAAATCCTACACTCAGCGCCATGCTGCCGAATTCTGGATGATTGAGCCGGAAATCGCTTTTGCAGAGCTTTCCGATGATATGGAGCTTGCCGAAGCAATGATCAAGTTTGTTCTTGATTATGTTATGCAAAATTGCAGTGATGAGTTAGCTTTTTTGAACAAATTTGTTGACACAGGCTTGCTTGAACGCCTCAATTCAGTTGTCAGTTCGGACTTTGCCCGTGTGACATACACCGATGCGATTGATATGCTTGAAAAATACAACAGCGAGTTTGAATACAAGGTCTCCTGGGGCTGCGATTTGCAGACAGAACACGAGCGGTGTCTGACAGAGAAAATATTTAAGCGTCCCGTTTTTGTCACAGATTATCCAAAAGAAATCAAAGCGTTTTATATGCGGCTTAATGATGACGGAAAAACCGTTGCCGCAATGGACTGCCTTGTTATGGGCATCGGCGAAATTATCGGCGGCAGTCAGCGTGAGGAGCGTCTTGATGTGCTCACGCAGCGTATCAGCGAGCTCGGGCTCAAGCCGGAGGACTACAATTGGTATCTTGACCTGCGGCGTTACGGCGGAACAAAGCATGCCGGTTTCGGTCTCGGATTTGAGCGGCTGATAATGTATATCACAGGAATATCAAATATCAGGGATGTGCTCCCCTTCCCGAGGACAACCGGCTCGGCTGATTTTTAACCGAAAACAAGTGTTTTTTTCTGAAAAGTATTGACAAAAGCGCGTCGAAAATTGTATAATACAACACGTTGTGTGCTCGGATTATCTCCGGGCAAACACACGGCCCGGTAGTTCAGCTGGTTAGAACGCTAGCCTGTCACGCTAGAGGTCGACGGTTCGAGCCCGTTCCGGG
>CAZIMM010000158.1:0-1911 GCA_964540415.1 uncultured Eubacteriales bacterium
CTTCGTTCTCCCCTGGTTGAACCGGGGGTTTATTTTCCACACCTAAAGACACCAACAACAGCGGCAGCTATCACGAAACTTGTGATAGCTGCCGCTTTGCTATTATGTCAAGTTTGTTTTCTGCAATTCATATAGATAGTAATCGCAGGAAAGATTGCCGAGCTTGCCGTTTTTGACAAGCTCCACTCGCCGGAAGCCTGCTTTTTCGAGCGTTTTGTATGACGCAATGTTATCGACATGAACATCCGTCCAAAGGCTTTGAAGCTCGGTTTTTGTGAAGCAAAACTCCGTCACCGCCTTGAGGGCTTCATATGCAAGGCCGTTGCCCTGGTAGTCGGGCGAGAGCCGGAAGCCGACCTTCGCCCGGCGGTCTTTTTCAATCAAATACATCCACATTTCGCCGATTGCTTTGCCGTCGGCGCGGCAGATTATGCCCCAGTGGAAGCTCTTTGTCGGCCTCTCGGCTTTTTCAAACATCAGTTCCGGATTCTTGTCGTTCTTGCCGATGTTCATGCCCCAGTATTTGTAGATTTCTGGGTTAGCCTTCCATTCGCGCAGCGCCGGAACATCGTCGCGGCAAAGCGTGCGAAGCGTAAGCCGCTCGGTTTCGAGGACGGGTTTGTTTTCAATATAGTCTTTAAGGCTCATAGCTTCACCTCAAAAGTTGAATTCGGCTTCCCAGTCGAAATTGCCGGAATTCTCCACACAGCCCGGCCAGTGCGCACACCATTCGGGAACAGTCGGTGCTTCCACACGGTCAAGGCTCGGCGTGTAGGGCTTGATGTCAAGCACAGGCGTGCCGTCGAAAGCGTCGGTGTAGGCAA
This sequence comes from uncultured Eubacteriales bacterium, assembly GCA_964540415.1. Lineage (GTDB taxonomy): Bacteria > Bacillota > Clostridia > Oscillospirales > Acutalibacteraceae > CAZIMM01. Next base: position 825 of record CAZIMM010000158.1, read on the forward strand.
GCCCTATTATGCCGTTTTCGCGGTCAATGTAGGTGACATAAACGCTCGATACGGCAATCGGGTTCGGCCTTTCGGGCGAGCGTGTTGCGAATGTGCCGAGAACCTCGGGACCGTTGGTGTAGGGCTTATTTTCGGTCAGTTTGCTTCTGCTGAGCGCGTTGTCGCACTTGTCAAACCAATAAAGCAACTGAATATAAGAGTAGCCCTCAAGCCCCGTAAGCGCGGGGATATATTCCTTTTCAAGTTGAATGTTAAACCCGTTTTCGTTTGCGTGAACAGTGCCTATAGGATTTATTGTATAGCTATTCATAGTAGTTCTCCTTGTCATTTTTCTGCCGGCACCTATAATCATACACAAAGAATTTTATACTTCAACCCTTTTTTAGATTTTTTTGAATTTGCCTTTGTGACGGGTTTGTGGCTCTTGTCCGAACAACGGTGCGAATGAAAGATTTATGTCCGATTGTACGGCGAGACGGGGTAATATGCAAAAAAATCAGCCCAATATCACAGATTTAAGCCGTAATACGAGGCTGATTTTCTCATATTTCTGTTGGGTTTGACGAAAAAAATGACACTTGATTTTTCCTCTGATTTATAAGGCGTAATATTTGTGGATTTCAGAGTAAAAAACATCACTTGCGGATATCGGCGTAATACTGTTCAAAGGGAATGCCATTAGCAAGTGCCTTATCGCGCAAATCGGATGCAAATCGTGACCACTGCTCAAACTCGGCGACGGTCATTTCCTTTTTCATATATCGTGCGCAATGAGCCTTGTATGCCCGGTTGTATGTTTGCCAAACGGGGTCGTTTTTGCACTTGTTGTCATACTGACGGCGCGTGCCTACATTGCGGCAGGTCTTGTCTGGCTCACCCTCTACAGGGAGGTCACAGTAGCTGAAATATTTGCCGCCTCGAATGAGAAAGAATTTGCCGCACTGCTTGCAGTCGTTTGGTAAGTAGTTTTTGCCGACACCGTTAAAGAAATCGTAGAACAAAAATGACTGCAAATCCTAAAATTGTATCTCCTCGCACAGAATGTGCTTGCCCTTATTATGTTCCGATTCAATGGAGAAAAAGCAAT
>CAZIMM010000159.1:0-1718 GCA_964540415.1 uncultured Eubacteriales bacterium
CGGCACTGTTGCAAAGCCCACATATGCCGTGAGCAGACCGTGCTCTGACACATCAAGACCCGCAATCTCCTCCTCAGCGCTGACGCGAAGACCCATCGTCTTTTTTATTATGACAAAGACAATTGTGATAACGATTGCAACATAGGCTGCAACGCTTGGAACACCGAGCAACTGAACGCCAAAGAAACGCGCTCCGCCGTAAAGCAGACCTTTTTCGGTTGACCTGCCGCTTGCAAACACACCGGTGAGAATTGTGCCGAGTGCACCGCAGATACCGTGAACAGAAACCGCGCCGACAGGGTCATCAATCTTTGCAACCTTGTCAAAGAATTCAACGGCAAGCACAATTACAAAGCCGAAAATAATACCCATGATTGCGGCAGCCCACGGCTCAACCGCATCACAGCCAGCTGTTATGCCTACGAGACCTGCAAGTGCTGCGTTGTAGGTCATTGACACATCCGGCTTTTTGTAGCGCACCCATGTGACAATAAGCGTTGTGCAGCAAGCGAGGGCTGCGCAAAGGTTGGTGTTAAAGAACACAATGCCCGCGCTCTCCATAAGCTCATCTGTGTCCATGCCGACGGTTGATGCACCGTTGAACCCAAACCAGCAGAACCAAAGAATAAACACACCGAGAGCAGCAAAAGTAAGGTTGTGTCCGAGAATGGCTCTGGGTTTCCCTTTTTTGTCATATTTCCCGATACGAGGCCCGAGGATAGCAGCGCCGATGAGCGCGCACACACCGCCGACCATGTGAACACAGGTCGAACCGGCAAAATCGTGGAACCCAAGCTGCGACAGCCAGCCGCCACCCCATATCCAGTGGCCGGAAACCGGGTAGATAAACAACGAAATTGCTGCTGAATAAATGCAGTAAGCGCTGAACTTTGTTCTCTCCGCCATTGCACCGGAAACAATAGTGGCCGCGGTTGCGCAAAAAACGGTCTGAAAAATTGCATACGCCCACAGCGGTACGCCTGCCGGCAGAATTGAACTGTAATCCTTGGCAATCATCGGGTCAAGCCAACCGAAGGCTGCCGTTCCTGCGCCGAACATCACGCCAAAGCCAACGAGCCAAAAGCACGGTGTACCGATGCAGAAATCCATCAAGTTTTTCATTAATATGTTACCTGTATTTTTTGCCCTTGTGAAGCCTGCCTCGCACATCGAAAAGCCTGCCTGCATAAAGAACACGAGAGCAGCTCCGATAAGCACCCATATTGTGTTGACAGCACTGTATACCATAATAATTTCCCTCCAATGTATTAAAGCTTTTATTATTTGACTCCGAACAAGAGGTCGCCGTAGGTCGGGAACGGCCAGTAGCTTTGAGCTGTTGCTGTTTCTGATTCGTCGGCAACCGCACGCAATTCGCTCATTTTCGGCAGAACGGTGTCGCGAATCATATAGCCCTCTTTCTCAACATCGGCGGCATCGGTCAGCTTTAACAGCGCCGAGCTGAGTTCATCCGTCTTTTCCGCAATCTGCTCCGTGAGCACCGAGAGCTTGCCGACAAGCGCCTTTTCATAGCCGCAGGCCGCCTCGGGGCAGACTGCTTTTTTCGCTGAGGCAGCCTTAGCAACCTCCGCCGTATATGATTCAATTGCCGGAAGAATTTGCTTTCTTGCCATGTCGGTCATTGTGTTTGCTTCGATGAGAACGGTTTTGCAGTAATTTTCAAGCATAATTTCAACGCGCGAAACAAGTTCCGCTTT
>CAZIMM010000160.1:0-1700 GCA_964540415.1 uncultured Eubacteriales bacterium
TGCCGGTCTCGGCGGTCAGACGGGTCTGACAGTCGCCATGCAGCTTTCCAAAGACGGTTTTCTTGACAAGATGGGCGTCAAGCTTCTCGGCACAAACGCCGAGGCAATCGACAAGGCAGAGGACAGGCAGATTTTCAAGGACACAATGCTGGAAATCGGCGAGCCTGTCATCCCCTCCGACATTGCAACCGACCTTGACGAGGCAATTTATATTGCGTCGGACATCGGTTATCCCGTCATTATCCGCCCTGCGTTCACCTTGGGCGGCGCAGGCGGCGGAGTTGCCTACAATCTCGACGAGCTTATTCCGATTGTCCGCAACGGTCTTATGCTTTCACCGATATCTCAGGTGCTCGTTGAAAAATACATAGCCGGCTGGAAGGAAATCGAGTTTGAGGTTATGCGCGACAGAGCGGGCAACGTCATTGCCGTTTGCAGCATGGAAAACGTTGACCCCGTTGGTGTTCACACAGGCGATTCGATTGTTATCGCTCCCGCCGTCACACTTTCAAACAAGGAATATCAGATGCTGCGCACGGCAGCTCTCAACATCATCACCGCGCTCGGAATTGAGGGCGGATGCAACTGTCAGTTTGCCCTCAATCCGGATTCTTTTGAATATGCGGTCATCGAAGTCAATCCCCGTGTGTCGCGTTCCTCCGCTCTTGCGAGCAAGGCAACCGGCTACCCGATTGCAAAGGTTACGTCAAAAATTGCTCTGGGCTACACTCTCGATGAGATTTTGAACGACGTCACCGGAATCACCTGCGCCTGCTTTGAGCCCACGGTTGACTACTGCGTTGTCAAATTTCCGAAGTGGCCGTTTGACAAGTTTGTTCACGCAAGCCGCAAGCTCGGCACACAAATGAAGGCGACGGGCGAGGTCATGTCTATTGCCCCGAGCTTTGAAATGGCACTGATGAAAGCTGTACGCGGTGCGGAAATCTCGCTTGACACGCTGCGTTCCAAGAAAAAATCGAACGACGATATCCGTACCCGTCTTGCAGCCGTTGACGATATGCGTCTGTTCACAATATACGAGGCGCTCTATGCCGGAATCAGCATTGATGAGATTTATGAAATCACAAAGGTTGATGAGTGGTTTATTGCGAAAATCAACAACCTCGTAAAATACGAAAAGATGCTCGAGTCGGGCAAGCTTGATGAAGATTATTACATAAAGGGCAAAAAGTACGGCTACACCGATGCCGCAATTGAACGACTGAGCGGCAAAAAAATCGAAAGCCCGAAATATGCTTCTTATAAAATGGTTGACACCTGCGGCGCGGAGTTCACCGCCCGCACCCCGTATTTCTATTCAACATATGACGATGTCTGCGAGGCGCGCGAGGTTGTCGGTCACGATGATAACAGCAACAAAAAAATTATCGTGCTCGGCTCGGGTCCCATCAGAATCGGTCAGGGCATCGAGTTCGACTTTTCGTCCGTTCACTGCGTATGGTCGCTCAAAAAGCTCGGATATGAGGTTGTTATCATCAACAACAACCCCGAAACGGTTTCGACGGATTTCGACACCGCAGACAGACTCTACTTTGAGCCGCTGACCCCCGAAGACGTTATGAATGTTATCCGTGTTGAAAATCCCATCGGCGTTGTTGTCGCCTTCGGCGGTCAGACAGCGATCAAGCTGACTAAGTTCCTCGACGAAAAAGGCATTCAGATTCTCGGAACTTCAGCCC
>CAZIMM010000161.1:0-1678 GCA_964540415.1 uncultured Eubacteriales bacterium
TAAAAAATATTAACATAATTGAGAACTGAATGCAAACATTTTGTTATGCCCGAATCGGAAAATCACTTTTTATCTTCAAGCATAAAGCGCTTTTCACTCTCGTCGAGATCCAGACCGATTGTGCCGCCGGGGTTCATGTTGTAATCAGGGTCAAAGTAATCCTTGAGCACCTTGAACACACCGTATTCGGTTCTTCCGAGGCTGCCCTCCAGCCACGGTGCAAACATTTTGCCGATTCCGTGATGGTGGCTGATTGCTGCACCCGACTTCTGAATTGCGTCGAGAATGCTGGTGTGATATGCCTTGAACGCGTCCGAATCGTCCATCTTTGTGATGAAAATGAAATACAGGTTTGCTCCCTGAGGATAGCAGTGCGACATATGCGTTGTGACAACAGTATTGGGCAGTGCATGGCAAACCTTGCGCACATCTCGGTGCACCTGCGCCATGTTTGACCAGTTGACGGTGCACTCGAGAGTGTCAGTTGTGATGCCGAAATCCATGAGAGTGTCCCGCAGATAAGGATCGGTAAAGCGGCCGTGCTCCCAGCTTTTTGTCACAAAGGAGGTCAGGCTCATCGCGCCGTATTTTTTGGCGATGCGCCCGATGTTCTTCGCAACATTTGCCGAAAAGCCCTTTTCACCGTCAGTAAAGCCGATGAACAGGCACCTTTCCATATCCTTGAATCCGCCGATTTTGAACAGATGCTTGAGAGGTGTTTCATCCACGTTGTAAAGGCGGAGCATCAGGTTCGTCTCCTCCGGGTCGGAAAGGCGGAAAACCGAGGAATAGCCGCACTCGCACTGCATCATTTCTCTGGCTGCTTCCTGCGCTATATCCCAGTTCTTAAAGATATAGGAAAAACGCTTTCTGTTTTCGGGCTGCCAGCGGAAGACCTTGAGTGTTACCTCAGTGAGCACACCGAACGTGCCCTCGCTGCCCATCATAATCTGGTTGAGGTTCGGGCCGGTGGCTTCTCTGGGATAGTGACTGGTTTCGATTTTTCCGATAGGCGTTGCGTATTTCTGTGAAAGGACAATGTCGGTAATCGTTCCGTAATAAGTGCTGTTCTGCCCTGCTCCGCGCGTGACAACCCAGCCGCCGACACTGCTGTATTCAAATGACTGCGGGAAATGGCCGCAGGTGTAAGCTCTTTTTGCACCGAACAGCTTTTGCGCGTTGTGCAGGGTTTCCTCAAGCTTCGGGCCGGACATACCCGTTTGAACGGTTATTGTCTGGTCGATTTCGTTAAAGGAGATAACCTTGTTGTATCGCAGACGCATATCCAGTGACACGCCGCCCTTAATCGGCTCAACGCCGCGGGTGACGCTGCTGCCTCCGCCGTAAACATAAAGCGGAATGCTGTTCTGTGTGCAGTAAGCCACAATCTGCTCAATTTGTTCGGCAGTGTCCGGGAAAACAACAACATCCGGCAGGCTGTCGATTTTTCCCTGCCTCATGCGGAGCAAATCATATGCCGTGCTGCCGTAAGCAACGGAGAGACGCTCATAATCGCCGGTGGAAACAAACTCATCGCCGACAATTTTTTTGAGTGCGTCAATGTGCTTTTGGTCAAGCTGCGGCGGTCTGTCGAGCTTGACCTTGCCCATGCCGATGTCGCCGTCGTAGTTCTTGAAATCCTCATCGGTCATTTTGAAGGTGTCCTTTAACATCTTGT